>JAKAOS010000185.1 GCA_021823165.1 Actinomycetes bacterium | reverse complement strand
TCTAGTTTTCCTTCTCTCAAGCCACCGAGGTGGACCTGGGGCCCGGAGGGGCGAGCTTCAGTTGGAGAGGTAGGAGAATCTCGCTGCGCTCCGGGGGCCGGATGACGGTACTGAACGCACTGGCGGCTGCAACCACGGCCGAAGCGCTCGGGGTCGACTCCCATACCGTTGCCGAGGGGTTGCGGGCTGCACCTGTGGTTCCTGGGAGGCTCGAGGCTATTCCCCTGGATCAGCCATACCGGGTGCTCATCGACTACGCGCATACCCCGGCGGCTCTCACCGAGGCACTTTCGGCTGCCCGCCAACAGATTCGCGGCGGGAGGGTATTGGTGGTGTTCGGTTGCGGAGGCGAGCGGGACAAGGCCAAGCGTCCCCTGATGGGCAAGGTTGCAGCGGATCTGGCCGACGCCGTCTACCTAACCTCCGACAATCCGCGGCGCGAGGACCCGATGAGGATCATGGAAGAAGTTGCAGCCGGGGCTCGACACGCCCGCATCTTGGTGGCGGAGCCGGATCGCTTCATTGCCATAGAGAACGCCATCGCCGATGCCCTGCCCGGGGATGTGGTGCTCATTGCCGGAAAAGGGCACGAGAGGTATCAGGAGACTGCGCTTGGCCAGGTGCCATTTGACGACAGAGAGGTTGTTCGCCTGATCGCGGGTGGCCGCGGCCCCAAACAGGACCTTACGTGATACCCATTTTCCTGACGGCTGCCATCTCGTTGTTGATAGCCGGCCTCGGCACGCCATGGCTCATAAGGATCCTTTCGTTGCGGGGGATCGGGCAGCAGATCCGCGAGGACGGGCCAAGCGGCCATTCGACCAAGGCCGGAACCCCCACCATGGGGGGAATAGCCATAGTCGCGGCGACGGTGCTGGGATGGGCCGGTGGGCACCTTGTCCCCGACACCGCATTCAGCTGGTCCGGTTTTCTGGCAACCTTCTCGATTGCAGGTGCCGGCTTTGTGGGATTCCTCGACGATTGGATAAAGGTGAGGAGGCGGCGCAGCCTGGGGCTCAACAAGCGGGCGAAGATGGCAGGGCAAGTCGCAGTCGCTCTGCTTTTTGCCCTGGGGGCTCTCCACTACGCGCATGTGAATACCTCGATCGGCTTTGGGGTGGCGTCGGCCGCGCTGTTCAACGCCGGGTCCGTTGGTTGGGTGGCGTGGGCCGCTTTGGTGATGACCGGGGCCTCCAACGCGGTCAACCTGACCGACGGACTGGACGGATTGGCGGCGGGGTCGATGAGCTTTGCGGCGTCGTGCCTGGTCGTCATGGGCTACTGGGAGCTTCGCCATCCCGGGGAGTATCACGTGGCTTCCTCCCTCGATCTCTCTCTGACGGCCGTCGCCCTTTTGGGTGCCTGCATCGGATTCCTCTGGTGGAACGCTGCACCTGCGAAGATATTCATGGGCGATACTGGTTCTCTAGCCATAGGGGCCGGGCTGGCTGCTATCGCGCTGCAGATGAAGATCGATCTGCTCTTGCCGGTGATCGGGGGACTTTTCGTCCTTGTCACCCTTTCCGTCGTACTGCAGATCGCAAGTTTTCGGCTCTTCGGCAGGCGCATTTTCCGGATGGCACCGCTGCATCACCATTTCGAGCTGGCCGGATGGCCCGAGACCACGGTGATTGTGAGGTTCTGGATAATGGCGGGCCTTTGCGCGGGTGCGGGCCTTGGCCTGTTCTTTGGGCAGTACATAGCGCTGAGGGGCCAGCTTTGAACCAAAGGGACGTGCCGAGGTCTGTCTTGATCGTGGGGTTCGGCCGCGCGGGCACCGCGGCGGCGCAACGTTGCGTCGCAGAGGGCATCGAGGTCATCGCAATTGAGGACCGACCCTCTGAGGTCCATAGGTCGGCCGCCCTGGCACTCGGCGTGCCACTGGTAGAAAGCCCATCTCCAAGTCGGCTTGGCGAGGTCTTGGAAAAGGTCGAGGCGGTCATCCCCAGCCCGGGGGTTAGCCCCTCGCATGCCCTGTTCTCCCTCGTCGAGCCCCGGCGCGTCATGAGCGAGGTCGATCTGGCCCTTCGCCTGGCGGGACCCGATGCCCCTCCCCTCGTTGCGGTGACGGGCACCAACGGCAAGACAACGGTCACCACCTTGATCACCGACATGCTCAGGCGCTCGGGCCTTTCTGTGGCGGCTGCAGGCAACATCGGCATGCCGCTGATCGAGGCTCACCTGGAGGGCCTGGATGCGGTGGTCTTGGAGATGTCCTCCTTCCAGCTTGTCCGTACTCAGCAGCTGGCCCCTGCGGTCGGGCTTTGGCTGAATGTGGCCCCCGACCATCTCGATTGGCACTCCTCTATGGCCGATTATGTGGCGGCCAAGGCCAGGATCTGGTCCGGCCAGAGCCAAAACGACCTTGCAATCGGGAATGCAGACGATCCGGTCGTCGCCGCTGCCCTGGCTCATGCGCCTGGCAGAAAGGACAGCTTCGGACTCGCCGGTGGCAGGTGGACCGAGGCGGACGGATGGCTGGTTGGGCCGGACGGCCCGATTTTCGAGGTGGCCTCGATGCGCCGTTCGCTTCCCCTGGACCGCCGCAATGCCCTTGCGGCCGCGGCGGCGGCCTTTTCGGTGGGGGCCGACCGAGAGGCAGTGGCCGGGGCCATTGCAGAGTTCTCCGGCCTGGCTCACCGCATTCAGTTTGTGGCCGAGCACAACGGGGTCTGCTACTACGACGATTCCAAAGCCACCACCCCTGATGCGGTCCTGGCGGGCGTGGAGGGCTTTGCTTCGGTTGTGCTGATAGCCGGCGGGCGCAACAAGGGCCTGGATCTGTCGCCACTGCGGGAGGCGGCTGGACGGCTGCGGGCGGTGATCTGCCTGGGCGAGGCAGCAGAGGAGATCGCAAAGGTGTTTTCCTCTGCACATGGCGGCCCGATGCTGGAGGTTGTCTCCTCCATGCCCGAGGCGGTTGCTGAGGCTGCAAGG
>JAKAOS010000047.1 GCA_021823165.1 Actinomycetes bacterium | reverse complement strand
CGGGTCATCCGCCGGAAGATGTCCAACTTCAACGTGAAGCGAGCCCAGCACCGGGACTGGCCACAGCCGACGATGCCGGTCCAGCAGGCAGTCGCCATCCTGGCGCCTCCCTAAGTTATTGGCATTGCCTCTAAGCCCACACCAGCCGGCGAGCCGAATACCAAGAGGTGGCCTTTTGGGTCACCGACGTTTCAAAAGCGGGCCTCTGTAATGCCGGTTTGCTCTATCGAAGGATCGAGTGCGCCGCTACGCTTTGGAGGATCATTCGCTCATAGGCATGTACAAGCCCCAAAAGTCGCCCAGTTGGAGGAGCCGAGGCTGTGAGAGCCCTGGGAGCAGACAGCCACAAAGCCCTCCGGCTGGGACCCGAGGTGATGCTGGCCGGTACCGAGGGGCCGCTGGCGGGCCGCAGCTTTGTAGCCAAAGATGTTTTCGATGTTGCCGGCTTTGCAACGGGCGCGGGTCACCCCGAGTGGCTCGCCGAGGCAGGGACGGCGCAGAGCACCGCAGCTGCGGTGGCGGCCCTCGTGGATGCCGGGGCGACTTTGATCGGCAAGGCCCACACCGATGAACTCGCCTACAGTCTCTCGGGCACCAATGTTCACTACGGGACTCCGGTGAATCCTGCTGCTCCAGGTCGGATGCCGGGGGGCTCATCCAGCGGGTCGGCGGTTGCCGTGGCCTCGGGGCTGTGTGATATCGGCCTCGGGGGAGACACCGGAGGGTCGGTGAGGGTGCCTGCCTCCTACTGCGGCATCTGGGGAATCAGGCCCAGCCATGGCCGCGTGGCCAGCGAGGGCATGGTGCCCCTTGCACCGAGTTTCGACACCGTCGGCTGGTTTGCCCGGGATGCCAATCTCCTGGCCCTGGTCGGCCAGGTCCTGTTGGAGGGGTGGAGCGATCAGCCCGGAGAGATGCGGCGTCTGGTTGTTGCCGAGGATGCCTGGGCCATTGCAGACACCGGGGTCCGGGAGGCCAATTACCAACGCCTGGAGGCGTTGGCCTCCCAGTTGGGGATGGCGGTTTCGCATCTGCCGATAGCGGGGGACGGCGGCCTGGAGCGGTGGGCAGAACTCTTTACGGTCATCCAGGGCCGTGAGGCCTGGGCGCAACACGGTGCTTGGGTGTCCCGGTCCGACCGCCGGATGGGGCCAGGGGTGACCGAGCGTTTTCGCAAAGCGTCAGAGGTAAGTGCCGAGGCGGCCGAGGCAGGCGGAGTGGAGCGACGGCGCATCACCGCCCACCTATCGGGACTGCTGGGCGACGGCAGCGTTCTGGTCCTGCCTGCGGCCTCGTCCCCGGCTCCGGAACTGGGCCTCTCGGATGCCAGCAAATCCCAGATCCGCAGAAATACCCTGCGACTCACATGCGCGGCGGGACTGGCCGGGCTCCCAAGTGTGTCTTGCCCACTGCTCAGGGTTGACGGAGCACCGGTTGGGGTCTGTTTTGTTGGCAGCCGGGGAACGGACGAAGGCCTGCTTCGGCTTGCTCAATCGTTGAGCTGACCATCTTTGGATCACCAACTGTCTTGCTCGCAGCGGATTCAGGCCATGGCCGAAGTCCCTCGTGGGAGGCCCAGGCGGGGGAGGATCTGGTCCACGTAGGCACCGAGTGTGTTTTCGATCTCATCGTGCATGAGGTAGAGGGCGACGTGGTCGACACCGATTTCTGCAAGTTCCTCGAGACGTGCGAGATGGTTCTCTGGCGGACCGAGAATGCAGAACCTGTCCACGATGTCGTCGGGGACGAAGTCGGTAGTCGGGTTCCCAGCCTTGCCGTGGTGGGCGTAGTCATAGCCTTCCCTGGCGCTGATGTAGTCGGTCAAGGCCGCTGGGATGCTTGTCGCGCCACTGCCGTAGCGGGCTACGAGGTCGGCTACATGGTTGCCCACCATGCCTCCGAACCAACGAACCTGGTCGCGCTGGTGGGGTAGTTCTTCGCCCACATACGCGGGCGCAGCTGCACATATGGTGATTTCGCGGGGGTCCCTGCCGGCCTCTTCTGCTGCTCGCCGGACCGTATCGATAGACCACTTTGCCAACAATGGGTCGGCCAACTGCAAGATGAGTCCGTCCGCCTGCCTCCCTACCAGGCTCAGGGCCTTGGGGCCGTATGCCGCCATCCACATTGCCAAACTGCCCGAGCGGACCCACGGGATCCGCACGGTCGCCCCCTTGAAGTCGGCCTCCCTGCCCTCTGCCAGGTCCTTTATGACATACATTGCACGAGAAAGCGTTTCCAGCGAGGCCGGGACCCCGCCGATTACCCGGACGGCTGAATCCCCCCGGCCAATTCCACAGACCGTCCTGTTTCCGAACATGTCGTTGAGGGTGGCGAACAGCGATGCGGTGACGGTCCAGTCCCGAGACAGTGGGTTGGTGACCATGGGCCCGACCTTGATGCGTTCGGTTTGGGCCAGGATCTGGGAGTAGATGACGAAGGGTTCCTGCCACAACACCGCCGAGTCAAAGGTCCAGAGGTGGCTGAAGCCGCCTTGGTCCGCGATCTTGGCGTACTCGATGACCCGGGACGCCGGCGGGTCGGTCTGCAATACGATGCCGATATCCACCATCAGGGCCTCGCCAGGCTTTGTTTGGCCGGTTTGTCAAGATCGGCGTTCATGGGGTGCAGAGTCCTCCATAGGAGTCCGGCCGCCGGTCGCGGTAGAAGGCCCAGGTGTGGCGCACTTGTTTCAAAAGCCCCATGTCCAGGTCCCGCACTACCACGTCATCGCTGGTGTCGCTGCCCCTATCGCCACCGACGACCTGGCCCCTTGGGTCGACAAAATAAGAGGACCCGTAGAAGTCGTTGGCGCCGAGGCTCTCCACCCCGACGCGATTGATGGCCCCGACGAAATACTCGTTGGCAACCGCCGCAGCCGGTTGTTCTATGTCCCAGAGGTAGGCAGACAAACCGCGGCTGGTGGCGGAGGGGTTGAAGACAATCCGGGCACCGGCAAGGCCCAACGCCCTCCATCCTTCGGGAAAGTGCCGGTCGTAGCAGATATAGACGCCGATGGGCCCAACCATTGTGTCGAACACTGGGTACCCAAGGTTTCCAGGCCGAAAGTAGTATTTTTCCCAGAAGCCCTCCACCTGGGGGATGTGATGCTTGCGGTACTTACCTAAGTAAGAGCCATCACCATCGATGACAGCAGCGGTGTTGTAGTAGAGACCTGGCTGCTCTATTTCAAAGATGGGAACTACCAACACCATGCCGGTTTCGCGGGCAAAACTAATCATCCTTGAAATTGTCGGACCGTCGGGAACCGTTTCGGCGTATTCAAAGAACTGGCTATCTTGAACCTGGCAGAAATAAGGTCCGTAGAAAAGTTCCTGAAAGCATAGGACCTTGGCACCCTGGTCCGCCGCCTTGCGTGCAAGCGACAGGCTGGCCTCCACCATCGAGTCCTTGCTGCCCGTCCAGGCACACTGCACGACAGCTGCCCGTATTACATCCTCCATCCGCTACTCCTTGTTATGGTTGTGCCAAGAGATGGTGTCTGGCAAAAATTGATGCTCCAACTGCGTCAGGCGAGAGAATGAGAAGTGGCCCATAAGGCATCGACGAGTATTTGGATTGCCATGTCGGCGTCGGCTTCGGTGATGGACATCGGTGGTGTCAGGCGCAGCACGTTGCCGTAAGTGCCTCCCTGGCCGATGAGTAATCCGGCTTCTTTCGCCTTCTCCATGACAAGGGTGGCTGCAGTGGAATTGGGAGTCTTCGATCCTGCCTCGACCAGCTCTATCCCGATCATTAGACCCTTGCCCCTAACGTCGCCGACGATTGCTATAGGTTCAGAGCCCTGTTTCAACGCGGCGATTAGCTTGTCACCTACGACGAGAGCATTCTTTTGGAGATCGTTCTCAAAAAGGTAGCGCAAGTTAGCCAGAGCACCAGCACAAGCAAGGGGATTGCCACCGAAGGTGGAGATCGATTTATTTGAGACCGAGTCGATCAACTCTCCCCGTCCAACGACGCCACCAATGGCAAGTCCATTTCCCAAACCCTTGGCGAAGGTCATCAGGTCGGGCGTGATCCCATGAGCCTGGAAGCCCCAGAAGTGTTCTCCAGTGCGGCCCCAGCCCGTTTGTACTTCATCGGAGATGAAGAGAATGCCGTGTTCGTCGAGGATTGATTTAACCTTGCCCAGATAGCCGTCGGGGGGAACCACGAAGCCGCCGACTCCCTGTATTGGCTCTGCTACCAAACAAGCAATGTCCCAAGGCCCCACCTCGTCGATGGTGCTTCGAGCCTCCCCAAGGCATCTTGTCATTGGGTCGGCATGGCCAGTTTGCTCGCCTGGAAACCGAAAGGGGTCGCAGTTGGGGAGAGTGGCAACGGCCAGGGGTTTGAAAGATGAGGAGGACCACGATGGAATGGTTGTGACGGCACCGGCCCCAAAGGATCGGCCGTGATAGCTGTTCTGGAGGGCCAGCACCTTGTTGGATCGCCGTGCGGTGGTTGCGAGCAACAGGGCAGTTTCTATGGCCTCGCTGCCGGAGTTGACGAAAAAGACCTTGGCGTTGGGGATTGTCGACAACTGCGCTATGCGTTCGGCCAGCTCTATCATCGGTCGGATCAGATAGAGGGTGGAACTGTGAAGCATCCTCCCCGCCTGTTCGCGCACGGCGTCGACGACTTCGGGGACCGAGTGGCCCGAAATTGTCGTCAGGATGCCACCAAAAAAATCCAAGTACTGCTTCCCATTCGAGTCGACCACGCGGCATCCCTCGCCACCGGTCAGCTCGATTGGCTCGTCGTAGTAGAGAGATAACCAGGCGGGCATGACCGCCCGATGGCGCCGTAGGAGGAGGTCGGGCCCATCTGGGGCCATAGGGGAGTCGATGCTGGCGTTGCTGGTGCCGGTCAACTGTCGGCCTGCCACCTGGCCCGGGCCTTGAACCTGCCGTCTCCCGGTGCTCCTTTGTAATCACCTCTGTAGACGATCACCTTGCCGCCCAAGATCACGTCCCGCACGGCGCCAACGATTTCGGAACCCTCGTAGATGGAGTAGTCCACGGCCATGTGATGGGAGGCTGCGGATAGCACGTGGCGCTCGGCGGGATCGTAGATTACGATGTCGGCGTCCGACCCGGGGCTCAAAGATCCCTTTTCTGGATACAGGCCGAATAGCTTTGCCGGTGCGGTCGAAGCAATTTCGGACCAGCGCGCAAGGGACAGCCTTCCGGCTCGAACTCCTTGGTAGAGGAGGTCCATGCGGTGCTCTATTCCGGGAACCCCGTTAGGGATGGCCCGGAAGTCGTCGGAGCCGAGTTCTTTCTGCCCAGCCATGCAAAAGGGGCAGTGGTCCGTTGCCACGACCGAGAGGTCGCCCCGGGCAAGCCCCTCCCATAGGTCCTCCTCGTTGCCAGGTTCGCGCAACGGTGGCGAGCAGACGAACTTTGCACCCTCGAACCCCTCCCGGTCCATGTCGGTGGCGTCAAGGAACAGGTAGTGCGGACAGGTCTCCGCGAACACCTGGGCACCTCGGTCCTTGGCAGCGGTCACCTCCTGAAGGGCACCTGCGGCCGAGAGATGCACGAAGTAGAGGGGGGACTGGGCAAGGGCGGCAAGGGCAATGCCCCTGTGGGTGGCCTCCGCTTCGAGTTCGGGTGGCCGTGTGGTGCCATGGAATCTGGGAGCGGTATTGCCCCCCGCCATGGCCTGCGCCGCCAGGACGTCGATGACCAGCCCGTTTTCGGCGTGAAGCATCACCAAGGCGCCGATTTCGGCAGCCCGCTGCATGACGGAGAATATCTCGCCATCGTTCAGGTAGAACATGCCGGGATAGGCCATAAAGAGCTTGAAGCTCGTCACGCCCTGGGCAACCAGGGACTCCATTTCCTTGAGAACCCCGTCGGTGACCTCTGAGATGATCAGATGAAAGCCGTAGTCCACCGAGCAGTGCCCCTCTGCCCTGGCGCGCCAGGCGTCGAAGCCTTCCTGCAGGGTCTGCCCACGGCGTTGCATGGCGAAGTCCACGATGGTCGTGGTGCCTCCGTAGGCGGCGGCCCGAGTTCCGGTCTCAAAGGTGTCCGAGGAGTTCGTCGCCCCGAAGGGCATCTCCATGTGGGTGTGGACATCGACCCCCCCGGCCATTACGTAGCACCCGCCTGCGTCGATGCGCTCACAGTCGGTTTCACGGCATAGGTCCTCGAAGGCCCCATGGGTCCCTACTGCTGCTATGCGGCCCGCTTCGATCAAGAGGTCACCGGGCCTGGTGCCTTCGGCGGTGACCAGCGTTCCCTTTTCGATCAACATCTTCACGACGTTTCTCCCGGCCTCTTCGGTTCCTCGCCCACTAGGCCTGGCTCGCTTCCTGGCCCAGGGCCGGGTTCCAAGCGGTGGGGTCGGATGTGCTGGATGGTGTCACCGTCGAGGGTGCCCCGAGCGGCTTGTAGGAAAGGGCCACGTGGATGATCGCAGCGGTCCCCAGGCCGATGAACCAGGCATAGTTGGCCAGCGGCTTGAGCGGGGGGACGATGTTCCCGATTAGGGAGGCTACGAGGCCCACCCCAAGAGCAGCCAGGCCCCGCAGGTTCCAGCCATTGGTATAGGAATAGGCACCGTTGGTCGAGTAGAGGGCATCGGTGTCGTACTGTCTCCGGTGCACGATGTAGTAGTCGGTAAGCATGACTCCCGCCACGGGACCGAGGGTCCCTCCGATGACATTCAGGATCCCGAAGATGACAACCGCGTGGCGGAACCACATCCAGGGCGCGAAGCCGGCGGCCAGGATGGTTGACAGGATGCCAGCTCTCACGAAGTTGAGCTTCTTGGGAAAGAGGTTGACCAGGTCATAGGCCGGTGAGACGACGTTGGCGGCGATGTTGACCGAAAGTGTCGCCACAACCAGGGCTCCACCGCCCAGGACGAGCACGACGGGATTGTGGAACCTGGTCAGCAGTGCAACGGGATCGGCTATGGGGTGGCCGAAGGCAATCACCGTGCCGGAGGTGATCAAGATGCTCATGAAGGCAAAGATGATCGCCGTCAGGGGCAGACCTATCCCCTGGCCGATCACCTGATCACGCTGGCTCGCACCGAAGCGGGTGAAGTCGGGGATGTTTAGCACCAGGGTGCTCCAGGTTCCGATCATCCCCGCAACGGAGGTGAAGAACACCGCCCAGAAGGCACCGCCGTGGAGTTTCCCGGGCTGTGCGAAAAGCGGGCCAAGCCCATGGGCGCGGCTTATCGCCCAGACGATCAGGCCCAGGGCCAGCAGGATGACCAGAGGGCCAGCCCACAGCTCGAAGTGCTTGACTCGCGACATCCCATGGCTGATCACCCACGCATGCAGGGCCCAGTAGGCCACGAAGGATGCTGCAACATTGAGGGGCATTCCGAGGATGGAGGTGGTGAGCGAACCCCATCCCGGGATAAGAAGGCCGAAGATGGCATTGATTGCGAGGCTCCCGGCATAGGTTTGGACCGCGAACCAGAACATCGCCACCGCCGCTCTTACGACTACGGGGAGCTGCGCCCCCCGGTGGCCGAAGCAGGCCCGCATGATCACGGGAAATGGCACGCCGTACTTGGTTCCCACGGCCCCGTTCAGCCACATGCCGGCCACCAGGAACAGGTTGGCGACTACCACCGCCGCCAGCGCCTCCCCGGCACTCAGGCCAAGGGCTATCAGGCCCGCGGCGGTGGTATAGGCCACGATGTTGTGGACCATTCCCATCCATACGGTCGTGAAGTTGACCCAAGTCCAGGTGCGTCGCTCTGCTGGCACGGGCAGCAGGTCATCGTTTGTCAGTGAACCCCTGCCCCCGCTGGCCGCTTTGACCGCTGCCATATAGCTCCTCTCGATAGGTTATTACGAGATTTACGAATCGGCGAAGTGCAATGCACTATCGAGCCCAGAGTGCAACTGCGAACTTCGGTGAGGTTTGAACTTCGGTGAGGTTTCCCTGTGCGAGAGTAGGACGGCAATGTGTCACCATTATTACAGAAGAGAAACGCAAACGTTTCAGCTACGGCACTTGCTACCCGGCGTAGGGATTGGTAGGAGCACTTATGAAACTAATCTGCAATATGCAGCTATAGCAATCTTGGACGAGCAAAATATCTTGGACTTGGTTTCCCATGAAAAGGCGATGAGACACCCAGTGGAGTCCGGAGCGGATCCACGACGGGTTCCAGGTAGAGGCGATAAAACCTATGTGGAACTGGTAAAACGCCGACCAGCACATCGCGAAAGGATCATTGGCTTGGGTCGCCGCCGATCCACAGGCCGCTTGGCGGAGATTGCCGTGCGCCCCTGCGGTCTTCTCAAGAGGCGATGGTCGTGCAAAGGATATTCATCGTACTGTTGTCTCGTAAAGTAGCTGGTCTGTGTAGAGCTCATAGCTTAACAAGCGCCGAGTTGATGATGTATAGCCCGTCACTGCTATGACGCCTACTGTGACAGCGTTGGCACCTGTTGCGACAGCCGATCAGGCCGGTGTGTGTGATGTGAGCTGTGAGTTCATATAGCTGCTAATCATATTGAAACACCGTGCAATCCTTGCCGGCGTCTAATGGTGAGTGCTTGCAAGCATGGAACGCCTTTCTCCCATGCCAGGAACTCCTTTTTCGAAACAGGTAGTCCCTGTCGCATAGCGATGCCCGAAGGCTGCGATGACCTGGTGGCGGTATTCCCTTGGCCACGTTGGCTTTGCCTGATTTTTCCTGGCGGCTCGGCAGGGGATGGGAGCCGCCGAGGGTTTGTGGCACCTGAACGGCGGGCTTCGCTACGGTTTGGTTGCCGGAGTGCGCCGTCGGACGACTCTCCGCCGGCGCGGAGCCCGCAGCGAAGCGGTCGGACCGCTTTGTGAAAAGATCTTCGACGAGAGCCCCCCGAGGTGGCCTGCCATGGCAGACGCGGCGCGCTCTGGATCCCCCGCTGAGATTGCCTCCACGATGCAGCGGTGTCCCTCGAGTTGTGACCGCCGCACCTCGGGGTCACGGAGAGCCAACCCATTGACCACAAGCCATAGTGGGTGGGCTTGGCCGTCAACGAGTTGGGTTGTGAGCCTGCCGAGAATTCGGTTACCACAGTGGTCACCAAGTTCGGCATGGAAGGCAAGGCTCACAACGAGGAAGCTGTCAAAATCGCCTTTCGTAGAAGCAGTGGCGGCCTGATCGACGAGTTCGGCTAGATGAGTGACCCGGGCCTCGGCCATGTGCAGAGCGCATAGCCGCGCCACCTCCGGCTCTATGTGCCTGCGGGCATCGATCAGCTCGCGAGGCGATACGTCCAAGCCGATCGAGGTCGTCATTCCCTTGGCAACCAATGCCCCGGCCACATAGCACCCAGCACCCCGGCGTATCTCGACCACGCCGAGGAGTTCCAGTGCCAAAAGAGCGTCCCGAACCGTCGCTCTGCTCACGCCGCAATGGTTGGCGAGATCCCTCTCGTTTGGGAGCCTGTCACCGGTGTTCAACAGACCAGCGGCGATGCTCCCTATCAGTTCCGCCGCCACCTTCAGATAGAGCCGAGGGGGATCCTCCTCCTGGGATGCACCCTTGAGGAGGGCTTCTGGGCTCGAGTCTGGGAGGCTCCTGTGGTCGGGGTGGTCGGCTGATATCCCGGCTGGGAGAGCGGCGTGGTTCGATTGAGTCCCGGCGATCACGGAGGGAAGATAGAAAACGCCCGTTGCGCCGGGATGTCAGGAGCATCACAACTTTGTGTCGAGATTGGTCTGACCAGTTCCGCAAGGCCGCTCCGGTCGCCCAAGTCGGCAGTGCCTGTCCCGGCCACCACCTCGGCACGTCGGATCCCCCTTCAAATATCACAGCTCATGGCGCCAAGAGATGCGAAGCTGGCTGAGGCCTCCCATGGAGGCGGGAACCCAGCGATCCTCGATCCGGCGAGCTGTAGCGGATGACAGCGCGTGTGAAAGCGCTTGTGACCGCGAGCCCGCCGACAACCAGTCCGCCGACAACCAGTCCGCCGACAACCAGTCCGCCGACAACCAGTCCGCCAATGATCTCCACCCCTGGGTTGGTTCACGGCGGCCAGCAGGCCAGAGGAGTGGCCCAGAAGTTCCCCATTGGGCTCTCTTGCTCGGTGCAAGCCACCAGGATTCAGCCGAAATTGGTCTGTCTGGTTGCGCCATGGAGTGTTCATGGCCGCTACATCAGCATGCAATGCCACGGCCATAACTTGACCCGCATGCAGACCAGAGGTATTTCGGCAATGCCCGGGAAGCACAGTGAGCCACCTGGCAAGCGAAGCGGTATGCGCTATGGCGTGCTACATCCCAACGGCAAGTCCGCAGTGCAAGGACGGGCCGAAGTGGGGGGCCGGCGAAGCGAACTGCCCGGTAACAGGTGCGCAGTGTGCCCAGAACAAACCGGGAGCCCGCTGACTGCGGTAGCGGTTGAGGGACCACGCCTGCTGCACCTGGAGCTCTCGGCTCGCCTCGCGGGCGGTGGTGTTGATTTGGCGTGGGGGAGATGGCGGGAGGGGAGCCACAGATGAGTTCGGCCAAACAGATCAACATTTGCATAGGTGTCGATGTTGATGCGGTTGCCGGTTGGCTCGGTTCCTATGGCGGACAGGACTCTCCAAATGACATCCAGCGGGGAATTTTTGCCGGCGAGGTCGGAACCTTGCGCCTGTTGGCGCTTTTCGCCCGAGCTGGCATCCGGACCACCTGGTTCATCCCGGGACACTCCCTTGAGACGTTTCCCACGAGATGGGCCAGGTCGTCGCCGCAGGTCACGAGATCGGCGCGCACGGCTATGCGCACGAGAACCCAATTTCGATGAGTGCCGAACAGGAACGAGACGTTCTCTCACGATCGATCGAGCTGATCAAGGCGGCCGCAGGGCGACCGCCCCGCGGTTATGTGGCGCCCTGGTGGGAGATGTCCGAGCGCACCGCAGCGCTTCTGATCGAGCACGGGTTCAGCTATGACCACTCACAAAACTACAACGACTTCGTGCCCTTTTATGCACGGGTCGGCGACAGCTGGACCAATATCGATCTGTCCAAGCCAGCTGGCGAATGGATGAAGCCGCTGGCCAAGGGCAACGAAGTGGACCTCGTAGAGTTCTGCGGGAACTGGTATGTGGATGACCTCCCGCCCATGATGTTCATCAAGCAGGCGGCAAACAGCCATGGGTTCGTGAGCCCGCACGACATCGAGCGGCTCTGGAGGGATCAGTTCGACTGGGTCTACCGGGAACTGGACTACGCGGTCTTCCCCGTCACGCTCCATCCGGACGTGAGCGGGCGGCCCCAGGTCCTTCTCATGTTGGAACGGCTGATCGACTACTGGGGATCTCATGACAATGTCCGCTTCGTGACCTTCGAAGAGGTGGCGGAGTCGTTCCGAAAAACATACCCCCTTGGCTCCTCGTGCCGGCCATCGTCGGTTGGCTGAAGTTTCCTCGAGGGGCAAGATCCAGGTCCTGAATTTCTGCGGGCCTCTTGGGTCCCCATTGGCCAACCTGGCCGGCCGTTGGCACGGCCGTTGGCGCGGTCGCCGTCACTCCGGTTCGCGTGTTGGTCTGTCCCCCTCGCCTGTGGGCCCTGGCAGCATCAGCTCCCGGCGAGAGGAGATGCCCAGCTTGGCATAAATGCTCGAGAGGTGGTGGTCGACGGTTTTTGGCGACAAGAAGAGGCGCGTGGCGATCTGGGAGTTGGTGAGCCCGCTGGCGGCAAGTGCAGAGATCCGCTTCTCCTGAGCCGTCAGCCGGGCATGGGGCGACTGCCGGCTTCTTCGGCCTCCCGCCACCGCCAGCTCGCCAGTTGCCATTGCAATCAGCCGTCCCGCGCCCGTCGAGGCCAGCGTATCGATGGCCAGATGGAGGCTATTGCGGGCATCTTTGGGCCGCCCCGACAAGCGGAGAAAACGGCCCTGTGCGATGAGGGTCTCGGCCCGTGCAAGAGGCATTGGCAGGTTGCCCTGGAGCGCAAGAGCCTTGCAGAAATGCTCCTCCGCCTGCCCTGGATCACCTCTACGCCACAACATCAAGGCGCGTCCCGTGGCTGCCACGGCTCGCGGTGCTTTGCATTGCAGTGGGACGCAGAGCTCTTCCAGGCGCTCTACCACCTCCTCGGCGCGCCCCAGGTTGCCCGCTGCCACATGGGCTTCGATGGCGGCGCCGTGCCAGGGGACCACGCAGGGCTCCAGTATCCCCGACCGTTCTGAGGTGAGCGCTGCCAGTTCCGCGAAATGCACCGCGGCATCGATGTGGGACTTGGCAAGCATGGCCTGGCACCGTCCCAAACAGACCCACAGGCGCAGGTATGGGAACTCGCCGAGGCGCTCCATAAGATCCTCGATCCGCGATACCCAGGTGTCCCGCTGGGCATCCTCACCCATCTCATGGGTGACATGAGCCATGCCGATCCAGGCAAAAGGCGCGATCGATGGCCCCACCTCGGCAAGTTCCGCAGCGCGCATCAGGAGTTGTCTGGCATATGCCAGCCTCCCCATGCGCCATTCGGTGTCTGCGAGGCTCACTGCGAGGGTCTGGCAGGCCAGGGTGGCTCCGTGTCCTTCGGCCGCTTGCATCAGGGTTCCCAAAAAGTCCCTTGCCTCTTGGAATCTCTCGGTCACCTTGGCGAGATTTCCGTAGGCGAACCCGACGTCCCAGGGAGTGGACCAGGGCGAGAAGTCCCATGGGCGACCCATGCGATTCCTGGCGGACGCCTCGATTCTCTCCATTGAGGACGGGTCTCCCTGGATGCAGGCGAGAAAGCCGTGGGCATCGGCGGCTGCGGCAGCCAGATCGGTGTCCCTGATCGCCGCCTCTTCCAAGATACCAAGCGCCTTTGCCGTCCCACGCTGGGCATGTCTTGGGCCTTCGGAGCGCCAGCTCACAAATGCTGAGTCCAGCAGGATCTGAGCGGCCAAAGCGGGGTCGCTTTTCACTGCCAGGTTGCTCGCCTGCTCCGAGCAGGCGGCGGCCTCTCGGTGGTTGGCCGAAGCGACCAGGATTTGAGACAGCAGGCGCAGCCCCATTATCCGCTCTCCTGGCGAGAGGCCCGGTTGGGCGAGGTATCCCTTGACGGTGGATTCCGCACGGCCAAGCTGGCCGGTCCAGAGGAGCGCCAGGGCCAGTTCCATCCTCAGCCGAACAGGCGGGTCGCTCCCCGAGAGCCGCAGGGCACCGGCGAGGTGCTCTACGGCGGTGGCAAACGCTCCGGCCGCAATTGCGGAGCGACCAGCTTCTGTGAGTATCTCCACCGCCTCGGCGTCCCCGAAGAGCTCACCAGCCAGGATGTGTGGAGTCATCTCTACGGCATCGGCGTGGCCCGCCTTCAGCAGGCGAAAGGCTCTGGCGTGCATGGCTCGCCGCACGGGTTCGGAGATGTCGCAGTAGAGGGCGTTGCGGAATAGGGGGTGGACGAACTCGGCGGTGTCATCAGACCCTTGGCGAACAAGGCCGGCCCGGCACAGGGCCTCCAACGCCTTGTCTCCCTCCCGGCCGCCCTGGCCTGCGAGAGCAGCGACGATGGAGGGGCGGATCCTGTTCCCCATGACCGCAGCCGCCCGGGCCCAACGGAGGGCGGAGGCACCCGCTCCGGCGAAGCGGGGAAAGAAGATCCTTGTCCGCAAGCTGCCCGCCGTCACCCCGGTGAGCTGCTCGCCTTCCCGCCAGGCTCGTGCCGCCTCTTTCAGGAGCAAAGGATTGCCCGCACACATCGACGTCAAGTGTTCGACCGATCCAGCCGTTCCCTCTTCCCCCAGATCGGCGGCGACCAGCCGCATGGCCCCCCCGACCGAGAGTGGGGAGAGGCGCTCGAGGCGCGCCAACCCCTCCGCCTCGAGGGACTGGGCGAGTTCCATGGCCCCCGCAGGCCATGGCCGAGCGGTGGCGACGAGCGCCACGGCTAGCCCCGAAAGCCGCCGCCAGAGCAGGCCCAGCAGGGAGAGCGAATCCTGGTCGGCCCAGTGCAGGTCGTCCAGCGC
>JAKAOS010000046.1 GCA_021823165.1 Actinomycetes bacterium | reverse complement strand
TCTCACGCGTAGGGCCCAAAACCACACATTGCCCTCAAGGCCCCTCGCCATCCCACCAGGGCCCGGGACAAAAGCCTTTGAGGAGTTGGCTACAGGCCGGTCTGGCATAGGGGCCGGGATGCCACCACTTCCCCGGCATTCAGTAGTTCTGTTGGTTCAGTTCTGGAACTTACCGCTCACGCCGACAACCGTGCGGCCGGACCCGGATTCCAACCAGACTGCCGAGTGCCGCTACCTGCTTGACACCTTGGCCCCGATAGGTGCTTTACGCCGCTTTACTTTGCGGCCCGGCTCCCGTCTGACAAGGAGTTTCTTGGTCGGGAAGGCGGGATTCGAACCCGCGGCCTCAGCGTCCCGAACGCTGCGCGCTAACCAAGCTGCGCCACTTCCCGAAGAAGGCCGAGCCTAGCTGGCTGCTTGCCCCCCAGCCGTCTCGGAACTAGCTCCCGGTCTCAAGGGAAACGATCCCCTTCGAATCAGGGTCTCCCTCGCCGTCCTTGCCCGACCCAAGGATCGGATTGCCTGGCTGATCGGATCTTGCGAGCACCGGATCGGGCCTGTAGGAGGGGTCCTCGAAACGACCACCGGCTAGCACCGTCCCGATTGCCCGCTTCAGCCGCATCGGGTCCAGAGGCTTGACCACGTAGCCATCCGCAGCCGACCGCCGAGCGAGGAAGACGTCGGCCCGGCGATCCAGCAGCATCAGCACCGGAACCTGGGGTAGGCGCCCCGCCGACTCCTCCAGCCGGAGATCGAAACTGATCGCCATCGCCCCCATGCTGGCAACCTGAAAGTCCAGCACAACAAGGTCTGGGTGATGATCCGCCACCGATTGCGCTACTTTGTGACCGTCATCGAGTTCGAAGACTTCGTCAGCGGCGGGGTCGAGAACTGCAGAGATTTCTTCTCGCACCAAGGGCGAATCGCCAACTAAAAGTATCCGAGCCACGTTGCGAGGATAGAGCAGTGGCCGCTTGGGTACCATCATCTAGCCCGTAATGCCTGGTGAAGGGCGGCGGGAGTAGGAGGTCGAGTGCTGGAAATCCAGGTCGAACCGGCAGATCAGTACACGGTGTGTCGGCCGATCGGCGAACTGGACGCCTTTACGGTCAGCCAGTTCCGTCAATCGCTCACGGAGCTGGCATCTTCGCCGAGGCTCCTAATCGACATGTCGGGAGTCCCCTTCATCGATTCGGCGGGTCTCGGCGCGCTCATCGGAGGAATCCGGCGAGCCAGAGAGATGGGAGGGGACGTTGCGGTGGCCTGCAACCGCCCGAGCCTTACGAGGTTGTTGCGGACCACGGGATTCGACCGCATCGTTACGGTCGCCGAGACCGTCGACGAAGCGGCGATGGCTCTGGCACCCGAAGATGAAGCCACGCATTAGAAAAGCGGTGGACAACCCCGACCGAAAACACTGAGCTGCCTTTGTCCTTCAGCAGCGTGACAGCCACTTCTGGGCGTGCTGGCGCCGCCGTTCGAGTTGCACAAGGGTGGCATCGGCAATGCGTTGGACACCCGCCAGGCGGTTGAGTTCGGCGTTTACCTGCGAATGCGCCCAACCGGTGCGCCTGGCGATGTTCTTGGCAAGCTCTGCATTGGCCTTCCGCAGCTCGGCCTTCCGTCCAGAACGGCTTGCTTCGGCGAGGTCGGGGGCCTGAGCCAGGGACTGCGTCATCGGCGGGGCGGCCACCTCCACGACCAGAGAGGGGTCGTCCTCCTTCTCCGATAAGTCCCTCTCTTCGGAGTTGGGACCCCTATCGGAGGAGTGCATAACCGAATCGGTCGCAACGGCCGATATCACCGAGAACAGAGACGGCTGCTCATCTACAGCCGAGGTCTCTCGTTCGTATCGCTCGACCGGGGAGGTCTCTGGCTTTTTGGGGGCAAGGCAGTGGCGCCGCCGCTCGGCGATTTTGGCGGCATGTGCTCGCAGGCGCGGGTCGTCGGGTATGAAGAGATACGCCCGCTGGTCCGGGTGGCCTTGCTCCCAACGGACGACCCTTCCGACCGCCTGGCGGAAGAACAGCTCCGTGGTCGTCGTCGTTGCATACACGGCAACACGCAGCCGGGGAATGTCGACACCTTCGGAAACCATGCGGACCGCCACCAGCCAGGGCTCGGTCGAGGTGGCAAAGCGGGCGATCCTGGTCGATGCCAAAGGATCGTCCGAGGTTACAACCACCGCTTCTTTGCCCAGCTGGGCCCGCAGGTGCGCCGCTATGGCCCGTGCATGGGCCTGATCCATCGCAATGACCAGGCCTGCAGATCGTGGATGAGAGCGGCGGAGTTCGCTCAGCCGCTCATCCGCCGCCCGGAGCACCTCCGGCAACCACTCCCCCTCCGGTGACAACGCTGTGCGCAGGCGCTGGTTGGCCCGCACCGTGTCCAACGCGTCATCGAAGGTGGCGCTGTGGGTCGTACCGTCTGAAGCCCTCCACTCCATGTGACCATTGGTGCGGGGAAAGTACACCGGCCGGACCACACGGCCTTCTTCGAGTGCGTCTCCATAGCCGTGCTCGTAATCGGCCACGGCTTCACCGTCGTGGTAGTTGACAAAGGGCATCGCAGCGGAGTCGGATCGGAACGGAGTGCCCGAGAGCGAAAGGATGCGAGCGGCGTCTGCCAGTGCATGGGAGATGGCCTCTCCCCATATCCGGTCTGTTGCGGCATGGTGCACCTCGTCCAGCACGGCAAAACTTCCCCGCAACAGCCTTTTGAGCTTGCGATGGTGGTGAGCCACCTGCTGGTAGGTCATAACGACGCCATGCATGTCGGCGGGAAGACTGCCATCCCCAGCCGCCCATGCCGGGTCCAGGTGCAGCCCGAGGCCAAAAGCCGCCCTTTCCCACTGGAGTTTGAGGTGAGCGGTCGGAGTTACGACTACCAGCCGAGTTCCGGGCGCTGCCTTGGCCAGCTGTCTCAGGGCTGCAACCAGGGCAAAGGTCGTCTTACCTGCTCCAGGTGTAGCGACGGCCAAGAACTCCCGTCCCGAGTGAGCCTCGAAGCTCTGCAGAGCCCGGCTCTGCCACTCCCTCAGCCGAACGGAGCGCTTCAATGCCGGAACAGGGAGTGCGACATGGGTAAGGCCACGGAGATGAGACCCTAATGGCGCAACACCACTCGCTCCCAGCATCTGCGGCTTCGTGCGCCAGGCGGCACCAAGGTCTTTCTCTCATTTCTTTACCGCGCCATTACCAGTTACAGTCTTAAGCTCCTTTTTGAAGCCGCACGCTGTCGGTCTACCGGGGGGTAATCCGACGCTGGAAGTGGGCGGCAATGGGGGGGATAGGAATGGCCCAGACGCTTATGGGGCCGCGGTCGGCACAACTCCCGACCGCTGGCAGAGAGCAACTCCTAGGCCTGCTGGAAGCGGATCACGACCGTATCGGTGACCTTCTGGCCCTATTGAAAGCAGAAGGGCGCCCTGCGGCAAGGGCATGCCTCGCCAAAGAGTTGATGAGGACGTGCTCAGCGGCAGAGGACGTCCGAATGCGCACCGTCTACCGCAACCTCTACAGAGACCACTCCACGGAACGCCACGCACGGGATGAACGGTGCAGCCGCATCCGTTTGCTGTTGAAGGCAATCGACGCCCACACCCATCGCGTGCTCCCCTCAAATGTCCATGCACATGACGGCGAGGGATTCGAAGACACCGTCCGCCAGGTGGTCATGGCCATGACGGATCATCTGGCTGCAGAAAAGCAGTATCTACACTCTGCGGTCGAAGCGATGTCGGAGGCTACGGCGGCCCATCTGGCCCAAGCGGTGCTCAGAGCCAGGCGCACGGCACTCACCAGGCCTCATGCGCACATGGGCAGCCTGCGCCGCTCCCTGCGGCGACAGTTGGATCGCCTCCACGACATCGACGACGCGCCCGACTACTTCCTTCGGGACTTCCGCATCGAGCTTCGAAGGGCCGGCTGAGGCCTGCAGAGTCGGGAGGCGCAAGAGAGCGTTGCCGAGCTATGCCATCCTGCTCGGCAACGCTCTCTTTTCGTTTCTGCGCCCAGATCTTCATGGCATAGGGACCTGGTCCCGCCGACGGAGGATTCTCGGTCAGCCAATGCGGCTCACCGGCTCACCGGCTCTCCCTGCTTTAGACCAAGGCCTCGGCGATCTGGATCGCGTTGAGGGCCGCCCCCTTGCGGAGGTTGTCCCCGCTCACGAAGAAGGAAGCAAGGCGAGAGGCCTCATCGGTGCGCACCCTGCCGACAAAACAGGGGTCCCTACCCGCAGCCAGTAGCGGCGTAGGCAGGTCCGAAAACTCATTCCCGGGCGCCGATGCGAGCGCCTTGGATGCCTCTGGCGTACTCATCGCCGAGGACAGTTTCACCGTCACCGACACCGAGTGCCCCGTATAGACCGGCACCCTCACGCAGGTGCAGTGAACCGCAAGTGAGTCCAGGCCCAGGATCTTGCGACTCTCGTTTCGGAACTTGTGCTCTTCCTCGGTTTCGTCGTCGACCAAAGCTCCTGCCATGGGCACGACGTTGTAGGCGATTGGAGCGGGGAACTTGTCCACCGGCCCGACCCCTACCGCGGAACCGTCGAATGCCAAAGGGGTTGCATCCCCTGCCGAAGCCACCTGGTTGGCAAGTTCCGCCACCCCCGCACGACCCGCTCCGGATACGGCCTGAAAGGTTGTCGCCAATACCGCTTCGAGGCCCACAGCGTCCCTCAAGGCCGCCAGGGAGGGCATGGCGATCATCGTTGTGCAGTTGGGGTTGGCAATTATGCCCTTGGGGCGGTGGGATGCGTCCTTGCGGTTCACCTCGGGAACAACCAGCGGCACCTCGGGGTCCATTCGCCATGCCGAGGAATTATCGATGACAACCGCTCCGGCGGCAGCGATGGCCGGTGCCAGCGAGCGAGATGCCGTGGCACCCATGGAACACAGGGCGATATCGATCCCGGAGAAGTCGGCGTCGGCCGCCGATTCCACTACCACATCCCGATCTGCCCACCTCATCAGGCGCCCGGCGCTGCGTTGGGTGCCGAACAACCTCACCGAGGTTGCAGGGAAGCGCCTCTCCTGAAGAAGTGCCAACATGACCGAACCCACCTGGCCGGTCGCCCCGAAAACCCCTACTTGCACGGAATTCACCCTAGCGCGGGACCATCAGGAGAGTTCAAAGGCCTCGTGCAGGATCTGCACCGACCTTTCCACCGCCTCGTCCCTCACAACACAGGAAATCCTGATCGGGGAGGTCGAAATCATCTCGATATTTATGGACTCTTTGGAAAGAACCTCGAACATCGCCGCGGTGACGCCCGGTGAGGTCTTCATGCCCGCTCCGATCAAAGAGATCCGCCCGATCCCCTCGTCGGCCGACACCTCTCGTGCCCCGATCTCGGGTGCCAGCGAGGAGGAGATTGTGAGACTGGTTTCGAGGTCGTCCTTGGGAACCGTGAAAGAGATATCTGTCATCCCATTCGAGGAGGTGTTCTGCACGATCATGTCGACGTTGATCGCATGATCGGCGAGCGCCCTGAAGAGCCGGGCGGCAATCCCGGGCTGGTCGGGTACGCCTGCCACGGTGATCTTTGCCTCCGATGTGTCATGAGTGATGGCCGTTACCATCGCCTGTTCCATGCCCGGTTCCTCCTCGACTATCCAGGTTCCCCTTTCCCAGGTGAAACTCGACCTCACATGCAGTGGGACATTGTGGCGGCGGGCAAACTCCACCGACCGCAAAGCGAGCACCCTGCCCCCCGTCGCTGCAATTTCCAGCATCTCCTCAAAGGAGATCCTGGAGATCCGCCGAGCGTCAGGCACGATCCTTGGGTCTGCACTGAACACGCCCGAGACGTCTGTATAGATCTCGCACGCGTCGGCACCCAGGGCTGCCGCCAAAGCTACCGCAGTCGTGTCGGACCCCCCCCTGCCAAGGGTGGTGACTTCCCGTTCGGTGGACATGCCCTGGAAACCGGCTACCACCGCCACCTTGCCGCTGGCCACGGCGTCTTTGATCCGGACGGGCCTGATCTCCACGATCTTGGCTTTTGTGTGCACCGCATCGGTGAGGATGCCGGCCTGGGATCCCGTGAAGGAGGCGGCGGGTATGCCGAGATCCGAAAGCGCCATACACAAAAGCGCCATCGAGACCCGCTCCCCGGCCGAGAGCAGCATGTCGAGTTCTCTACCCGGCTGAGAGCGGCTCACGTCACTGGCGAGACGGATCAACTCGTCGGTGGTCTTTCCCATGGCGCTCACGACCACCACGACGTCTGAACCTTGGCGGCGAGTCCTGGCAATATGGTCTGCAACGGCTCGCATGCGGTCCGCATCAGCGACCGAGGTGCCACCGAATTTCTGCACCAATAGACCCACGTTACGACCCTAATGGCACCTCGGCCGCGAACCTCAGCTGGGCCCGCTCTTTCCTCCGATGGAGCGAATTGGCGGCGGGGGAGAACCGGGGCAGTGCATAGTGCAGCGATACTCACCCGGCCAGCGGATGGGGCTGGCACCAAAGCATGGGATCAAAACTTCGATCTGAACGGACAACCGCCGGCAGTGCCACACGACTAGGTTCTTAGGCCGTGCCGAGCCCTAAACGCGAGCGTCAAAGAGCATCCCGAGAGGCCAAGAAACTCGCGATGCTGGCCCAAAAGCGACGTCGGAAGAGAACCCGCCAGGCAATCACCTTCGCGGCACTGGCAATCATCGCGCTGGTCCTCATTTACCTGCTCTCTCGCAACACCCACAAGGCGGCCAGCGCAAATAAAAAGTCCCACACCACAACAACCAAGACCGCAGCCCTCAACGCGAGCCATCAGGCACCCTGCCCACCGGCCGGAGGAGCCACCAAGCGACGCGTGTCGTTCCCTGGGCCACCCCCAACCTGCATTAACCCCTCCAAGCACTACACGGCCACCGTGCGAACCACGGCCGGGACCTTTGTCATATCCCTTTCGTCGTCCTCTCCCCGCACCGTCAACGACTTCGTCTACCTCGCCCGCTACCGCTTCTACGACGGAACCATCTTTCACAGGGTGGTAAAGGGATTCGTGGTGCAGGGCGGAGATCCCAATCCACCCACCTCCTCGAACCCAAACCCAGGTCCGCAGGGCCCCGGATACACCGTCGCGGGTGAGATACCTCCCGCCGGCTCCTATCACCTGGGCACGGTGGCGATGGCAAAGACCGCGACTGCGCCCGCGGGCAGCGCAGGTAGCCAGTTCTTCGTGGTCATGGGCCCCTCGGCCGAGAGCCTGCCACCCCAATACTCAGTGCTGGGACAGGTGACCTCCAACCTGGGGGTGCTAGACAAGATCATGGCCCATGGGAGCAACTCCCCCACCGGCACGCCTCAGGTCGTCTACCGGATCATCTCGGTCACAATTTCCTGATGCCACTGGCCCGGTTCCCGGGTCCTATCCAGATTCGGACCCGGCGTCGCTCGGAAACGAGACCTCAGCTGCGCGGCGAAGGATGAGGAAGGGCCTCCAGGCTGGTCTCTTTGCCCTCCAGCCATAAAGTTGCACGGCCTTCGCCGGAAATCCTCCAGGTACCCGCCGGGTCTCGCACCAGAGCCGTGCGCTCGGCAAGCCCCACTACCACCAATCCCGGCTGAGCAAGGCTGACCGTCCTTCTGATCTTCTCCGAGTAGCCCGAGTAGTGCGGGATGATCGCCAGTTGCGCCACCAGGCCCAGGCCCAGGGTGAACGCGCCGCCCCGTGGATCCACCATGGGATCGCCGAGCACCATGGCACCGGCAGACGACCCGGCAAGCACCGCTCCGCCTTCCCATGCCGCCACAATGGCATCCCAAACCAAAGAGGATTTCAGCACCGAGCGCAGATGCAACGGGGAGCCACCGGAGAGATAGATGAATCTTGCCTCGGCAACCTCTGCCGCAAGCTTTTCGTCCTGGGCGTCCGAACGCCCCAGCACGTCCAAGCCCCTCGCCGTGCCGCCCAGGGAGGCGAACCACTCCCTCGCCTGGGCCACCGACCTTTCGGGGTGTTCATAGGCGGCAGCGGTCGGCAATACCAGCACCTCACCGCCCGCATGGGCCAACAGTTCGGAGTCGAACGCGCAGCCCGGACTCCACTCTCCGCCCCCTACGAGCGCAAGCGGCCCGGGGTGACCTCCAGCCGCGATATTGCGAGATGCCTCTGTGCCAGGAATATGGTCCACCGAAAGGAGGTTATCGACTTCGCGACTTTGGCGCTAAGTGCTGGAGTTCGCGTTGCCAAGTGCCGAGGGAACTGCCATGGACCGTCGCGTTCTGCTGGGTTTAGTGTCTGCTTTGTCGGCCGCCGCGCTTGCGGTGGCCGCGACCAGGTGGCATTTCATGATTTTGGCATCCGTCGCAGCCCTGGCGGCCCTTGCCTCGGCGGCGCTGTGGCTGAGCCACGGCCACAGAGCCCAAGGTGCGCCAGAACCAAAGGACCCGCTCAAGGACGCTTCAGAGCGAGAGCAACCGGGTTTGGAGGAAGACTTGGATGCCAAGCTTGCTGTGGCCAAACGGCACCTCTGGCCGATAACTGTCGTACAGATGGCCATCTCGCAACCGGGTGAACCCCTGGAGGCTCCATTGGCCGCAGCGCTCTCCGAGGTGATCCTCAAGACGCTGCGAGCCTCCGACATGGCCGCCCGTCCCGCCCCGGACCGCTTCCTCATCGTCTTGGACGACACCGGCGAACAGGGCGGCGTCTGGGCCGTGGAAAGGCTGCAGGAGGCATTGGAGGCGGCGGGAGAAGGCTCGCCCCGCATCATGGCCGGGTTGGCCACCTATCCCACCCATGCACTCGAATCCGCCAGCCTGCTCTCCCTCTCCTCCGATGCCCTGGATAAGGCCATGGACGCTGCCAGGAGTGGGGCCGTTGGGAATGCTGCACAAGTCCAGGTCGCCAAGACAGACCCCGGATAGGTTGACCCAGGCGGCCTTGTAGTTCGGATGTGGCCGATCGTTGCCGAGGGCGGGTAGATCTCAAAAAGACCAGGGAGCGCGCCGTCTGGCCAAGTTCGTCGGTCGCCACCACCTACCGGAGAAGCGCCAGCCAGATGGTGCTGGGATGAGCGGCTTGGCCGCGCTCTGTCGATCCAGGAGGCGAACGGCGACTGCCAGGACGGCCATCATCTCGGCCTGTGCCGGCTCCTCCTCGGGGCGCAGCAGGAAGGGATTCCTCACAGCGGCACGTTGCCGTGCTTGCGCCGGGGCAGTTCCTCGCTTTTGGACCCGAGCATCGCAAAGGCGCGGACCAGGATCCTTCTTGTGTCCGAAGGCTCGATCACGTCGTCGATGTAGCCCCTCTCGGCCGCCAGGTATGGGTTGGCGTCTCGCTCGGCATAGTCCTGGGCCAACCGCTCCCGTAGGGCGGTGCGGTCCGACGACCTCGCCAGTTCGTCTTTGTGAAGCACATCGACCACGGCCCGGGGCCCCATCACCGACAGCTCCGCCGAGGGCCACGCGTAGCAAAGGTCGGACCCGATGGACTTGGAGTCCATTACCACATAGGCACTCCCATAAGCCTTTCGGAGAATGAGTTGCACCCTGGGCACGGTTGCCTCGCAATAGGCATAGAGAAGCTTGGCGCCATGGCGGATGATTCCCCCGTGCTCCTGGTCCGTGCCGGGGAGGAACCCAGGGACATCCACCAGGGTCAACAAAGGCACATTGAAAGCATCACAGGTGCGGACGAAGCGAGCACCCTTTTCCGAAGAGTCCAAATCCAATGCGCCTGCCAGCACAGAGGGCTGGTTTGCCACTATGCCGATAACCCTTCCGGCAAGCCGGGCGAACCCGCAGGTGAGATTCATGGCCCAGTGTGGGAAGTACTCGAAGTAGTCCCCATCGTCCACCAGCTCCGCGATGAGCAGCTTCACGTCGTAGGGCTGGTCCGCATCGGCCGGCACAATCTGGGCCAGGGGGGCCGAATCCCCTTCCGACACCTCGGCCACCATCGTGGACGGAGCCGCCTCCAGGTTGTTTGACGGAAGGAAAGAAAGCAGTCTCCGCACCTGGTCGAGGCAGGACTTTTCGTCCTCGAAAACATAGGTGGCTACCCCGGACTTGGTGGCATGGGTCATCGCTCCACCCAACTCTTCCAAGGTGACCTGTTCGCCGGTGACCGTGCGTACGACCTCTGGGCCCGTTATGAACATGTGTGAGGTGTCGGTCACCATGAACACGAAATCCGTCATGGCGGGCGAGTAGACCGCTCCACCCGCACAGGGGCCCATGATCACCGAGATCTGGGGGATCACTCCCGAGGCGGCCACGTTGCGGTGAAAGATGCCTCCGTAGGAGTGGAGGGAGACGATCCCTTCCTGGATACGGGCACCACCGCCGTCGTTGATCCCAATCACCGGCACCCCGACAGACATGGCCAGATCCATCACTTTTTGGATCTTTTGCGCATGCACCTCACCGAGGGCGCCACCGAAGACCGTGAAGTCCTGGCTGTAGACACAGACCCGCCGGCCATCCACGGTCCCGAAGCCGGTCACCACGCCATCGGTGTAGGGCCGAGTGGTTTCCATCCCCATTCCCTGGGAGCGGTGGCGGGCGAGCATGTCGAGTTCCTGGAAGGATGCGTCGTCCAGGAGGTAGTCGAGGCGTTCCCGAGCGGTCATCTTGCCCCGTGCGTGCTGGCGCTCCACGGCAGCGGGAGAGCCTGCCTCCAGGGCGGCCCTCTTCAACTCCTCCAGCTTTGCGAGGCGGGCGGACATCGACTGCTCAAGCATCAAGGGAAGGATAGGCGACCCATGCCGTAGTCGTCGTAGCGAGACACGGTCCCATGGGAAAATGCCGCCGATAACCGGATATCGGTGGAAACGAGGCGCGCATAGGGTAACTCTTATCTCATGACAGATTCCACACACTCCAATCCCGCCAGTTCGCTCCCCCAGAGGGAACTGGGAGAACGGATGGTCACATCCATCGGCTTGGGCGCGATGCCGATGTCGATGGCGCCCCTGGTCGACGAGGCTCAGGCGATCCGGACCATTCATGCGGCCCTGGACGCAGGGGTCAACCTCATCGACACGGCCGACGCCTACTGCCTAGACGGCACCCAGGTGGGCCACAACGAACGCCTGATCGCAAAGGCGCTGGCAACCTGGTCGGGAGATTCAAGCAGGATCGTGGTAGCCACCAAGGGAGGACACACCCGACTCCGGGATGGCTCCTGGGGCCTGAACGGCAGGCCCGAATACCTCCTCGCCGCATGCGAAGCGAGCCTCAAGGCGCTCGGCGTGGAAGCGATCGACCTCTATCAGTTCCACCGGCCGGACCCCTCTGTGCCATATGAGGAGTCGCTCGGCGCGCTGGCAAAACTCTTGGAGCAGGGAAAGATCCGGATGGCGGGCATCTCCAATGCCTCGGTCGAACAGATAGAGCTGGCCAGCGCGCTTTTGCCCATTGCCAGTGTCCAGAACGAATTTTCGCCCGGGTTCAGGAGCTCTCTGGCCGAGTTGCACTACTGCGACTCCAGGGGCATAGCCTTTCTCCCCTGGAGCCCCCTGGGCGGCGTGGGCAGGGCTCCCGAGTTGGGTGGTCGGCACGGTGCGTTCCAGGCCGTGGCCCAGGAACGGGGGGTCTCGCCACAACAGGTCGCACTCGCCTGGGAACTCGCCCAAGCTCCGGTGGTGATCCCCATTCCTGGAGCCAGTCGCCCCCAAAGCATCATCGACAGCGTCGGGGCCGCCAGCCTCGTTCTTTCCGAAGAGGAACTCGGCTTGCTGGATCAGGAGATAGGCGAACAGCCCTGAGATCAGCTTTCCCCCGGTCGGTCACCGCTGCCGTGGTGGCGGTGACCGCTGGCGTGCTGCCGGTATTCCTGGTAGGTGCGCTGGCGGTCCAGGAACGAGCGTCGCTGTCCTTGGGTGCAAGCGCCATCGGCGAGGCGGTCGCCGTCTTCTACGCCGCCGCCGCCGCCAGTTCCGCCTGGGGAGGCCGGCTGTCCCAACGCCTCGGGGCGGCCTGCCTAATGCGGGTATCACTCCTGGCCTCTTTGGCGTCGGTGGTGGAAGTGGCGGTCGGAGCACGCAACTTCTGGATGCTGGCTTTGGGCATGATGTTCGGTGGGCTGGCCAACGGGATCGGGCAACCGGCCTCGAACCAGTTTCTTTCCCTCTCCGTTCGCCCTGGCCGCCAGGGCGTTGCCTTTGGGATCAAGCAGGCCGCAATACCCGTAGCAACGCTGCTGGCAGGCCTATCGGTGCCCGCCGTCGCACTGACAATCGGGTGGCGGTGGGCTTTTTCGATGGCTGCCGTAATGCCGATAGTGGGCTGGATCATTGTGCCGCCATGCGCCCGGAGCAACCAGAATGGCACCGCCTTGGCTGGCCGCACTCCGAAGCTTGCCATTGGCGCCCTGGTTGTCCTGGCGATCGGGGGTGGGCTCGGTTCTGCGGCGGGGAACGCCCTGGGGGCCTTTTTGGTGCAATCCGCGGTTGCGTCGGGTTTCGGGCCGGGCCAAGCCGGGCTGCTCGCTGCATTGGGAAGTGCCTTCGGGCTCGCCGGGCGATTGGCATCTGGTTTTGCCGCAGACCGACGCCAGGGAGGCCACCTGCTGGTCATCGCCTCCATGCTGGTTGTGGGGGCGGTTGGCTTCGTACTCTTGGCAAGCGCTCGCTCCCACTCATTGGGGGTTGCGGGAACGGTGATCGCCTTCGGGGCGGGGTGGGGATGGAATGGCCTGTTCAACCTCGCAGTCGTAAAGAGCCATCCCGACGCTGCGGGGGCGGCGACGGGCATCAGCCAAACGGGTGTCCTGGTCGGTGGTGCGGCCGGTCCCGTTGCATTTGGGCTTGCGGTGGACAGTTTCGGATACGGCACCGCCTGGCTGGCCACCGCAGCCGCCGCCGTGGCTGCAGCTGCGGCCATGGCCACGGCAAGGACCCTGCTGTTGCGGCACAGGGCGCAGCTGACCTCGGGGCACGAAGCCGCCCCGGCCTGACATAGGGCCTCAACCCAATGAGATTCGGCCCTCCATCGCCCGACCGAGGGTCAGTTCGTCGGCATACTCCAGGTCTCCGCCAACCGGAAGGCCGCTTGCCAACCGGGTTGCTTTCACCCCGAGAGGCGCGAGCAGCCGGCCTATGTACATGGCGGTGGCCTCGCCCTCGAGGTTGGGGTTGGTGCAGAGGATGACTTCGGTCACCGACTCGGGGTCGATTCTGGCCAGCAATTCCTTGATGCGCAGCCTGTCCGGCCCGATCCCGTCGATGGGGCTGATGGCCCCGTGCAGCACGTGGTAGCGGCCCTTGAACGAGCCGCTGCGCTCTACTGCAACCACATCTCTGGGGTCCTCTACAACACACAGCACTCCGGTGTCTCGCCTGGTGTCCTCGCAGGTGGGACAGAGGTCCCCTTCTGCGATGTCGAAACAAACCCGGCAGAACGACGTTTTGTTTTTCGCCTCGGTTATGGACGACGCCAACCTTTCCACATCCACCCTTTCGGAGCGGAGGATCCAAAAGGCAATTCTCTGGGCCGACTTGGGACCTATTCCGGGCATGCGGCCCAGTTCGTCAATGAGCTTCTGGACTACGGGGGTGTAGGACATCAGGGCCGTGTCACCTGTGCCTCAATCGGTGGCACCGTCATTGCTCCATTTCCTGCGCGCCGGGGAAGGCTGCCATGATGCGCGCCTCGGCGTCGGTTGGAGGGCCATCGCCGGGGGGTGCCGAGACGGTAGAGGCGATGTCCACCTCCTCCTCGGCCGACCCCGACTCTTCGGAATCTTTGCGGCCAGACCTCGATGAGGGTCCGCTCGCACCGCCGTCGTCCACTGCAAGGCGCAACGACATGCGGACGCCGAAGTGACTGTTCAGCGCCTTTTCAACCTCCGAGCGGAAAGGCTCGCAGAAATCGCGGTGCGAGGAACTGGGAAGGGCAAATGTAGCCACGTTTCCGGAGGCATCGAGGAACCTGCCGGCTCTGAAACGAGCCCTGGCCTTTGGCGTAAGGGAGGCCAATACTGCATCGCCCCAGGCCATCACGAGCTGTTCCCGGCTCGGGAAGGAGG
>JAKAOS010000184.1 GCA_021823165.1 Actinomycetes bacterium | reverse complement strand
TCTGCCCCACGGCCTCGTTGATCGCGGCCCAGGCGAGCCCTGGATGGCTGCCAAGAGCCTCCTCCAGCCCATCGGCCAGCCCGGCACGCAGATCGGCCGGCAGGGACGGGTCCCCCAGGCCCTTGACCTCCAGGTGCATGCGGCCATCCCGGCTCCAGCTATTGCGGCGAAGCCGCTTGCGGCCCTCCTCCGGTGAACCCACCGCCTCGGCCGCAAGCTCTCCGGCGATGCGGAACACCTCGGCCATTGCACCATCGGACAACGACTTCAACAAGCCGGAAGGCCACAAAGGGGGCTCCTGGTCCCCTGCGGCGGCCGTGCGTCGCTGGCTCATTCCAGCCCGCCCCGGGTGCAGACCGACGCGCTCCCTGCGGGATCAGCCCCTCTTTGCAGTGAAGTGGCCGGTCCCGGGCCGGCTGGGGCCGGCAACGACTGCACCCAGATCACGGGCGAGGCGGGAAGCCACCTCGGCGACCCGCTCCAAAACCGAGGTGACAACCTGCTCGGGATGTGCCTGCTCGCGCAGCTTCGTTGCCATGGCAGCCATTGAACCGCCCCAGCGAATTGCAGAGGCGACAACTGGCACTCATTTGGGCAAACACCTGGTTGACAACCGGTGACAACCTCCCAGCGCACTTTTGCACGTTAGCTCAACTCGGGTGGAATACTCGGCGGTGCTGGCGAGCTGAGGAGCCCAAGCTTGATGTCCGCAATGGCCACATGACGGCCTCGGCTGCTCACAGGCACCGCTGTGGGCCATCTCGTGGGGCCCCAAGTGAGTGCCGCTCCCCTCGCCATCTGCCGGGCCAAGAGCCAAGGTCGGCCTCGGGCATCGGCAAGTTGTCCACTGATCGAACGTTTGTTCGCTACAATGCAGCCATGACAATCCTGCAACCCAGCCTGCTCGCCATGGGCGAGCCATCCATAGGCCCGGCCAGGTCGTTCCACCGGGACCAGCTCAGCGACACGGCATGGGTGGAGCGTTGTGAGGGATGGCTGGGTGGTGCGGACGAGCTTTTCGACTTCCTCCGTCGGAACGTCCCATGGCGCCGGGGCAAGCGCTGGATGTACGAAAGGATGGTCGACGATCCGCGCCTTTCTAAGCACTACCCCAATGGGGCGGACCTGGCGCACCCCGTCCTTTGCGACATCAGGGGGGAACTCAGCTCGCACTATGGGGTTCCCTTCGGCTCCATCGTGCTCAACTACTACCGCGATGGCAGGGACAGCGTTGCATTCCACCGCGACCGCGAACTTCGCTGGCTGGAGGACACCCTCGTCTGCATTGTCACCCTCGGCGGCGCCAGGCCCTTTTCGGTTCGTCCCCTCGGAGGGGGCGGCTCTCACAAGTACGTGCCGGGGTCGGGGGACCTGTTGGTGATGGGGGGCTCCTGCCAGCTCGACTGGGAACATGCCGTCCCCAAGGTGGTCAGCGCCGCTCCCCGCATCAGCGTGTCGCTGCGGTGGAGTTCCAAGCGTGGTTCGCTCAACCCCGCCGGAGGCGGAACCAGACAGCCTTTCCGTCCGGCCGGTTCGCCGTACCCCATGCCTCACTCAAGGCCGAGATGATCAAAAGGCCCCTTCCACTGGTGTCGCTGCCGCCGGGATGGGTGAGCCGAGGCAGGGTCGGGGAAAGATCTGATACCTCGATGAGCACCGAGTCCTCCTCGAGGCTGTAGCTCAGTTCCGCCTCGGTGCCGGCATGGACCACCGCGTTGGTCACCAACTCGGTGGCAAGGAGCGTGGCCGTCTCCAGAGAAGCTGTATCCATCACCCCCGCCAGGCGACTGCGCAGAAACGCCCGGGAGGCGGCCGGCGACGAGCGCGACGCAGGGAGTCGCATCCGACCAAGACGGTTGCCCCCGGGCTCCTCGGGCCTCTCGAAACTCCTGCCGAATGAGGCAGGTGCCTGCGCCATGGCGAGACCATACCCAACGGCCAAAAAATCAAAAGCGGGATTTAGCCCCGGGTCGGGCTGGGCGATCTGTGCCGTCACTGCTACGCTGCGCACGGTAAAGAATCCATAATGCCGCCCTGTGTCCGCGGAAAGAGCCGAGGGACGGTCGCGATGGGACGAGGGTGTGGACACGGGAATCCTGGGGTCCAAGCCTTCCCATCACCTGGAGCAAACCTGAGCCTCTGCGCCCGGGAACGGCCGGGCGGCGTCTTGTTGATCACCGTGCGTGGCGAGGTCGACATTGCCGGCCACCACGAGTTCCGCTCGGGCCTGACCCAGCCGCTGGGAGGCCCCCACAGATCGATCGTTGTGGACCTCAAGGGTTGTTTTTTGGATCTTGATGGTATTGGGATTCTTCAGAGGGCCGCGAGGGAAGCCCGCCGGGTTGGGAAGGGATTCAGGGTGGTCAGCACCTCTTCGACTTTGACCAAGGTGGCAACTGTGGCATTCCCAGACCTCTTGCCGCTTTGTCGCAGCACGCTAGAGACTGCGCTCGAGGACCTGGCGGCGGAGAGCGGCTTTGGGAATCACAGGAGTTGAAGCTTGCTGGGAGAGGAATGAAGCTGAATAGGGAAAGGCTCGAGGACAGCCTCGTGCATCTGCGCGAACTGGCACCTGCGCGGGTTGAGACACATGAAATCGTCCAGGAGGTGGTGGACACCGCCCATAGGCTTTTTGGCCTTTCGGGGGCTGCATTGATGGTCGTGGACGCCAGCCAGGCCCTTCGCACCGTGGCCGCAACCGATTCCCGGGGCGAGCTCCTGGAGCGTGCCCAGCTGGAGGTCGGAGAGGGTCCCTGCATCGAATGCTTCGTCTACGACAGACCCGTACCCACGACGGACCTCCACGACGACAAGCGCTACCCCCGTCTCGCCAGGATGCTGGAGGGGGAGGACATCCACGGACTCCTCGGCGTGCCGGTGCGCCTGGGTGACGGACCGGTCGGATCGCTCAACGTCTATGTGACCCAGGCTCACAACTGGACGGAGGAGGATGTAACCGCGCTGGAGGACTACTCCCGGATCCTGCGAGCTTTGCTGTCGGCA
>JAKAOS010000045.1 GCA_021823165.1 Actinomycetes bacterium | reverse complement strand
TTGCTGTCTATGTAGGTGTAATAAGAGCAAAAGGCCGCCTCGGGCCCCTGCACCATCTCGGTCAACAGCATCGGGATCCCCCGCTCGACCAGAGGTCCCAGCAAGGAACGCGCATGAGCGGCGTCGTTCAGCCGCACGCCCTTGAGCTTCGCGTAATCGCTGGGAAGCTCGGGATGCAGGCGCAGCATCTCTTGGAAGCGGTTCGGCTGCACCGGCTTGGCAGCACATGGGAACGGGATGTGTTCCAGCGCATAAGCCAGTTCGTAAACATCGGCCACGGCGGTGCTGAAGGGCACCTCCACGCCCGCTTCCAACGCCAACTCGTGGGTCCGCTCCTTGCTGAGCATCGCAACCAGGACATCGTCGGCCGCCTCGACCGGTTGGTGCCCAGCCCTCATCAACTCCGTTCTGTGCCGGGCAACCAAATCCACCCCGCTGTCGCAGCAGGGCAGGATCACCGACGGCTCGCTCTTTGCCACAAGCCATTCGAGCCAGGCCTCCTGCAGGCCGTCCTTGTCGAAGTTCACCCACCTGCCACAGGTCTTGGAGTAGCCGACGACGCTGTTTGATACCCCGTCGTGCAGGGCCGTTACGTCAATCCTCCGGCCCCCCAGGGACCGGGACGCCGAGATCGCCGTAAGGCTGCCACCGAGCAGGACGGCGCCAGCAGCTGGAGGCCTCTGGGTCACTGTCTGGGATCGGAGAGGTGGATTTCAAGACCCGAGGCACTCAGTTCCTTGTCGACCCAGGCATTGGAGAATGTCCCCTCCCGCACGGCGGCCAGATAGTCGCCCTCGCCCTGCCTCTGACGCTGGAGCCTGGCCAGGACGTCTGCCGCTGCATCTTTGGGAACAACCACCACACCGTTCATGTCGCCGATCACATAGTCCCCGGCATGCACGACGATGCCTCCCACAGATACCGGGAAGTTGATCTCACCGGGCCCCCGGTGAAGCGGGCCGATTGGGGTAACCCCGCGGGCAAATACCGGCATATTGCCCAAAGCAATGATTCCCTCTATGTCACGAACAAGACCATCGATCACAAATCCGGCTATCTGGCGGTGGCGGGCTTTGGTGGCAATGATGTCCCCGACCACTGCGTTGAGGCTCGTGGAACTGGCATCTATGACCAGGACCTCGCCGGGTTTGACTACATCGAGCGCCTTGTGAACCATCAGGTTGTCCCCGGGGAACACCTTCACCGTGCAGGCCGGCCCGGCAACGCGTTTAGCAACCGGATAAGTGAGGCAGTGAATGGCCGTCTCCATGGTGTAGAGGCGGTTCATCATGTCCGAGATGGCCGGAGCGTCAAACTCCTTCAGTCCCTCCAACACTGCGGTGTCAACTGCAGCGTCCAAAAGCGAGATCCGGAATCCCGGCCCCACGTGCATCGAGGACGACTTCGGCTTGTTGCTCCCAATCCCGTCCAGCGACTCACCACTGCTGGTGGCGTCCATACCCTTTGCCATCTCGATATTCCTTCCATCACGAGGAACTGACAGCACTCCGTGGCCCACGTGTGGCTATTTGTCCTATTTCTCCATTTAGGAGGAGCCTCCGTAGCGCACTCTCAGTGTATATACGAGATCTCAGAGCATCAATAGCGCCGGTATTCACAATCACAAATATGGTGAATACCCTATTAGTCGCATTCTCCCATGTGCTGCTTTCACCTACAGAATCCAAATGCCCACGCTGAGAGTTCACATAAGTCGGGATTCGATCACTTTGCAGCCAATCTTCACTTGCAGCGTCAAGAGCGCCACCGAGGGACTGCACCCCTGCCGGTAGCACTGGCGAGCTGGTGGCCCTGGCTCCACCATCGTGTTACAAGACGCGGCGGGCAATGTGATCGGCACCTCCCCAGGGCCGGTTGTGTGGGGGGCGGCCACCGGCGCCCATTCCGCCATGGCCACCCAGGCCAGCCCCGTTCCTTTCACCATCTCTGCCTCGGGGTCGACCACGATGCTTACAGTGTCACCGTTGGCATCGTTCCTCGACAATCCGGCCGTCTCCTATCCGGTCACCATCGACCCCGCCCTAAGCCTTTCGAAGTGGGAGACTCTTATGTGGACTCTGGCTATTCGAACGCCAACTACGGCTCGGCTGCAGGGTTGCACCGACTGTCGAGCTGAAATGAGACACCCGCTGGTCCCGACCATCCCCATGGGGCGAGATGAGAACCTCAGGATCACAAAGCTGTGCCAACAGCCCCTGAGGTTGGACACACCCTTGGTGTTGGCCTGGATGCCAACATCTCCGATTCGGTCGCCTAGCTTCGGCAGCGTTCGCATACAGCGGAGTGCAAAGAGCGGATCCTGGTCAACTGCGACGGTGGGGACCACCAAGTCGAATCCTCCTCCAAGTGGGCTGCCAGGCTGGTCGAGAGGGTCCGTATGCCTCGCATCTGGCCAAGTGGCACAAGGCTTAGATGCTGGGGGACGCCAGGCTATGGCGCCAAAGTCGAGACATAGGCGGCCTGTTGAGCAGGTCGAGTTGAAACGCCTGCCGCCTGAGCCTCGACTCGCAGGTTCCTGGGTGGCCCGGGTATTGCTGAGCCTTGATCACCCCTGATGGCCCCGATGGATTGGCTGGTTGGCTCCGGTTAGGACACCTTGACTGTTGGTTGAGATACCCGCTCTGATCGCTGTTTACGTATCAAGGCTTGAACAACACCGCGGAAGGGATTTCCCGTAGAACGCACATAGAGCTTTTTCTGCCGAAACATGCAGTGGCAACAAAAGCGAGGCCCGAGCACCGCTTGCATGAACCCTGCCACGCTACGGTTTGTCTAAAGGCACGGGTTTCACGCCCCAGAGAAGAGGACTACCCCGATGGCCAAGGCTGGAGCACGCTCTGGCAGCACCCATTTGAAACGCCAAGAGCGCGCGCAGAGGGTGAATCGCTTTTTGGCCGGATGCGCCGGGGGGAGCCTGGGCCTCATTGGCGGAGACCACACCGCCGAGGTCGCCAGGAGGCCTTCCCTCGTGCTTGCGCCTCACCCAGACGATGAAACCCTGGGCTGCGCAGCCACCATGATGCGAAAGATCGAAGCGGGCACCCTGGTCTCAGTCGTGATGGCCACCAGTGGTGGCAAGTGGCCGCCAAACCAGACCATAGAGCAGAACAGCCTCGCCAGGGAAGCAGAACTGGCACACGCAACCGGCGTGATTGGCTTGGACCCGAAACGGCTGAGTCTGCTCCGCTTGGAGGACGGCGGGTTGGCAACATCGCAAGAGGCGCTGATCGATGCAATATCCGACTCGGTTCGGTCAAATGACTACCAAGACGTACTCTGCACCGCGACCACCGACCCCCACGAGGACCACGCCGCTCTCGGGCGTGCCGCCGTGGCGGCGCTGGCCGGGACAAAGACAAGGCTCCTCTTCTATCCGGTCTGGCAATGGGAACATCCTCGGGCGTGGCTCCGGCTACTTCGCAGCTCTGGGCGGCCCGAACTGGTGGATACTGCGGGTTATCTGGACCGCAAGCGCTCCGCAATCGCCCACTACGGCTCGCAGCTTGCCAATAGCTCAAACTCGGGCCTGGAGGAGGGTTTTCTGGCGCACTTTTTGACCAAAAGGGAAGTGTTCTTCCCCTATCGGAAGCTTGCATAATCATTCCGTACGGCTGCCGAGTGCCGCCGTTGGTCATGCTCAGGCGCAGAAGGGGCCCAGGTCAGGGCATTCCAAGGCCGGAACGGACAGGTGACAGTAGCCGAGCCTCTCACCCCGGCCCTGGGCAGAGCGATTTCGTGTGGGCGAGGCCGAAACCAAAGAGCACTTTTTCTGGTATTTTCCCGCACTGTATGTACTCCGACCCGGGACCCGTCACTACCTTCCAGGTCCCGCCGGTCTTGTGTGCTATCCCTGCGCCACGATCATGGTTGAGGTCTACTTCGAAGATCAACCAGTTGAAATCCACCGGGTTGTAGTAAACGGTGGTAATAACATTTGGTCCTGCTGCATTCACCTTCTTGAGCGCTGCAATAAGCCCCGGCGGCGGTGAGTCCAGTATCGACGTAGGATAGGTGTAGTGTGGCTTGATGCCATATTCTTTGCGTAGCTGTGGCGAGTTCATATATCTTCCGATTGCCGCGTGCAACGTGCTTGCAAAGGGATGTTTTGCAAAGGCCGCGATACTTTGACTGACAAACATATCCAGTACTGCCGTGCAAACTCCCTTCTCGTTCCGTGGAAGTGCACAGCTGGCATACTGAGACATCGACCCGTCGGATGACGCTAGAACAATCCCGACGGTCAAATAGCGATACGGCCAGTCGCTCCCAGGAATATTCTGATCTACAACTCCGGGAGGTGCTACAAGCAACGCCGCATCATACTTGGCATTACCGGTATTTATCGGGATCTCCATCTCTTCATGGGGCGGAGGAGAATCGCAGTATATGTTTCCAATCCTTGTTGCTGGAAAATAGGCACATGCTGTCCCCGCGTTGGGGCCTGCGCCTCCAGGGCTATAGACATAATTAATGTTGGGCTGGGGAAGACCATTCGTTGTTATTTCCGTCCAGACACTACCGTCGGCTCCGAGACCTGAGGAGCACTTGGCCCCGGCGGTGCCAACCGCAAGGGTCCAGGCAGTCTTCGGCCCTCCTGGGATGATGCCGCCCGTAGGAGTTGCATAGGCAATCGTGGGCACGGGGAGCCGATTCGTGATCGGGAGGTGGGTTTCGGTCGGCGGCTTGGTCGGCGTCGGCGCTAGTGGGTTCCCTATTGTGTGACATGGCCTCACCGGGGTTGTCTTCGGCACCGGTGGCTTTTGTGCCGACACCTTCTTGGTGACAGCCGGGGGCTGAGTGCCGCACCCCGCAACCGCAACGGAGAGAATCGCTGGGAACAGGGCTGGCCAATGTTTGCGCAACTCTCGCTCCATTCCCAGTGCCAGTGCCGGTGCCAGCCCCGGTGTTGGCTGCGCTCCCATGGCGGCTGTTTTCATTAACTACGGCATCATACCAAACTACTAGGTGTCCATCGAGTAGTCATTATTAGCGCTAATTGATTACGGCCCCGAGGGTTCCCGGGGCCGTAATCACTATCCGATCATTTGCTGTAGCGGGTGCCGTAATCGGCGCCCTGCTGGATCCCCTTAGGAGCAGCCGCTGGTCGAGCCGCAGCTGGTGCAGACGAAACAGGCTCCGGCCCTCTGCATGACATTGCCACAGGAGTAGCAGTAGGGGGCGTCGGAGGCATGTGGCTCGGCTTGTTCCTGGATTCGAGGTTGCACCTCGACGATTCCCGGAGACAGCGTCGCAGACTCCTCCACACCGGGCAGGGTGGGCTGGGAACGCTCCGAGGATGTCTGAACCCCCAGTTCGGCCCGCTCTTCGGCGCTCAGGTAGTCCACCGCCAAACGGCGGAAGATGTAGTCCACCAGGCTGGAGGCGATCCGCAGGTCCGGGTCGTCGGTCATTCCCGCCGGCTCAAAACGCATGTTGGTGAACTTGCGTACGAAGGTGGAAAGAGGCACCCCATACTGCAGGCTGATGGAGATTGCCACCGAAAAGGCGTCCATGATCCCCGAGAGGGTGGAACCTTGCTTGGAGACCTTCATGAAGACCTCACCCGGGCGGCCGTCTTCATACTCCCCCACGGTCACATAGCCCTCGCAGTCGGCCACCCTGAACTTGAAGGTGGCCGAGCGGCGGCGGCGGGGCAGGCGTTCGCGGATGGGCTGTTTCACCACAACTGTGGTCTGGTTCGAAAGCGCCTGCTCCAGCTGCTCCACCTTTGCTGCCAGCTCCTTGTCGTGGGCTTCGGGGGTGCTGGAGGAAGCCGGCTTGGTGGAGAGGGGCTGTGCAACCTTGCAGTTGTCTCGGTAGATGGCGACAGCTTTGAGTCCGCTGCGCCACGCCTCCAGATGCAGCTGCTCCACGTCGTCCACGGTGGCCTCTTCTGGCATGTTGATGGTCTTGGAGATGGCCCCGGAGAGGAAGGGCTGCACCGCCGCCATCATGCCGAGATGCCCCATGTAATGGATGGTGTTGTCACCCATCGAGCAGGCAAACACAGCCAGGTGCTCGGCTTTGACGTGGGGGGCCCCAAGGATGGAATGGTGCTCCTCGATCCAGGCCCGGATCTCTTTGACCTGGCCGTCGCTGTAGCCGAGGCGCTGCAAGGCCCGCGGTACGGTCTGGTTCACGATAAGCATCGTGCCGCCGCCCACAAGCTTCTTGGTCTTGACCAGACCCAGGTCGGGCTCGATGCCAGTGGTGTCGCAGTCCATGAGGAAGCCGATAGTGCCGGTGGGCGCCAGCAGGGTGGCCTGCGCGTTGCGGACGCCGTAGGTTTCGCCGGACTCCACGGCGTCGTCCCATGCCTCTTGGGCTGCGCTCAACAACTCGTGAGCCACCAACTCCTCTTCTATCTCAGCGACCCTCTCCCGGTGCATCCTGAGGACCTTCAGCATCGCATCGCTGTCGGCGTGATAGCCGGCGAAGGGGCCCATGCGGGCGGCAATTCGGGCAGAGGTCGCATACGCGTGGCCAGTCATGAGCGCGGTTACCGCCGCCGCCCATGCACGACCCCCGGGGGAATCGTAGGCGAGCCCCAGCGCCATGAGGGACGCTCCCAGGTTTGCATAGCCCAACCCGAGCTGGCGGAAAGCCCTGGCATTCTCCCCGATGCGATCGGTCGGGTAGTCCGCATTGCCGACGATGATCTCCTGCGCCGTGAAGACGACCTCGACGGCCGCGCGGAATCCCTCGGTGTCGAAGGTGCCATCCACGTCCAAAAACCGCAGGAGGTTCAGACTCGCCAGGTTGCATGCGGAGTTGTCCAAATGCATGTACTCGCTGCAGGGGTTGCTGCCATTGATGCGTCCAGCATTGGGGGAGGTGTGCCAGTTGTTGATGGTCGTATCAAACTGCATGCCGGGGTCCGCACACTCCCAGGCGGCCTTGGCAATCTGACGAAACAGGTCACGCGCCTTGACTGTCTCCAGTACCTCGCCGGTGGTGATGGCACGCAACTCCCAGGTGCGATCCTCTTCGACCGCAGTCATGAACTCGTCGGTCACGCGCACCGAGTTGTTGGCATTCTGATACTGAAGCGAGTACGAGTCGCGGCCGTCCAAGTCCATGTCGAAGCCTGCATCCCGCAGCACCCGTGCCTTGCGCTCTTCGAGGGCCTTGCACCAGATGAAGTCCTGGACATCTGGGTGAGCCACGTCGAGGATCACCATCTTGGCTGCCCTGCGGGTCTTACCGCCGGACTTGATGGTGCCGGCCGACGCATCCGCCCCGCGCATGAAGCTCACTGGCCCCGAAGCAGTCCCTCCGCCGTTGAGGATCTCCTTGGATGACCGGATCCGTGACAGGTTCACCCCGGCTCCCGAGCCACCTTTGAAGATGATTCCCTCCTCCCCATACCAGTTGAGGATGGAGGTCATCGAATCGTCGACTGCAAGGATAAAACATGCCGACGCCTGCTGGGGAACACCCTTCACCCCGATGTTGAACCATACGGGGGAGTTGAATGCGGCCCTTTGAGTGACTATGAGGTATTTGAGCTCATCAGAGAAGGCGGCCGCCTCCTCATCTGAGGCAAAGTAGCCGTCGCGCTGGCCCCAGGAGGTGATGGTGTCCACCACCCGGTCCACCACTTGGCGCAGGGACCACTCCCGCTCCGCAGTGCCCATCGTGCCCCGGAAGTACTTCTGAGCCAAGATGTTGGTGGCGTTCATGCTCCAGGTCGAGGGCACCTCGACCCCCTCCTGTTCGAAGGCCACCGAGCCGTCCCGGAAGTTGACGATCCTGGCGTCGCGGCGCTCCCAGACCACGTCGTCGTAGGGATGGCACCCTTCGGTGGTGAAATAGCGACGAATGCCGATCCCAAGACTCTGCGGAGCGATGGCCATACGGAAACCCCCTGGAGGACTAGGCGGTGTTAGCTTCACCGAGGCCCAACACCCTACTAGATGTAGTGGGCTACCCGGCGAGCGCTACAAGATGATGCGTCAAAAGTTACACGACGGCAATTCGGGTGTCAATGAACTCGGGCAAGTGAGGCCAACCGGGATTCTTCGGACACCGGCACCTTCCGGCCCATCGAGCACCTGAGCTGGCCTTGGGGTGCCGATCTGGCGGGCAGCAACTTTTATCTGCCCGGGCCGACCAAATGCGGCCAGGCCATCCATGGGCCTCGATGGCTCAGCCGAGTTCCGGCAAAGCACGCTTGAGGCTCCGGACCGCCTGCGCGATGCGGCGCTCGTTCTCGATTAAAGCGAAGCGCACATAACCGTCTCCCCCGGGCCCGAATCCCGATCCAGGCGAGCAGGCGACGTTGGCTTCTTGGACCAGGAACTTGGCAAACTCCAAAGAACCCATGTGCCGGTAGGGCTCGGGGATGCGTGCCCAAGCGAACATTGTCGCTTTTGGCCGGGGGAAGCTCCAGCCGATTCGCTCGAGGCCGTCGCAGAGGGCATCCCTGCGCGCCTGGTAGATCTCGTTGACCATCTTGGGGAACTCTGGAGCCTCGTTCATGGCCACGATCGCAGCTATCTGTATCGGCTGGAAAGTGCCGTAGTCCAGGTAGCTCTTGATCTTGGTCAAAGCCGCAACTATCTCGGGGTTGCCGGCCATGAAAGCGACCCGCCACCCCGCCATGGAGAAGGACTTGGTGAGGGAGTAGAGCTCCACCGCCACCTCCTTGGCCCCTGGCACCTGCAAAATCGAGGGGGGCGAGTACCCGTCGAAGGCGAGATCGGCGTATGCCAAGTCGTGAACCAATACCACGTCCCGCTCGCGTGCAAAGGCCACCAGCCGTTCCATCCACTGGATGTCGACGCAGGTGGTCGTGGGATTGTGCGGGAAGGAGACCACAATCACCCTGGGACGCGGCCAGGTCGACTCCCAGGTCTCGACGAGGCTGGCAAAGAAGGCCTCACCGCCTGACTCGTTCGACCCCTCAGGCCCTCCGGCGATCGCCGAGGGATCCAGGCGCACCTGGCGAACGTCGGCCCCGGCGAAAAGTGGGGCGTAGATATGGATCGGATAGGAGGGGGAAGGCACCAAAGCGGTGTCGCCGGGCCCCACCAGCACCCACATGAGGTGCGAAAGACCCTCTTTGGCGCCGATGGTGGTGACGATCTCGGTCTCTGGATCCAACTCCACGCCAAAACGGCGAAGGTAGAGGTTCGCCGCAGCGAGCCGCAGCTTGGGGATTCCCCGGCTCGAGGAGTAGCGGTGGTTACGGGGGTTGCGGGCGGCTTCCACCAGCTTCTCCACCGCTACCTCGGGCGAGGGTAGGTCGGGGTTGCCGAACCCGAGGTCTATGACATCCCGTCCTGCTCGCCGGGCTGCCACCTTCAAGTCGTCTATGACCTTGAAGACGTACGGAGGCAGCCCATTGATGCGACGAAATTCCATATCGGCAAGGCTACTTCAGGGCGACGGAAACAGCGACCCGGAGTTCAGTCAGATCCAGACTCGACCCAGACCTTCAGCTCCTGCAGGGCGGTATGGGTGATCCGACCCTCGGCACGTCTTTTGACGAATCCGGGAATCGGGACGCGCAGGTCCACGAGTAGTTCGTAGAAGACTTCGGTGTCGCCGTCGTCGGTGCGCCTGAAGAGGTAGCAGCCGTCGACGCGGGAGGTCACGTCCCCTTCGGTCTGTACCCAGCTGAGTCGCTCCGGCGCACCCTCGTAGTCGTAACGCAGGGTGTAGGTAACGCTCCTCCCGAAGGCTGCAGCCCGGAAAGACACAAGCTCCGGGCGACCGTTGGCGTCCAGGCTTTTGACCTCGACCGCCTTTATGTCGTTGGCCCACGAAGCGTATGAATCGAAATCGGTGACCGCTTCGAAACAGCGCTCTGGGGTCGCCCTGATGACCATTCTTTCGGCGGCATGTTCCGCCAAGGCGTCCTCCTCTGTCGAGCCTCGATGCTCCGGCCGCGAGAGCCTACCCGAGCCGACAGGTCTCTCCGAAACTCAGTGGGCATCCAAGACTGCCGCCAGCCGTTCCGAGAGCAGGCCATGGCCGAACTCCTCCAGCACCCTGCTGCGGGCACGGTCGCCCATCTCCCTTCGCCTTTCGCCGTCCTCGACGAGCCTGGCTAACGCTCCAGCAACACCGGCCACATCTGTCGGATCCTGTAACAGATAGCCACTCACCCCGTCCTGCACCGCCTCGGCTGATCCTCCGCTCCGTCCTGCCACCTGGGGCACACCACAGGCGGCCGCTTCCAGAAAAACGATCCCGAAGCCTTCTTGCTCCAAGCCGCCCCACCGGTCTCTGCAGAGCATTGCAAAGACGTCTGCCGCCCCAAACAGCGGCGCAAGGCGTTCGGGGGGAATTGCACCCAACATGGCAAGCGGCGTCCTCTCCCTCGCTGCAAGGCGCTCGATCCGCCCCCGATCCCTGCCCTGGCCTCCGATGGCCAACATCACATCTGGGTACTCTCGGTGCAGGCGACCTACCGCCTTGACAAGCACATCCATACCCTTACGGGGCACCAACCTGCTGACCGAAAGAATTAGCGTGGCTGTCTCTGGGAGGCCGAAGGAGGCTCTGGTGTTGCGGCTCTCCTCGGGGCCAATAGGCCTGAAGCGAGCCTCATCCACCCCGGGGTAAATGACATGCCCCCTCGGCATTGGCCCGGGAACCGCCGCATCGGCCCGCTCGAGGGCCCAGGCGCTGCTCGCAATGACAAACGATGCCCCCTTGATCGCCCGGCCAAGCATCGAGCGCGCAACGGGCAGGTGCGCCGGCACGTTGATCTCGGCACCGTGAACCACAACGCCATATGGCAGCCCCAGAGCCGGGCCCATCCAAGCGGTCGGAAAGGCAGGATCGAACACCACGAAGTCGGCCCTCTGGCTGCCTGCGACGCCCCTTAGGAACCGAGCGAGGCTGGGATCGGGGAACAGCAACCTGTTCCGGGGTAGGCGTAGGATCTCGAATGGCTGGTCAGCATCGAAAACCGAAGCACCAGGCCAGTCGCTTGTCACCACCGAAAAGGAGTCAGCCGGCAGTCTCCGCCAAAGCTCCCACAGGTAGGACTGAATGCCGCCGCTTTTGGGCGGAAAGTCGTTTGTCACCAAGACATGGCGCGATGCCAGGCGAGACTCCTTCTTCATCCACTCATGAGCAGCAAGGGATTCTACGCCGGACGGGTGCCTCTCCCCGGCGATGGCGGGGATCCCAAGGCCCCTTGCAATTCATGACTGGATTGGTAATATTTGCCGGGTCGGTCTTGCGGGCGGCTCGGGAGGAACAGTGACACAGCCAGTATCGGCGACTGCAGAACAAGTACGCGGCGTCACAATGCCACTGGTGGACGCAGTGGGCTCCGCCTGTCCCGGACCTCTCCTCATGGCGCGTAGAGCACTGGCCGACATCGAAGTCAAGGGGCGTTTCAAGCTGCTGAGTTCAGATCCCGGCACCTGTCGCGACATTGTGCTTTGGTGCGAAAAGTCTGGGGCCACCCTTGAATCCGTAAATACATCGGAGACTGGCATCTTCTCCTTCGTGATACGAAGAAATCGCTGATTTGCTCAGCCGCAGCTGAGCGCGGGACCGCCAGACACTGGATAGGGAGAGAGCGAAACGCTGCTTACGCTGGCAGGATTCCAGGCCGACGCCGCGCTATGCATCACTGCCATCACATCGGAATGCACCTTCCGCTCTAACAATGGGTCCCTCAGCACCACCGCCTCACATGTGGGCGCCGCAGGTGGCACTGGCTCTGCGCGCAGAACAGTGGAGGCCGGCGGAAGCTCATCGCGCACCCTTGCAAGGGCAACGGAGAAACCCATCGGCGGATAGAGATTCAGGGTGTAAGAGACCACGCGGGGCCCAGACAACGAAACCTTGGTGTACTCGTCCAATCCGTTGGCATACCGGGGCCACCAGTTGCCTGGCCCGGTGAGCGGGTCGGGGTGGTGGTTGGCCGCCCACTGAGAAGGCCTGGCACCCCAATCCACAAGCGGAGGGTTGGCGGGTGGCGACGACGATGGCGGTGACGACGACGACGAGGGGGGTAGCGAGGTCGTGGTCGTCGCCTTCGGTGCAACCTGAGTGCTACTCGGAAGCGGTGCGCGAGACCCACACGCCGTCAGGAGAGGACCCAGGCAGCAAACAGCGAGCAGCCCCGTCGCTACCCGCCTGGGGCTGGGGGCGGGGGTCGGCCGGGAGTACATCCCTTTACGGCTCGGGGGTAGCTTCCACCAGATTGGAAATACGCACGAGGCGGTCGAGCACCTCCATTGGGGCGCCACTTTCAAGGACTCCGCGCGCAAGGGCCAGGCCCTCTTCGATGGAAGCGGACCGGCCGGCAACCACGAGTGCCGCTGCCGCATTCAGTGCGACCACGTCACCGCGGGGTCCCCGCTCTCCAGAGAGAACCAACTTGGCAATCTCGGCATTCTCACGGGGACCGCCACCTGTTAGATCCGCCAGCACCGCCGGGGCAAGTCCCAGAGCGGAAGGCTCCACTCGGTAGGTGCGAACCTCGCCCACAGAGCGCTCAAAGTCCCACACCGTGGAACCAGCGGTGATGGAGAGCTCGTCCATGCCGTCGTCCCCATGCACCACGAGCACTCGCTCGGAACCCATAGCAGCCAGGACGGCAACCATCTTCTCGCCCATGGCGAAATCAGAAACTCCAATAACCTGGCGGCGAACGCGGGCAGGATTGGCAAGCGGGCCCAGGAAGTTGAAGATCGTAGGGACGCCGAGTTCACGACGAACCGGCGCGGCGTGGCGCATAGCGGGATGGAACCGGGGTGCGAAGCAAAAGCCAATACCAGCGCCCTCTACACACGCCGCCACCCCGCTGGGGCCCAGCTCGACGTTTACTCCCAACGCCTCCAGCACGTCGGCCGATCCCGTCCTGGAGGATGCGGCACGTCCCCCATGTTTGCAAACCTTCACCCCGGCGGCGGCAACAGTGAAGGCGGCAAGGGTCGAGACATTGATGCTGTGGCTGCCGTCTCCCCCAGTACCGCACGTGTCGACCAGGCTCTCCACGACACCGGTGGGCAAGGGAACGGGCTCGGAGAGAGCAAGCATGGCCTGGACAAAGCCAGTCATCTCATCGACCGTCTCCCCGCGCGAGCGCAGCGCAACCGCTATGCCAGCCACCTGAGCGGGCGTAGCACTCCCACTCAGGATCTCGGTGAAAACCGCCGAGGCCTGCCCCACCGACAAGCTACCCCCGGCCAATAGGTCCCCGAGGACCGCCGACATGCTCAGTTGGCCTGCGTCACCTGCCACAACTCCACCCTACAGCGGCGGCTCATACTCCTCCGTAGCGCTGTCGGAGCACCCGCCTGCGTTCACGGCCGGTCATTCCACCCCAGATCCCGTCCCGCTCACGATGCAGCAAAGCATGCTCCAGACAGCACTCCCGCACGGGACAGGTCGCGCAAAACGCCCTGGCCTTTCGAATCTCATCCTCGGTGGTGGGATAGAAGATTGCAGCATCGGCGCCACGGCACCTGGCATGCTCCCGCCACTGGGGAAAGACAGTCACTGCGGCGCTCATCTGCCTAACTCCGAAACAAAGCCAAGGGAACTGGATGGAGAGCGGCGCGGATCGCCTCCAGCGGTCGCTTCCGAGCGCCGATCCATCCCAGTGCCAGCATCACTATGCGAGCCCACACAGCCATATCGGCACCTGCTCTCCTCCCCTTTACCTTTTAGCCGAGCCAGACGCATGCGCTCTTTTGTTCGGAGCGACAAGCTTGCAGCTAGTCCTCCTTCATCCCCACCGCCGGGAAGGGTATGCCGCCAGAGGCAAAGGGAGAACCGAACCAGTGGGCATCGCCGTAGTTGAAGACGTGCCCGGCAGTAGTGATCACGTAGTAACCGGCACCGTCCTTAGTCATTGCCAACCCAACGGCATGCGTCGAAGTGCGCCCCGCAGCGAAGGGAGAACCGAACCAGTGGGCATCGCCGTAGTTGAAGACGCTGCCGGATGCGGTGACCACGTAGTAACCGTTGCCTTGGGTTGAACCGGGAGGTGCAGGAGCTACGTAGCTGAAGTGGTCATTGCTGCTGATCTCGGAAGTGCCCGAAGCCGTCCGAATAGTCACATCCACGGTGCCCGATCCAGAGGGAGACATCGCCGTAATCTGGCTAGAGCTGTCCACCCAGAACCTGGCCGAATCAGAGCCGAAGTGCACTGCACTGGCACCTCCGAAACCACTGCCGTAGATGGTCACCCGTGTCCCACCAGAGGTTGGGCCCGATGAGGGATGAATAGAACTGACCACCGGCGCAGCTGCAGGCTTCGGTGCAGGAGCTACGTAGGTGAACTGGTCATTGCTGCTGGTTGCCGAGGATAGTTAGCGGGCTGGCCTGGGAGAAGCTGCCATTCTGCAGGGTCATGAATACCGGGGTGG
>JAKAOS010000044.1 GCA_021823165.1 Actinomycetes bacterium | reverse complement strand
TGGGTATGAAGTTCCAAATATACCTGGACTTGGTTTGGAAATATCTCATCCATCGTCGCTAACTTTCGAGTACTACCGTCCCAGAAGCTCATGTACCCGGTGCTCGAATTATCATACAAGGTGCGATATTGACTGACGCTATTAATGGCGTCTGGCGACTGTAGCCAGGTCTGGTAACCGGCGGCCCCGTTATTAAACCCAATCTGCTGAGAGGTATATCTCGTAGATCCAGCAAACTCTATCCACCCTATTTGACCGTAGTCTACTGTAGGTGTATTGACTAGCATATCCCACTCAGAGTGTGGTGTCTGGTGACGAAGCACCAGACACCACAAAGAGAATAACTACGAATATACGCACTTACTCCGCCTGTAGCGGTGTTGGTGCCCAGGGTCTGGGAGGCACCAACAAAATAGTTGGTCAGATAATTATTGGACCTGTTTGGATTGCACCCGTCTCCGCCACCAGCTGCTACTGCTCTGGGTGTAGCGACCCACACATTGGCAACAAGGGTAGTTAAGGCCGTGAAGAAAAAGGGGGGACGACGACATCGGGCTGCCCTCATTGGCTCTACTTCCTTCTCTCATACAAGAGTGGGACTAAAATGGGCCAGTGTCAAGGAGAAGCTCGGGGGCGTAGAGATCAAGCGCTGCTCGCCATAAGGCTCACGCCGCGATTAACTCAGCAGTGATGGCGTAGTTCCACTCCCCGTGCAACGCATGTGGGGTGAGTGTCACGGCGGCGAGATATGCGTCGGAGATCTTCACGCCCTTCGGGTGTCAGTTCGGTTCGTAGGCGGCCTGGACGGTGAGCCCGGTCGAAGTCGTGGTCGCCGAGATCGGCTCGACGATGATTTTGGTTATCCTAAGCGGGTGTCCGCGCAGGTTCATGGTGATGAAGTTGAACATCCGGTGCTCGATCCGCTTCCACCTCGAGGTCCCCGGCGGGTAGCGCCAGACCGCAATGTCCAGCCCCATCTATAGAGCGAGCTTCGCGAACTCGACTTCGAAGGCGCAGGCCCGATAGGCGTTCGCACCGGCGGTGAGGCGGATTCGCCTACCGACACCCAGCCCTTGTTGTTCGTGAAGTCAAAGATGTTGCAGGGGATGGCATTGGCGAACTCGCCGAGAGCGCGATCGGGAAGGTCGTTCGCCTCGACGCGCATCGGCATCCCTTCGGGTTCCCACTCCCGGCCGCGATCCGCGAGATTCCCGAGGGACTCCCTGTTCTTCGTGTCGATGCTGATCACCGGCTGGTAGTACTTTGACGCAACCGATTTGATGTAGCCGAACTGGGCGTCAGGGTCGGGAAGCTGGCGACCCTCGTTCGTCTTTGCATTCGCCTGAAGCAAATAGCCAAGCCTGTGCGCCAGCCGCAGCATCGAGCGTGCCGACACCGTGAAGCCTTGGTCGACGAGCACTTGGGCGAGCTTGGTCGGACACTTGTTCATCGAGTGCAGCCGTGACATCGGATTGCCCCGGGTCTGGCGGTGCACGAGTTCGTCGAGGGCCTAGAGCAAGCCCGGCTGGGTCCCGAGGAGGGACTTGTCACCACCACAGGCCGTGCACAGCCGCTCCGAATGCTCAACCCATGCGAGGAACACGCCGTGAGAGCGGACAATGGTGTCGTCGTAGTCGACAATGGGGATCACTTCGGTGACGTCGTCGATGAATGCCTGCCAGACAGGGCGGTCTGCGTCGGCCAAAAAGCTCGGGCCGAGATGCACTCGGCTCAGGACCGGACCTCGATCTGGAGGAGTTCCCGAGCCGAGATGACGTCTTTGGCAAAGGGCACCCTTGCCGGCCCATTGGTCGCAACTGCCTAGCGGCAACCACGATGGGCTTTGGTCATCGAAAAGCGATGTCTCCATGGTGGAGGCCCTCTACCTATCCCCTCGGGGCCGCCCGTAAGCGGGACCAAGGCAGACACCGGGCCAGGCAGTGTTTGTGTTGGCATCCACGCACCGGTTCAAGGGATTGTCCGCCAATAGCGACCCAGCCCCCGAGACGCCCATCCCTTACAACAGTGCGTGGTTACTTCACCACTTTGGGTAGGGCTATTAAGGCAAAGCCCGTTGCCGGTGCCGAACCTTACAAACTTGTTATTTGCTGCCAATAATGCAGCCTGGGAACACCGTCTTGTCCAGCCAATACCTGCAGGTTTGAAGACTGGGCAGGCACAATACCCTCGGGGAGAAATGCGGCGCTACTTACGCATGGCAAGGCCGACCGGAATCCGGCCAGCCTTGTCATGGTGATGCAAATGGCCCGCAAAGAGGCCTACTACCTGCCAAGCAGCAGAAGGTCTCTTAGAACTCCGCCTCCTCGCTCTGCTCGAGGCAGCGGAGTATCTCCGAGCGCCGGAACCTGCGGTGTCCACCCAGCGTCCGGATGGCCGTCACCTTTCCAGCACGCGCCCACCGCGTCACGGTCTTCGGATTGACCCGAAACAATGCCGCAACCTCAGCGGGAGTGAGGAGGGGATCTGGTGAGGTCTCTTCGGTCATCATGCCGTTGCTCCTTCTATGGCTACTGCGTCCTTGCGCACCACCGTCACATATCACGGTACGTGAGATTTGGGCTGTAGTCGAGTCCAGATTGGACTTTTTTTACCGACCCTGAAAACCCTACTGTCACCTCCCGTCATCTTCGACCGAAATAGCTAACTACGGTGCGTGGCGCGAGTCACACGATGAGACAAACGGGCTAGTCAGAGCGGCCTTCTTGGGGCTCACTTGAACTAGTACTTTCTCCTAAAGTTCTCCCATAGCGCCCACGAGCAGGCTTTTGACCTAAAGGTATCCTGCGGGCATGGTGGAACGAAAATGGAAAGCGTTAGGCGTCTTCTCTTATCCCACCACTAAGAGTATTCATACCAATACTCACAGTGCTTATTGTGGAGAGTGACCCGGTGACCGAAGGGCAGGGGCAGGGCAGGCGCCATTAGCGCCAGGTGCCCTCCAGGTGGACCTGGCCGGATCCTTCACGCACCTCGCCCACCACCGAGCAGGGCACCTGCCGGCTTTGGGCAATGGCCATGGCCTGGTGCTCTGATCCCTGGGGGATCACCACCACCATGCCCAAGCCCATGTTGAATGTCCTGGCCATCTCGGGATCCTCCACCGAGCCGGCAAGGCGGATCTCTTCAAAGATGCGGGGCACCTGCCATGTTCCCAGCCTCACCACTGCGTCGCAGGAAGGGGGCATGGATCGGGAGAGGTTCCCCGCTATGCCTCCCCCCGTGATGTGCGAAGCCGCGTGCAAGCTCACCTTCTCCCCCATCTCTCTTATGACCGGGGAGTAAAGCACCGAGGGGCGCAACAGCTCCTCTCCCAGCGTGGAGCCCGATCCCGCCCAGGCGGGATCACTTAGGGAACGCCCGGCCCTGCCAAGCAGAGCGGCGCGGGCCAAAGAGTAGCCATTGGAGCGCAGGCCCGGTGATGCCAGCCCCAAAAGGACATCCCCAGGCTGCACCAGGTCCGGACCCAGGAGTCGCTCACGCTCTGCCACTCCCACCGCGAATCCCGCCAAATCCAGCTCCCCGGGTGCCATGGAGCCGGGATGCTCCGCCGTCTCTCCCCCCAATAGGGCGGCACCCACGGCTTCACATGCCCCTGCAATCCCGGCAACAACCGCTTCCACCACCTCTGGGTCCAGCCGGCCCATAGAGATGTAGTCGAGGAAGAAGAGGGGCTCCCCCCCTGCGCAGGCGAGGTCGTCGACGCACATTGCCACCAGGTCCACCCCAATGGTCCCAAAGCTCCCAAGCGCGGCTGCGACAGCGATCTTGGTGCCCACGCCATCGGTGGAGGCAAGCAGCACCGGATCTACCCAACGGCCCGCATCTTTCAGGGAAAACAGGCCCGCAAAGCCGCCGATTCCCCCAAGGACGCCCGGTCGGCTCCTGCTCAGGGACCGGATGCGCCTCACAACCTCGTCTCCGGCCGCTATGTCCACCCCGGCATCGGCATAGCTGAGGCCACGGGGCTCGTGATCCTCCCTCACGGAGCAGAGGCGCCGGCCAGTGGCACCGATCTTTTGGCCAGGGTGCCTTCAAGAACGGTCTTCCCGATCTTCAAGGGGACGGCCACGGGGTAATCACCGGTGAGACATGCATTGCAGAACCCGGCCTTGGGGGCCCCGGTGGCCTCCATGAGGGCCTCCAGGCCCAGGTAGGCCACGGAGTCGGCGCCCAGCAGTTCCCGGATCTCCTCCAGGGAGCGCCCGGCGGCCAGGAGGTGCTCCCGGTCCGGGGTGTCGATGCCGTAGTGGCAGGGCCACACATAGGGGGGGGAGGAAACCCGCAGGTGGACTTCGGCTGCACCGGCCTCCCGCAACATCGCGACCATTGCCGCGGTGGTCGTGCCCCTCACGATGGAATCATCCACCACTATGAGGCGCTTGCCCTCGATGGCTTCACGCAGCGGATTCAGCTTCCTGCGCACCGAGCGCTCGCGCTGGGTCTGGTCGGGGGAGATGAACGTTCTTCCGATGTAGCGGTTCTTGACGAGCCCCTGGCCGTAGGGGATGCCGCTAGCTCGTGCGTAGCCTTCGGCCGCTGGCACCCCGGAATCGGGCACGCCCATGACGACGTCTGCTTCGACCGGGGCCACCTCTGCCAGCAAGGCTCCCATCCTGCGCCTGGCGCCGTGGACCTCTACCCCATAGAGGCGGGCGTCGGGGCGGGCAAAGTAGACGAACTCGAAGATGCACAGCCTGGGGTCCACCGAGGAGGCTGGGAACGGCCGGTAGGAGCGGACGCCGGAGGAGTCGATGACCACCATCTCCCCTGGGTCCACCTCCCGGTTGAAGCTGGCACCCACCACGTCCAAAGCTGGGCTTTCGGATGCAAGGACCCAGCCGTCGTCGAGCGAGCCCAAACACAGCGGGCGAAAGCCGTTGGGGTCCCTAACCCCGATGACGCGTTGTTCATCCATGAGCACCAGCGAAAAGGCGCCGGAGAGGCGGGGAAGCACCCTCAACAAAGAACCCACCAGCCCTTCCTCGGCATGAGTCGGCACCGTCGGCTGACCCTGGTGGTAGTTGCGGGCGATGAGCTCACCGATCACGTCGCTATCGCTGGCAGCCAGGCCGGGGAGCATGCCGAGATCCTCGGACAGCTGGGCGGTGTTGGTCAGGTTGCCGTTATGGCCCAGAGCAAAACCTGCCTGGCCCATGGAGCGGAAAATCGGTTGGGCATTTCGCCAGGTGGAGGCGCCCGTGGTGGAATAACGGGTGTGCCCGATGGCCAGGTCGCCGGGCAGGGCCGTCAGGGTGCGTTCGTCAAAGACGTTGGGAACGAGGCCCATGTCTTTGTAAACGGTCACGGCCTCGCCATCGCTAACCGCCATGCCCGCCGACTCCTGGCCCCGGTGCTGCAACGCGTAGAGCCCGTCATAGACCAGGCTGGACACCTTGCGCCCGGGTACGAAGATGCCGAAGACCCCACAGGCCTCCTTCAACGAGCCGTCCCCGGGTTGGGAAAGATTCTCAGGATCTTCCACGATCCATTTCCATGCGTCGAGCCAAGGCCGTCCCGCCTCCCCGTCTCAGTCCCGGCTACCGCTCGGGCCCTCTGCCCTAGCGTATGACCCCATCATGATCGACCTGCACACCCACTCGCGTCATTCCGATGGGTCCGACCCCGCAGCGGAGGTCGTGGCCCGCGCGGCACACGCCGGATGCGAATGGGTGGCCCTGACGGACCACGACCGCCTCGACGGCATCCCCGAGGCCAAAGAGGCTGCCAGGAGCCTGGGAATTGGCTTTGTGGCGGGCTGTGAGATCTCCTGTCGCCTGGGATCCCGGGGCTGCCACGTCCTGGCCTACTTTGCTGAACCCGGCGACGGCCCCCTGCAACGGGAACTGGCCAGAGTTCAAGCCGCCCGCGAGGAGCGCAACGTTGCGATGATCGAACGGCTCGCGCAAGGGGGAATACCCATCACCTACGCCGAGGTGCTCCAGGAGTCCGGCGGCGGGAGCACCGGGCGGCCCCACATTGCAGCAATCCTTTTGCAAAAGGGCATCGTGGGCTCCCTCCAGGAGGCCTTTGACCGCTGGATCGGTGAAGGCAGGCCGGGCTATGTAACGACATCCAGGCTGGACCCGGCCCGTGCAGCCAGGCTGGCCGCCGGGTCGAATGCCGTGGTTTCTCTCGCCCACCCGCTTCGGATCGGTCTTCCTCCTGCGCAACTCCGCTCTCTGGTGGCAGAGCTTGCCGAGGCCGGCTTTGCCGGGATCGAGGCCTACCACTCGGGCTGCAGCCCGGCCGAGAGGGAGGCACTGGCGGGACTTGCCAGGGAGTTCGACCTGGTGGCCACCGGCGGGTCCGACTACCACGGGCACTACAAACCCGAGATCTCGATCGGGACGGGAAAGGGAGACCTTTGCCTAGGGGTCGATGTGATCGAGGAACTGGCAGCGCGCAGGCCCCGCAGCTGAAAGCGTCTAGCCCTGGGGTTCTGGGGCGCTAAAGGACGCCATGCGCTGGCCGAGGGCGGCCGACCAGGATCCGGCCAGATCCCCGATGGGGATCGCCACCCCGTCTTGGCCGGTGCCAAGGCGGAGTTCGGAACCCCCGGCTTGCCCAATGACCCGGGCAACCACACCCGCAGCACCCGCTGCGCCGAGGACCGCATCGGGATCGGAGGTGCAGATAAGCACCCTGGAAGGGGCCTCGTTGAACAGGTAGCCATGGGAGACGGGGACATCGAGGACGGCTCCCACGCCCGATCGGGCGGCCATCTCCGCGACACAGAGCGCGAGCCCCCCATCGGAGAGATCATGGATGCCACTCACGATTCCCGCCGCAGCGCCCTCCTCGGCGCTCACCTCCGCCGCCACCAGGCCCGTCACGAACTCCACCACCCTGGCGTGTGCATCGAGGTCCAATCCGGGCAGCCTGCCCCCGCGATGGCCACAAACCTCGACAGCCCAGCGCGAGGCACCGAGAGAGGACTCCGAGTCAGCACCGACAAGGATGATCGCGCAGCCCTCGGCCAGGACGGCACCCGGAGGGGGGGAAGCCAACTCCTCTATAAGACCAACGACGCCGACCACCGGGGTGGGGTCGATGTCTGCGCCCTCGCTCGCGTTGTAGAGGCTCACGTTCCCGCCCACAACCGGCAACGAAAGGGCACGGCAGGCCATCGCCAAGCCGTCTATTGCCTCCGAGAGCTGCCACATGACCTCGGGGTGCTCGGGGTTGCCGAAGTTCAAACAGTTCACCAGCGCCGCCGGGCGACCGCCGGTACATGCGACGTTGAGGGCGGCCTCGGCAACTCCCATCGCCGCACCAACCTTGGGCTCCAGCGCACACCATCTGCCGGTGCCATCGGTGGAGATTGCCAGGCCGGTGCGGCCCGAAGAGGGCACCCCGGGGGCTGCCAGGCGCACGACCGCCGCATCGGAGCCGGGGCCGACAACGGTGTTGGCAAACAGTTGATGGTCATACTGCTGCCACACCCAGGAGGAGTCGGCCAGCATTGCCAAGAGGTCCGCAGCGACCGATCTGGATTCCGCGAGCGGCCCTGGGTCGTCCGCCAGGGCTTGGGCCAGGTCTTTGGGGGCTCTTCGCTCCCTGTCGTAGAGGGGAGCGTCATCGGATAGCGAGGCGGCGGGGACGTCGGCCAACACGCTGCCTCCGGGACGATCCAGCACCCTGAAGCGACCAACGCCGTCCTCGGGCTCGGTCACCACACCGACCACCGCAGCCCGCACCTCCCAGTTGGAGGCGATGGCAAGCACCTGGTCGAGAGAGTCCGGCGAAACGATGGCCAGCATCCTCTCCTGGCTCTCCGACGTCATCACCTCGGCTGGGACCATTCCCCCCTCCCGTAGGGGAACCTCTGAGACATAGACGTCCATGCCCATCCCGCCCCTGGCCGCGGTCTCCGACGCCGCGCAGGTCAACCCCGCCCCGCCGAGATCCTGAATGCCAACCACCAGGCCCCGCTCCAGCAGTTCCAGGCAGGCTTCGATGAGCCGCTTCTCCTCGTAGGGATCGGCGACCTGCACGCTGGGGCGCTTTGAGGAGCCCTCCTCCTCCTCACCAAACTCCGCCGAGGCAAGGACGCTCACTCCCCCGATGCCGTCCCTCCCGGTTGAAGAGCCGAGCAATACAGCGAGATTTCCCGAACCGCTTGCCTTTGCCAACACGAGTCGCGAGTGCGGAAGCAGCCCGACACACATGACATTTACAAGCGGATTCCGGGCATAACAGCGGTCGAAGACGACCTCACCGCCCAAAGTGGGAACGCCTACTGCGTTGCCATACCCTCCGATGCCGCGCACAATGCCGTCGAACAACCACCGGCTGCGTGCGTCGTCAAGCGGCCCGAGCCGAAGGGGGTCCATCAGGGCGATCGGACGGGCACCCATGGTGAAAATATCCCTAATAATGCCCCCCACGCCGGTTGCTGCACCCTGGTAGGGCTCGATTGCAGAAGGGTGGTTGTGGCTCTCGATTCTGAGCGCTACGGCCACGCCATCACCTGCGTCGATCACCCCGGCATTCTCCCCAGGGCCAACCATGACATGGTCGCCCTCGGTGGGAAGCCGCCGCAGGTGGATCCGGGAGGATTTGTAAGAGCAGTGTTCGCTCCACATCACCCCATACATCGCAAGCTCGAGTTCATTGGGTTGGCGGGAGAGGATCCGGGAAATGTCCTCGGCCTCCTCGTCGGTCAAACCGAGGGCACGGTGGAGCAACACGGCACCACCCTAACGGCGCGGCGGACTCCTCCGAGGCTTGTCCGGCTGGCAACAGGGCGGGAAGTATCTCGTCGGGCAATGAGCCACAATCGCCTTCCCGGTCGGCACCACCACCGCCCTACAGCCGCCGGGGCGTCAAGGCAATCTCAGGGGGAAGTCACTCCCCCACAAAAGCGGATCCCGGCGTTGGCCACTGCACATTTGGGGAGGAAGAAGACAACCGATGAGGCCTCGGAAGCTTCATCGGAACCATCGGTTGCTATGCCGACATACCTTTTTCTCCAATGACTCTTTCGAAGGATCCAAGCCACCCAGATCATCCTCGTCGAGATACTGAATCGCCGAGCAACACTTCTGTCAATTAGAGTGGGCCATGATTTGAAATGCAGTTGTAAGGGAGAGATACTGTAACCATGCCCACATCCAAGAGCACAGATTCAGCCAAAAGGAAAGCCAGCGACTCTGGACCCAAGTCGCGCAGATCTGCACTGTCGGAAGAACACAAAGCGGCGTTGGCGGTGGGTAGGGACCAGGGCCGCGTCGTACGCCACTATTTGGAAGCCCTGGAACGCAATCGTCCAAAACGAGGGCGTAAGCGCACCGCTGAATCGGTCAAGCGCCAGCTCGTCCAAGTCGAGGAACGCCTCCAGAACGCAAGCCCGCTCGACCGCCTGCACCTGCTTCAGGAGCGCCGGGATCTCGAGGCGGAACTGGAGCGCAAAGACGCCGCGGAGGACATGGAGCAACTCGAGGACGACTTCATCTCCGTTGCGGCCGAGTACGGCCAGCGCAAGGGGATCGGATACGCGTCCTGGCGCGAGGCTGGCGTAAGCCCCGCAGTGTTGCGCAAGGCGGGGATCAACCGCTCCACCCGTATCTAGGGAATCCTCGACCAAGAGCAACGCCATACCGAAGCACAGATGATGAATGCCAAGGTGGCCTGGGCCAAAAAGCCCTTTCGGCCGCCTTGGCATTCGTGTCTGGAAACAGATTGGCCGCCGGGTGCCGGCCCGTAATGAGTTCCTTCGGACGGGCGTTGCTCCGAAGTCTCCCAGCCGTCTCTCACCACATGTGATTTCGGCGGGCTAACCAGCTCTGGGAATATCCCTCCGTTGCCGAGGCGGGCCACCTCCGGCATTGCTCGGGCCCAATGGAGCGCGCCACCCACGAGACGGCCCGCTGGATTGCCTAGCTTTTCAGCCGCCAAGCGGTGCCACCAACGACAGACCGGCCATGCCAACAACAAAACAGGCGGCGTCTTTGGGCAACGATGTCCGGGGGCCCGGTTCGGCGAAAGGCTCGGCCCCTGGTCTTTGAGGAAAATCTTCGCCCGCAGCATCCCGGGCACGATTTAGTGCAGAAACCTCCTAGTGTTCTGTGCCCACGTGGCCGAAATCAAAACCTTGGAGTACCATTTTCTCAGGTCACGCTGTTGTGACGTTGCAGATTCGGAGGTAGGGACATGCCCAGAAATCGTGTTCGGCTCACCCAGCCGCTCGTTCGCGAAAATGGCGAGTTGCGCCCTGCCAGTTGGGACGAGGCCATGACCAGGGCGGCGGCGGGCTTTGCCCCCCTGGTGGGCAAGGAGCACGCCTACGGCATGTTCAGCTGTTCCAAGGCGACCAACGAGGTCAACTACCTGGCACAGAAGTTCACCAGGTCGGTGATGGGATCGAACAACATAGACAGCTGTAACCGTACGTGACACGCTCCTAGCGTCGTCGGTCTGGCGACGGTCTTTGGTGCCGGAGGCGGCACCAGTTCCTACGAAGAGGTCGAACACACCGACCTAATCGTCCTGTGGGGTTCCAACGCCCGGGAAGCACACCCCATCTACTTCCACCACCTCTTGAAGGGCGTCCGCAACGGAGCCCGGCTCTATGTGGTCGACCCGCGGCGCACCTCCTCGGCACAGTGGGCCGACACGTGGCTCGGCCTGGACGTGGGCACCGACATTGCCCTGGCCAATGCCATCGGGCGGGAAATCATCCACGCAGGCCTCGTGAACACCGAGTTCGTGAAAAACGCAACCACGGGCTTTGACGCCTACGCAGCTGCCGTTGAACCCTACGGCCTGAAAGAGGCGGAGCGAATCACCGGGATACCCGCCGAGGCCATAGCAGAGTTGGCCCACGCCTATGCCAAGGCGCCGCGGGCCCAGCTCTGTTGGACCCTCGGCATAACCGAACACCACACCGCCACCGACAACGTGCTGGCACTGTGCAACCTCGCTTTGCTGACGGGTCACGTCGGTCGCTACGGCTCCGGCCTGGTGCCCCTGCGCGGCCAGAACAACGTCCAGGGAGGCGGGGACATGGGTGCCATTCCCAACAAGTTCCCCGGCTTTCAAGACGTGGAGGACGACGAGGTCCGCGGCCGGTACGAAAGGAGTTGGGGAGTCAAGATCCCGCCCCAGAAGGGCTGGCATCTTTCCCAGATGTTCGACGCCATGGAGCGGGGCGAACTGAAGGGCGTCTATGTCATAGGAGAGAACCCGGCACAATCCGAAGCCAACACCGAGCGGACCATCGAACTGCTCAAGGGCCTCGACCACCTGGTCGTGCAGGACATATTCCTGACCAAAACGGCCGAGTTGGCCGATGTTGTGCTGCCGGCAACGGTGGCGTGCTTCGAGGACGAGGGCACCACGACCTCCTCGGAGCGGAGGGTGCAACGGACCCGCAAGGCACTGGAACCGCCGGCTGGGACCAGAAGCGACATCGAGATCATCTGTGAGATGGCGACCCGCCTCGGCCACGACTGGGACGGTATCGACGCCGAGGCCGCATGGGACGAGATGCGCCAGCTTTCACCGATGCATCGGGGGATGAGCTACGAGCGCCTCGAGGCGGCACAGGGGATCCAGTGGCCCTGTCCGGCCGAGGACCACCCCGGAGAGCAGTTCCTCCATGGAAGGCTGTGGGAAAGCCCGGTTCGGGGGCCTCTGGCGCCCTTCAGCCCGGTGGAGTTCGATCCACCCCTGGATGAGCTGACCGACGAATTCCCCATCCGGCTGTCCACGGGACGCCACCTGGACTCCTTCAACACCGGCGTCCAGTCGGGGCATTTCCGCTCGCCACTCAGGAAGGGCGAGAGCCTCGCCCTCTCGCCCGAGGACATGGCGACCATGGGATTGGCAGAGGGGGAAGTTGTCCGGGTCACCTCTCGGCGCGGCTCGGTGCTCACCCCGGTGAACACCGACCCCAGCTTGCGGCCTGGAATGGCCTTCATGACCTTCCACTTCCCCGAGGAAGTGGACACCAATGTTCTGACCGTCGATGCGTGGGATTCCAAGTCGGGTACTTCGGAGTTCAAAGCCGCAGCCGTGCGAGTCGACCGGCTCCCTGCCGCACCAGGGAAGGAGATGCCCTGATGGACCTGCACCTGGGTAATGCGGCGGCCACCGACTCCGAGCGCGCCGCCGTCGACTCCGTACTTGGGCCGCCGCCCTCTGGATGGCGGGGGGGAACTCGCAGTCCCCTGGACGGTCGGGTCGCCTACGGCGGCATCGCCCGCACCGTTGCCACGCGTAGCGACCTTTTGCCGTGCCTGCATGCCCTGCAGGACGAGGTGGGCTGGGTGAGCCCGGCCGCTTTGGACTACGTCTGCGGCCGGCTGGACATCGCTCCGGCAGAGGCCTACGGGGTCCTCACGGCATACGCACTGTTCTCGACCGAAAAGGGCCCGCAGGTGGTTGCCCATGTCTGCGACGACATCGCCTGCAGGATCGCCGGGGGCGGGCCGCCCGAGATCCCCGAGACGAACTCCAAGGTCGAATGGAGGCCAACCTCCTGCCTCGGCCAGTGCGAGAAGGGATCCGCCGCCTTCGTGCAGGTGGCGGGCGCCTCTCCCATCCGGTCCCAGATAGCGCCATTCGGGGCGGCCGAACGCGGCCTGGTCGAAACCATAGGGGAGGGCCTCCGCGTCGAAGCCTCCCCACCCCAGACCATCGCTCCCCAGACCAAAGAGGACCGTTCGGGGCTGCGTATCCTCCGCAGGGTCGGGGTGGTGGACCCGGAATCTTTCGACTCCTATCGCGCTTCGGGCGGTTACGAGGTGCTGCAGAGCGTGCTCAACACCGGCCCCGATGCGGTACTTGCCGAACTGGAGGCCTCCCGGCTTTCCGGGCGCGGCGGGGCCGCCTTCCCCACGGCCACCAAGTGGAGGGGTGTCGCTTGCGCGATGACGAGACCCCGCTATGTGGTGGTCAATGCCGATGAGTCCGAACCGGGGACCTTCAAGGACCGCGTCCTGTTGGAAAACGACCCCTTTGCCCTGGTGGAGGCGATGACGGTTGCCGGCATCACCGTGGGGGCGGAAAAGGGCTTCGCCTACATCCGCGGCGAGTACCCACTGGCGGAACGGAGGCTGCAGGATGCAGTCCGAGCCGCCCGGGTGCGCGGGATGTTGGGGGAGGACATCCTGGGCTCGGGGCTCAGCTTCGACATAGAGGTCCGCCGTGGGGCCGGTGCCTACATTGCCGGGGAGGAAACGGCCCTTTTGAACTCCATCGAAGGACGCCGGCCCGAGCCACGCAACAAGCCGCCATTCCCGACCGACCAGGGGTTGTTCGCCCGGCCGACGCTTGTCAACAACGTAGAGACCCTTTTCAACGTCTTGGAGGTGCTCCGGCTGGGCTCGGAGGAGTACGCATCGGTCGGCACCACTGCCTCGACGGGGACAAGGCTCTTCTGTCTCTCCGGCGCGGTTGAACGCCCAGGCGTCTACGAGGTGGACCTTGGGACCACGCTCGGATCGCTGATCGATCTTGCCGGGGGTATGCAAGCGGGGAAAACACTCAAGGCGGTGCTGTTGGGAGGGGCGGCGGGGACCTTTGTAGAGCCAGGCTCGCTGGATCTTGCTCTGTCTCTCGAGGCGACCAGGGCCCAAGGGGCAACCCTTGGATCTGGAGCGGTGATGGTCCTGGACGAAAGCGCCGATATCCAGGGAATACTCCGGCGCATGGCGCAGTTTTTCCGAGACGAGTCCTGTGGCCAATGCGTCCCCTGCCGGGTTGGTACTGTGCGCCAGGAGGAACTCCTCGCCCGTGTGGCTCGAGGAGGGACCAACTCGGCCGAGTCCCAAGCCAAGCTCTTGGCAGACCTGGGGGCCGTGATGACCGACGCCTCCATCTGCGGGCTCGGCCAGACGGCAAACTCGGCCATTGCATCCGCTGTGCGCCTGGGGCTTGTTCCCGGCCTGAGGGAGCAGAGGTGAGCACTTCCACACCGCCAGCGGCATCCCACCGGGCAAAGAGAGAAACAGCAGATAAAGAATGTCAGGCGGCTCCCTGGAGGCCACCGAGGACCCGATTGGTCCTGGCGCCTGGGAGATTCTCGCCTATGTCGGACAACGAGTCGCCGACCGACGCCCCGCAGATGCCAGGCGGTAGAGGTCCCGGCACTCCGAAAGAGAGACTGGTGGACAGATGAGCGCCGCAACTTCTCGCGTGTTGTTGTCACGGAAGGTCACCTTCAGCATCGATGGGCGCTCGGTGAGCGCTGCCGCAGGGACCACGATCCTGGAGGTGGCACGCTCCGAGGGCATCGAAATACCGACCCTGTGCCAAATCGACACCCTTGCCCCAGTCAACGTCTGCAGGGTGTGTGTCGTGGAGGTGAAAGGGGCGCGGACCCTGGTGCCCGCCTGCTCGCGTCAGGTCTCGGAGGGAATGGAGATCTCCACCGGCTCCGAGCGTGTAAATACCGCCCGGCGCATGGTCCTGGAACTGCTTGCCTCCTCGGTCGATCTC
>JAKAOS010000043.1 GCA_021823165.1 Actinomycetes bacterium | reverse complement strand
GGCAAACCCCAAGAAAGGAGCGACACCACCAACACCACCAAGCCCGACCAGACCGATCAGAACGGGTCCGTCGCAGCCTGAGCCGGAAACTTCATCCACAACTCTTGACCATTGCTCGGCCTACAACTCGCCGCAAGCGATGCGACGCGCCGTGACGGACCGACTGAAGAGTGTCGCGCGACCGAAGGGTGAGGGGCCCGCTGGGCACTCGATGAAATGCAGCGACAGTTTGCGTGCGACCGCCTGCTTGCTCGCATGTACATGATCGATGACGAATGGATTCTCAAGGGTGCGGTTGCGCTGTTGGCTCGCCAGGTCTCAGTCCGTCACTCCATCGACATCGACGTGTATCGCAACGATGAGAGAGGGGTGGTCGAACGCGAACTGCGAACTGCTGCTGAACTGGACCTCGGTGACTGGTTCACGTTCCAGATCGGTCCCGGCGAAGAGCTGACCGGTGGTACCGGCGGACATCGCTATCCCGTCAAGGCGTCGATCGGTGCGACGGTGTGGGCGACATTCCACATCGACATTGTTGGAACCGGCGTGCGCATGACGGCGGTTCCCGACGATGTGCCGCCGGTTGCCGGCATCGCAGTTCCCGGGATCGAGCAACAGGGATACCGAGCGTATCCCCTGGTAGATCACGTTGCCGACAAGGTTGCAGCCATTCTGGAACCGCACGGCAATGGAAGACCATCCAATCGGTTTAGGGACCTGATCGACCTGACTGCGCTGGCCAGCTGTATCAGTGTGGATGCCGATGCGCAGCGGGTTGCGCTGACGTCGGAGTTCGACCGCCGCCAGCTCCACTTCCCCCAGCGTTTTGCGGTGCCGGATCACGAGTTGTGGGAAGTGGGTTTCCGACGCGCCTCCCGCCGAGCGGTGGAGCCGCCAGCGCGCACTCTCGATGAGGCTCTCGCGGTGGTCTGCCCATTCCTTGACCCGGTGCTCGACGGCACGGCTATCGGCAACTGGGATCCGGAAACCAGGATTTGGGCATGACGCCCTTCGTAGGCTCTGTGGTCAGCTCTCATATGCGGTCCTCGCCCGGCCGGGTGCTGAGGAGAGCAACTTCTGCCGCTTTCGCCGTACCTTGGGGCCGGTAGTGCCTGCGCGACGTCCTCGCCTCGGTCGTCTCCGAGGCCACCATGGAGGATGACCTCAGTCGCCAGAAGCGGCCTCCATCGCTGCCCTGCAAAGACTGAGCCGGCCCTCGACGCCCGTCCCTCGTTGAGAGCTATCCGAAGCCAGTGCGAATCGCCACTGACGCCGGATGGAACCAGTCAACGGCAGAGTACGCGGGCCGGTCGCGGGACGGAACCTCCGCCTCGGGGGGACCTCAGGAGCTCCACCCCGCCTGCCCAGGACTTTTGCCGTGGGGCTAGCTGGAATCGAACCAGCGACCTCAGCATTATCAGTGCTGCGCTCTAACCGACTGAGCTATAGCCCCTAAGGCTCGACCACCCTACACGACCGCGCCTGAGTCGCAGCCAGCCACTCTCGCCCTTGGCATTGCCGGTCCTGGTTTTCTCCCCGCCACACGAGCCCCTCTCGGTTCGTTCCCAATCTCGCTATGGAATCAGCCGGCCTTCCTCTGGGAACGTCACACGCTTCTTCTATTGTCTGAGTGGACCGCATTCCGGCGCGACCGGCGCTCTCGGGAGCAGGGGTCACATGGACTACGAAGAAATCGACTATCTCCGGAGCAATCACCCCGCTTGGGCTCTTGTTCGTTCGCAGAACGTCGCTCTAGTGATGTCCTTCCTCGGGCGAGTATTCATAGATCGCAACATTGCCGACATGCCGGCTGGCGAGCTAGCCAGCGAGCTCGATGATGAGCTGTACGCACTCAACCAGCGCTTGGGTGAGGAGCGATTCCCGAAGTCGGCGATTGAGTACCTGGACGACTGGGCAGCACCGGAACGGAGCTGGCTGCGGAAGTTCTACGCCTCCGGCTCCGACGAAGCCAGATATGACATTTCGCCAGCTGTCGAAAAGGCATTAATGTGGGTAGGCGACCTACGCGGACGGGAGTTCATCGGCACGGAGTCTCGGCTCAATACCATCTTCGATCTGCTGCGACAGATGGTTCTCGGCGCGGAGGAGGACCCCGAGCGGCACCTCACCGACCTTCGCCGTCGCCGGGAGGACCTCGATCGGGAGATTGCGAGGGCGGAACAAGGAGAGGTCGTCCGGCTCGATTCAGTCGCCCAAAGGGACCGCTTCCAGCAGTTCTCTCGCATGGCACGCGAACTACTGGCCGACTTTCGACAGGTGGAGGAAAACTTTCGCCGGATCGATCGCGACCTGCGTACCCAAATTGCTGGTTGGACCGGCTCCAAAGGCAACCTCTTAGAGGAAGCCATTGGAAACCGAAAAAGCGTCGCCGAATCTGACCAGGGTCGTAGCTTCCAAGCCTTCTACGACTTACTTCTGTCTCACCAGCGCCAAGCGGAACTCACTGACCTGATCGATCGACTCCAGGGCATCGAGGAGATCGGCGAGCTGGACGATCGTTTGACCCACGTCCACTTTGATTGGATCGATGCCTGCGAGCGCACCCAAGCCACGGTGAGAGTGCTCTCAGAACAACTGCGCCGCTTTCTCGACGACCAAGTGTGGCTCGAGAATCGCCGGGTGTTTGATCTACTCCGCGGCATTGAGGCCAAGGCCCTTTCAGTGCGCAATGATCCCGCGTCGGCCCCGGCGATGGAGTTGGACGAGCCGGCACCAACGGTAATACTCCCTATGGAGCGGCCGCTCCACCACTGTTCGGCCGACATATCCCTTGACCCCTCGGAGGTTACAGCCGGTTCTGAGGATTTCGACTCATCGGCGCTTGTGGGACAGATGTTCATCGACAGGGCGCAATTGGCGCGGAGTGTACGGCGGGCACTCGGATCAGGTGACCAGGTTGATCTTGAAGAGGTCCTTTCAGCCTCACCGCTCCGCCAAGGCCTGGCGGAGTTGATCGGCTACCTGTCCCTGGATGAAACGGGCGTTTCTGTAGTCTTCGACGGGGAACATCGAGATCATGTCTCCTGGCGGACCGAGCAGGAGGGGATGGAGCGAGTGGCGGATCTGCCGGGGGTTTCCTTCGTACGGGACGGCACGGAGTAGTCATGAACGCCTCCGAAGCGCCCGACACCGAACTGTCCGTGGCGGTGGTGCACCTACTGAAGGGACCCGTCTACCAAGACAGCCAGGAGCGCCCTTGGTCTCTGCTGCTCGCTCATCGTAACCAGGTAGCCGATTACATGGCGGTGCTCGGGCTTGGGGTGCATATCGACGAAGCAGAGGGCTACGCCTACCTGAAGAGCCGCGCCGAGGAGGAGGCTGGCGAGGTCCCCCGGCTCATTGCCCGCCGCCCGCTGTCGTTCCCTGTGAGCATGCTCCTGGCCTTGTTGCGAAAGCGGCTCGCCGAGTTCGACGCCTCCAGCTCTGACACCCGGATGGTGCTCACCCGGGACCAGATAGTCGAGATGCTGCGGCTTTATGTACCGGAGACCACCAACGAGGCGCGCTTGGTAGATGGGATCGACGGCTACATCAACCGGGTGGTGGAGATGGGATTCCTCCGGAGGCTTCGTGGTCAGGAGAATCTCTTCGAGATCCGGCGCATCATCAAGGCCTTCGTCGACGGCCAATGGCTGTCCGACTTCGACGCCCGTTTGGAAGAGTATTTGGCGGCGATCGGTGGGAAGGAGACCGGCTGATGGCGGCTCTGTTCAGCTTGATGGACCTCGATCGGATGCAAACCGACCGGCTCCCCGGCTGCCGGCTACAGCGCCTCGAGGTCTACAACTGGGGGACCTTCCACCAAAACGTGTGGGCCTTTAACACGGCCGGGCGCAACGCCCTGTTGACCGGCGACATAGGTTCGGGAAAATCGACCCTCGTCGACGCCATAACGACCCTTCTCCTACCTGCCCACAAGATCTCCTACAACCGGGCGGCTGGTGCCGATACCCGCGAACGCGACCTGAAGTCCTATGTAGAGGGGTATTACAAATCCGAACGCGACGAGACAACCGGGGCGTCACGACCGGTTGGGCTCCGAGACGCCCGTCACTTCTCAGTGATCCTCGGCATCTTCGCCAACATCGACTTCTCGACCACCGTCACTTTGGCCCAGGTCTTCAGGACTCGTGCCAGCGGCCAACCCGAACGCTTCTACGCGGTGGCCGACACCGAACTTTCGATCGGCGCAGACTTCTCGGACTTTGGATCCGACCTAGCCGGCCTGCGTCGCCGCCTGCGGGAGGCTGGGGTCCGGGTATACGACTCCTTCCCCGATTACGGCAAGGACTTCCGGCGGCGCCTGAGCATTGAGTCGGAACAGGCGATGGAACTGTTCCACCAGACGGTATCGATGAAAGCGGTCGACAACCTCAATGACTTCGTGCGCAGCCACATGCTCGAGTCCTTCGACTCAAAGGCACAGATCGACTCTTTGGTGGAGCACTTCGAGAACCTGACCCGCTCTCACGATGCTGTGGTCCGTGCCCGCGAACAACTGGAACTTCTCTCCCCGCTCGTTGTGCTTTTGAACGAATTGGACGAACTGGCGAGCCGGGCATCGGATATCACGGCACAACAACTCGCCGTCCCCTACTACTTCGCCCGCCTGGCCAGCCAACTCTACGGCGCCAGCTACCACGAACTTGGAGTGAAACTGGACGGGCTTGCTCAGATTGCGGCGGCCGAGGCCCCGGAGCTGGCTTCCCTGCGGGAAAAGGGCGTGCAGCTCCGAGTGGAGATTGCCGCAAACGGCGGCGACAGGTTGGCCGGCATCGACCGGGAAATCGAGACCCTGCAAGGCCAAAGGCCCGCCCGGCAGGCACGGATGACGCGTTTGAACGAGCTACTCCACGGGGCCGAACTACAGCCCGTCACAAACGCCGGGCAGTTCTTGGCAGCACGGGAATCGGCCCAGGCTCGCCGAGTGGAACTTCAGGCGGAGCAGGCGAGCGAGCAAAACCGCCTGGTCGAGATCGAGATCGAAAAACGAACGGTCGACCAAGACGTGGCGGCAGTAAACGCCGAGCTGCACAGCCTGCGGGCGCAGCGATCCAACATACCAAGCACCGGCCTCAGGCTCAGGAAGGAACTGTGTTCCGAACTTGGCCTGCAAAGCGGTGCCCTTCCCTTCGCCGGGGAACTGATCCAGGTTCGGCCCGATGCAAGCCATTGGGAGGGCGCGGCAGAACGAGTGCTGCACGGCTTTGCTCTCTCGCTGTTGGTCCCATCCCAGCACTACGACGCCGTGGCTGGTTGGGTCGACGGGCACCACCTTGCAGCCCGGCTCGTCTACTACCGCGTACCGGACAGCGTCAGCATTCCCCCGCCGCCAGGGAAGCACGATGGGATCCCGATACTGCTGGACATGCTCGAGATAAAACCGGGGACTGCCTTCGAGGGTTGGCTGCGGGCCGAACTGGGCAGGCGGGCCAACCACAGCTGCGTGGGGACGGTGGCGGATTTCCGCACCGTTGCCAAGGGGGTAACGAGGTCGGGCCAGATAAAGGACCGGGAACGGCACGAAAAGGATGACCGTAGCCGGATAGACGACCGCCGGGAGTACCTGCTTGGCTGGAGCAACGATCAGAAGATCGAGGCGATGATTGCCCATGGCACAGCGCTGCAGCGCCGCCAGGGCGAGCTGGCCCAGCAAATCGCCGCAAGAAAGACCGTGGCTGTGGGTATAACGCAGCGCCTCCAATCCCTCGCAAGCCTCGAGGAGTACCCTTCGTGGGAGGATCTCGACTGGGAGGCACTGGTCAACCAAGTGGCGGCCCTGCGCAAGGAGCGCGAGAGGATCGTCTCTTCCTCTAACCACCTTTCGGCACTCAACAACGAACTTTCCCTGGTTCAGGCTGCGATCCTGGAGAAGGAGGAGGCACTAAAGGTCCTGGAGCGCAAGCAGGGTGCCCTCGAAAGAGAGCGGGATGCTGCCAGGGTTGCCATCGAGGACGCCGATCGGACCCTTTCAGATCCCGAGGCAAACAACATCGGAACCGACGCAGAGGACGGCGTTGAAGGAGTGGTTTCTGAGGTACTCGGCGGCGAGGATGTCGAGCTTGCCAATCTCGCGCGCACCGAGCATCTGGTCCGAGAAGCCCTCGAGCGAGAACGGCTCCGAACCGCCCAAAGGCAGAACACTGCCGGACAGCGGGCCATAGGAGCAATGTCGCATTTCCGTTCCCGCTATCCACAGCAAACTATGGACTTCGACGTGTCCCTTTCCTCTGCCAACGAGTTCAGGGAGCTTCACGACCGGGTCGCGGAGGATGACCTGCCTCGCTTCGAGAAGGAGTTCAAGGACTATCTCAACCAGAACACAATTCGGGACATAGCCAGCTTCGCTGCTCAGCTGAACAAGCAGGAGAGACTTATTCGTGAGCGCATCGACACGATCAACTCCTCCCTCGCCAACATCGACTACAACGAGGGCCGCTATATCACCCTGCTGGCTGAACCGACACCCAACGTGGATGTACGCAACTTCAAAGCGGACCTCCGCTCCTGCACCGACGACGTCATCGGGGCCGCCCAGGACGATCGCTACTCGGAGCAAAAGTTCCTCCAGGTGAAACGGATCATCGACCGTTTCAGGGGCCGCGAGGGGTTCACAGATATGGACCGCACCTGGCGCAGGAGAGTGACTGACGTCCGGCAGTGGTTCTTGTTCTCGGCCTCTGAGCGGTGGAGGAACGATGACTCCGAGTACGAGCACTACAGCGACTCGGCCGGCAAGTCAGGCGGGCAGAAGGAAAAGCTCGCCTATACGATCCTGGCTGCCTCCCTCGCCTACCAGTTCAAGCTGGATTGGGGTGCGGCCCGGTCAAAGGCCTTCCGTTTCGTGGTTATTGACGAAGCATTCGGGCGGGGGTCGGAATCCTCCACCCAGTATGCACTCACGCTGTTCACCAGGCTCGGTCTGCAACTACTCATCGTGACCCCCCTGCAGAAGATCCACGTGATAGAGCCCTACGTCTCCGCCGTCGGCTTCGTAGACAACCCGACCGGGAGCTACTCGAGGCTGCAGAGCATCGCTATCGAGGAGTATGAGCGGCGGCGCCAGCAACACTTGGGGAACCAACCCAAGGAGGCTGCCTCGGGATGAGCGGCGCAGGGTGGACAAAGCCCGGCGATGTGATCGCCGTCCTCCGCCGGAGGTGGAACACCGGTGCTTACCTCAGGAGCTATTTGCGAGGCGAACCCTGGGAACCGGTAATCCTTCCCGTGAAGAGGCCGGGTGCCAACGAGTTGTTACACAGATTCGAAGACGCACGAAAGTGGGCGGCCTCCTTCGAGGCGGACCTGCACCCATCGTTGCTGATCGAGTACAGAATGGTTGGTGGCCGCCACGTCGGTGCAAACCGAGTACCGGCGTCTGTAGAGGTCCCGGACTTTTCGAGCCTCTGCTCCGCTCTCAGGACCTCGCAAGACGTGCGGGTACTCGACGAAATAATGGACCGGACGAGATCAGAGATGCCGTCATTGGAGCAATGGTCGATGGATCATCCCTTGGCCTTGCTCGAATACAAAGACTCCTGGTGCAAGGTGCTGGCGACAGCCAAGTGGATCATCAGCCGCGAAACCGTCGGCAGCTATCTACGCCAGATCGACGTCGAAGGGGTCGACACAAAGTTCGTGGAGCGGCACCAAAAACTCCTCTCTCAGCTGCTACCCCACATCCTTCCTCCAGGGCGGGTCAATCATGCCGAGACAAACTTTGCCCGGCGCTTTGGCTTTTTGGCCAAGCCCACCTACGTGCGCCTCCGCTTTCTCGATCCCGGCCTTTCACCGTTTCCCCCCGGCATCAGCGAGGTCACGCTCCGAGCAAGCGAGCTCGCAGGCATTGATCCCGGAGCCGCCACGGTGTTCGTCATGGAAAACGAGGTGACCTATCTCGCATTTCCCGACGTACCTGGCGGCATTGCCATATTCGGGAGCGGGTTCGCATCCTCTGGCTTGTCCGATCTCCCATGGCTCGGTGGCAAAGAGGTCATCTACTGGGGCGATATCGACACCCACGGCTTTCACATCCTGAGCCGTCTCCGGGCACAGGTGCCACAGGTCCGTTCCATTCTCATGGACCGCGAGACGCTTTTGTCACACCGTGACCACTGGAGCCTTGAGGCCAGCCCGGCCCGGCGCTTACCCGAGAACCTCACCGATTTAGAACAGGCCCTCTATCAAGACCTCGCCGCTGACATCTACGGCAGAGGCGTAAGGCTCGAACAGGAGCGGGTGAGATTCTCTCGCTTGCAAGCCACCCTTGCCCCCTGGAACCCTCAGGCATCCTTCGTCCTCCCCTAGGTTCTTGGGCGCTAATCCCTTAGGCGCAATACCACCCGGGCGCAGGCCGCCCAGAACTGGCAGTCCAAGCCATCCCAACAGATCCTCATACCAATGGGATGGCGGTGCTGCTACCCAGCGCCAAGGCCGCTGTTGATCTTCTAGACACGGCGCCGTCCTTGGCATCCTGGACGAATGCCAGTCCGAGAGTCACCGGGTATGGCTTGGCCGGAACCGGTCGGGCAGGCTCACTTGCCCAGTGAAATCCGCACCCCACCGACCATCGAGACAATCACGTTGTAGACGACTGCCATAAAGAAGTTGCACAAGGCACCCAGGATGGCCAACACCAAACCGATGCCCAAGACGGCCATGAAGAGGGGCAATCCGTGCATTACGAAGGTCCCGAACCCGAGAGCCGTCACCAGGCTGTCGAAGCGAGATATGACCCCAAAGACGGAGCCGATCTGCCACAGGATCACACCTGCGACAAGAAGGCCGATCAATAGAGCGGCATAAAAGATCGCCGAAACTGCAAATACCGACTTCGGCTCTATGTGATCCAGCACCTTGAAGGTGCTTTGGGCCTGGCGCGGCCTCGCCGCGGCCCGGCTCAACGTCTCACCTTCGCCACGAAATACAGTGTCTCCCCCATCACTCGTCCTCCATCGACAACACCGGTGCTGCGGCCGCAACTTCGGTGCCAGAATCGAGATTCATCACCCGCACACCGGTGGCGTCCCTCCCCTGGGACGGGATCTGACGGACGGCGGTTCGGATGGTAACGCCTGCAGAGGAGATCAACAACACCTCGTCATCCAGGCCCGCCATGAACGCTGCCACAACGTGTCCGCGCCTTGCCGTGAGACGGATGGCGCGCACCCCCTGCCCCCCACGCGTCTGGCGGGCAAAGCGCTCCACCTTTGTCCTCTTGCCGAATCCGGCATCGGTCACAATCAAGACGTCCGCTTCGTCCCTTGCCACACCGGCCGAGACCACCTCGTCGCCTTCTCGCAGGCGCATTCCCCGGACCCCAGCTGCGTCCCGCCCCATCGGTCGGACATCGGCCTCGGAAAACCGGATAGCCATGCCCTGATGGGATACCAAAAGAAGTTCGTCGTCCCCGGAGGTGAGCACCACCCTCACCAGCTCATCGCCGTCACGCAAAGCCAGCGCTATGAACCCCTCCCGGCGCGACTTGTCGTACTCTGCCAGTGCGGTCCTTTTGACTTGCCCAAGCTTGGTGACAAAGAAGAGGTTTCCCTCGCCGAACTCCTTGGTCGCAATCATGGTCTGAACGCGCTCATCGGGGCCCAAGGGGATCAGGTTGACCACGGGGGTGCCCCGGGCGGTGCGCTCCTTGACGGGAATCTCGTATGCCCTGAGCCGGTAGACGCGGCCCCGGTTGGAGAAGAAGAGCAGGTAATCGTGCGCGTTCAGATGCCCGATGTGGGCAACCAGGTCCTGCTGTTTCAGATTGTGGCCCTGAACGCCTCTCCCGCCCCTGGCTTGAGTCCGAAAGGCGGTGGCACTAACCGCCTTCACATACCCCGCCTCGGTGAGGGTGACGACCAACTCCTCGTCCTCGATCAGGTCCTCGGGGTCCAGGTCACCGGTGTCGGTGGTTATCTGGGTCCGGCGTTCGTCGGCATAACCCGCCCGGATCTCACCGAGTTCATCCTTTATTACCTGGCGGAGCCGGATGGGATCGGAGAGGATGGCCTCCAGCTCCGCGATGGTCGCCCGTAGTTGTGCCAACTCCCCCTCCAACTCGGACCGCCCCAGCCGTGTCAGGCGGCCCAGGGTCATGTCCAGGATGTGAGTTGCCTGGACCTCGGTGAAGGAGAATGGTTCGGCCATGAGTCCCTCGCGGGCGGCCGCCCGGTCCTCTGAGGAGCGGATGAGGGCAATGATCGCGTCAAGCTGGTCAATCGCCCGCAGCAGCCCTTCGACGATGTGGGCGCGCTCCTGTGCTCGGCGAAGGCGATACTGGGACCGGCGGGTGAGCACTTCGACCTGGTGGTCGACGTAAGCACGCAGTATCCCGCCCAAATCGAGCGTCCTTGGGACCCCGTCCACCAGGGCGACGGTGTTGACGGGAAAGGTTCCCTGCAGTGGGGTTGCCTTGTAGAGGTTGTTGAGCACGACGCTTGGGTTGGCGTCCCGCTTCAACTCGATGACGAGCTTGGTTTTTAGCCCGGAGGAGAGGTTGACGACGTCTCTGATTCCCTCCAGCTCCCGGCTGGAGACGAGGTCACCAATTTTTGCAGCGACCGCGGCGAGAGAGGTTTGATAAGGGAGTTCGGTGACCACGATCTGGAATCCCTTGCGGGTTTCCTCGATTTCAGCCCTGGCCCTGACCTTTATCGAACCCCGGCCGGTCCGGTAGGCGTCATGGATGCCCGCCCTCCCCAGGATCAACCCTCCGGTTGGGAAGTCTGGCCCCTTTACGAACCCCATCAGGTCGTCATTGGTGGCCTCGGGGTTGTTGATCAGGTGGATCGTCGCATCGATCACCTCACCGAGGTTGTGGGGCGGGATGTTTGTCGCCATCCCAACGGCAATCCCCTGGCTCCCATTCACCAACAGGTTGGGGAAACGGGACGGGAGGACGATGGGCTGTTCCCTTGTGCCGTCGTAGTTCGGCTCGAAATCGACGGTCTCTTCGTCTATCCCGTCGAGCATCCGAAGAGCGAGGTTGGCCAGGCGGCATTCGGTGTATCGTTCGGCTGCCGGCGGGTGGTCCGGAGAGCCGTAGTTGCCGTGGAAGTCGATAAGGGGATGGCGCAGGCTGAAGGGCTGTGCCATGCGTACCAAAGCGTCGTAAATGGCGAGATTGCCATGTGGGTGGTAGTTCGCCATCACGTCGCCGGTGACCCTGGCACACTTGACGTGGGGGCGATCGGGCCTGAAGCCCGAGACGTGCATTCCCCACAGGATCCTGCGATGCACCGGCTTTAGCCCGTCCCTTACGTCGGGAAGAGCCCGGGAGACGATAACGGACATGGAGTACTCCAAAAAGGAGCGCTCCATTTCCTCTTGGATCTCTATCGGCTCGACACCGAATAGGAGTGATCCCCCTTGATCGCTCACCTAAGACCCCTGGATAGCCCGTTGCTCGCCGGCCAATCAGATATCAAGGAACCGCACATCCTTTGCATGCGACTGGATGAACTGCTTCCTTGACTCGACATTTTCCCCCATAAGGACCGACATAACGTCATCTGCCAATGCAGCCTGTTCCACTGTGACCTGGAGCAACGTCCTTTTTTCCCTGTCCATCGTCGTCTCTCCAAGTTCACCAAAGTCCATCTCACCCAGCCCCTTGAGCCGGTTGAATGGCTGAGAGTGATTGGGACGTCTTTCGAGAAACCTGGCCTTGTCCATGTCGTCTTTTAGGTAGACCTTCTCTTTCCCAATGACCGTTGAATACAGAGGAGGTTGAGCCACGAAGATGTATCCGCCCTCTACTAGCTGTCTCATCTGGCGATAAAAGAAGGTCAGGAGAAGTGTGCGTATGTGGGACCCATCCACGTCCGCGTCGGCCAAGATGATGATCTTGCCGTAGCGACACTTGGAGACATCCACTTCCTCGCCCAGCCCGGCGCCGATGGCCCCGATGAGGGACTGGATCTCGGTGTTCTTGAGCATCCGGTCGACCCTGGCCCGTTCCACATTCAGGATCTTTCCCCTGATTGGAAGGATGGCCTGGCGTTCGGGGTCACGGGCCCGGATAGCCGATCCACCCGCCGAATCACCCTCCACTATGAACAGTTCGGACTCTTTGGCGTTGCGGGAGGAGCAGTCCGCCAGCTTATCGGGCATGCCCGCTCCTTCGAGTGCGGACTTGCGCCGGGTCAACTCCCTGGCCTGACGCGCAGCCAGGCGGGCCCTGCCTGCAAGAAGGGACTTCTGTACCAGCGCTCGTGCCTCGCTGGGGTTCTCCTGCAACCATTCGGCCAGCTTTTCGTTGGTTGTCCGCTCTACCAGAGATCGCACCGAGACATTGCCGAGCTTGGTCTTGGTCTGTCCCTCGAACTGCGGTTGAGTGATGCGGACGGAAACGATGGCGGTTAGGCCTTCCCGGATGTCCTCGCCTTGGACATCGTCTTTTTCCTTGAGAAGGCCCTTCTCTTTGGCGTATGTCTTTACGACGTTCGTAAGGGCCTTTTTCAGGCCCTCCTCGTGCATTCCTCCCTCGGTGGTGGCAATACCGTTGGCAAAGGAGTAGATGCCGTCGTGGTAGCCGGTGTTCCACTGGAAGGCTACTTCTACTTCTTGTTCCTTCTCGCTATTTTCAAAGTAGCCAACCTTCTTGAACAGGGGCTCCTTCGAAGCATTCAGGTGGCGCACGTAGTCACTTATGCCGCCGCTGTAGCGGTAGGTGACAGTTACCGGTCCCGAGCTTGCCGTCTCGTCCTTGAACACGATTTCCAGGTTCCGGTTCAAAAACGCCATTATCTGCAGGCGTTCGGAAACGGTCTGTGCCCTGAACTCCACTCCCTCTTGGAAAATGGTCTCGTCGGGCCAAAAGGTGACCGTGGTTCCAGTGCGTCCCCGGGGTGCTTTTCCCTTTACATCGAGAGGCTTGGTCGGCTTTCCCCCGTCCGTGAACTCCATCTCGTGGTGCTTGCCATCACGGTCGATCTCAAGGATGAGCCGCCTGGAGAGGGCATTTACAACCGAAACCCCAACCCCATGGAGCCCGCCGGAGACTTTGTAGCCTCCACCCCCGAACTTTCCTCCGGCGTGCAATACCGTAAGCACGATCTCCGCGGTTGATCGATTGGGGTACTGCGGATGGGGACCCACTGGGATCCCACGCCCGTTGTCGGAGACCCGGCAGCCACCATTGGCGAGCAGCATCACCTCGATGCGGGTGCAGTATCCCTGCATCGCCTCGTCGACGGCGTTGTCCACGACCTCCCAGACCAAATGGTGCAGACCGGTCGGTCCCGTGGAACCGATGAACATGCCTGGGCGAACCCGGACCGGTTCCAGTCCCTCCAAGACCTGGATAGCACTTTCGTCGTAGCCCGACGCGACCGTCCCATTGCCGGCCCCGCCACTGTTGGATTGCTGAAGTGCCAAGCAGACGCCCTTTCGCCAAGCGCGAACCGAAGTCGTCGCGTCCCATCTGCCATGAGTCGGATCGTGCCTTTAGACCTGCGATATTCTACTTGGAACGGAGATAGGTCCCTTGGACCTCGCCCCTGGCTCCTGGTGAAGGCCTCTATTCCTGGCCGAGTGCCGGTGCTGAAAACGTTACCACAGAACACTACATGTCTTTAGAGACAGAATAAATCAATTTCGTGTAGAGCGCTTCCGCCTCGTGACTACCCTTACCTCGGTTGCTACGGGCCCGGGGTGCCCATCGGCAAGGCTTCTCAATATCTGAGGTGCAAGAAGCCGAATCTGAGTAGCCCATTGATGATTGTCGGCCTCCACTACCAGCACGGTCCCATCCAAGGAAACTGGGGTTGCGTGGCACGAGATCGTCTCCCCTACCGCCGCATTCCAACCTTGGAATATGGCCACGATGGTTTCTACATCCCCCAACCCAAACGTGGTGGCCAGCTTATCCAAAGATGCGCGAAGTGGTTTGGCTGAATCCCTTTCATCTTCTGAAAAGTATTTGTCCGTCACAGATCACCCTCTTGGAGAGTGCCGTTCGATGCCGTCAATACGGTTTCGGCACGCATACCGTCAGGAATTTGTGAAGCGCTCGACAATATCACCTGCCCCTCAGATACCAGGCCACCAAGCGCTTGTGCTCTCCATTGATCGAGTTCAGAAAGTACATCGTCGAGAATTACGATGGGGGGAGTCCCGAGCTTCTCCCACAGCACATCCCTTACGGCAAGGCGAGTGGCCAAAGCTATGGAGCGTTGTTCTCCCTGGGATGCGTGAAAGCGTGCCGGCATTCCAAGTAAAGATATTTCCATATCGTCCCGATGAGGGCCTACGCTGGTCACTCCCCTCGCTCGGTCCTCTTTCCTATGTTCTGCCAATGCGGCAAAAAGGTCATCAGCCCATGATGAGCTGTATCGTAACTCTAGAACTTCACTTGTAGAGGATAGTTTTTTATAATAGCCAGTTATATAGGGGTGTATTTCGTCGATCAGCCATCCCCTGGCTTTGCGCAGTTCGGTGCCCAACTCCGCCAGGCGGAGATCCCATACATCAAGCGTCCGCTCCGCATCTGCGTCCCAACGGCCCGAGGCTTGTCGAATGAGG
>JAKAOS010000042.1 GCA_021823165.1 Actinomycetes bacterium | reverse complement strand
CAGAAAATCTGCCAGCGGATTGGGGACCGTTATCCCAAAAGCGACGGTTGCGGCGTTCTCCCACGCCCGTGCTCGCCGCTCGCCGGCTTCGAAGGCCGACACGATGGGCGCACACCCCGAGGACTGGACCGCCACCAGCCGGGGAAGCTTCTCATTCAGCCAGCCACACTCCTGGAGCTCGCGGATTGCCTTGTAGATCCCTATTAGGCCCACCCCACCTCCGGTTGGGTAGACAATGACGTCGGGTACGCGCCAGCCGAGCTGTTCGACAATCTCCAAGCCCATGGTCTTCTTCCCTTCCAGACGGTAGGGCTCTTTGAAGGTGGAGACGTCGAACATCGTCGTTGCAGCGACCGCATCAGCAATGGCCTTGCCCGCATCACCGATATGGCCGTCCACCAGATACAGATCGGCGCCCGCCATCGCGCACTCCCTGCGGTTTATCTCCGGAGCGCTCAGCGGCATGGCGATGGTGGCCTTTATCCCTGCCCGGGCGGCATAAGCGGCCCAGGCCGCACCCGCGTTTCCGTTGGTCGGCATTGCTATGTGATCGATGCCCAGCTCGGCGGCTCTGGAGACGCCGACTGCCGCCCCTCTGGCCTTGAAGCTTCCGGTCGGCAGAGCCGCCTCGTCCTTCAAAGCAAGCCTCGGCACCCCCATTGAGGCACCAAGGGCGGCAATCGGCACGATCGGGGTCATCACCTCCCCGAAGCTCACGAGGAAATCCTCGCCAACTGGCAGCAACTCGTGATAGCGCCATAGCCCCCCCGACCGGTGGGACAGTTCGATGGGGTCGAGGTCCCTGGCGACGGCGGCCAAGTCATAGCGGGCCAAAAGAGGCGAGCCACAAGAACAGGTGCCCTGAGGAGTGCCGGCATCGTGGCGACTACCACAGCGGGAGCACTCCAGATCTTCTAGGTAGCTAAAGGGCATCCTGGCCCCTCCGCTGCTCTTCTGGCCGGCCCAGGCCGGCACCGTGACGGGCCACCAGCCCACCGGCCCGCCGCCGTTCGGCGGGATCGAGAGCCGTGGTAGCTGCGACATTGGCCACCACCGATGCGAGGTGTTCAGCCATCTTGGTCGAGGCACGTTCCGCTTCGCCCTGCATCACGGCCTCCGCAACGGCTTGGTGGTGCCCCAGCCACTGCCGTGGCAGCCGCCCGTCGTCCCACGCCCGGTTACGGACGCTCGTCCACAGCGGCCCATCCGAGCGCTCCAGCAGCAGGAGTGCCGCGGCCGCCAGCGCCTGGTTTGGGCAGGCTTCAAGCAGTACTCGGTGGAGATCCAGATCGGTTCCGGTGGTCATGTCGAAAAGGTGGGTCCCAATGGCAATGGATCTCACCGAATCCAAGTTGGCAATGTTTTGTCCCTGCCGGACCGCACTGGCTGTGAGTGCCACAGCAAGGGGTTCGGTGGCCAGCCTCGCCTCCAACAGGTCGATAACGTCCCCTGGACGCTGGGGTTCTTTTGGCCGCTTGTGTGGAGTTGTGACAAACGAGCCGGAGCCACGCGCCGCTCGGACATAGCCGCTGAAACGGAGGCAACACAAAGCTTCCCGGACCGAGGAGCGGCTGACCCCGAACTGCCTGGCGAGGGAGTGCTCGGTTGGAAGCGCACTGCCTGGCCGGAATACCCCGGCCTCCATTGCCTCGATAAGGCGAGTGGCAACCTGGGAAAAAAGCGGTTCCGCTTGCTCCAGTGGCCGGAGTGCCAGATCGTGTTCGGAGCCTCCTGACGCTGTCTCCAAAACCGCCCCTCGCCTCTCCGTTGGCCTGGGCCAAGGCTAGAACCTGTCGGGTTGTCGGACAAGGCCAAAACAGTAAAGGGCTGGAAATGAATTGCTGCGTTTGGACATCGGGTTTCTTTGATCATTGCTCGGCTGGCATTGGGTGATTTTCCCTGGTGTGCCAACAGGCTTCACGGGGAGCCTGTTGGCATGGGTGGGCAGCAACTGGCCGTTCGGCCAGGACTTGGTTGTAAAGCTCCAGGTGTGCCTGGGCCGTAGCTTCCCAGCTGAAGCGGGACGCTGCCGCCCGGCCGGCCGCGAGCATGTCGAAATCGGGCTCTCTGGTGGCCTCAAGCAGGGCCCGCGCCATGGATTCGGGGTCGGTTGCAAACCTGGCTCCCTTGCCGAGCACGGCTTTCAGTACGGCAATATCTCTCGCCACCACAGGGACGCCGGCGGCGGCCGCCTCCAGGGGGGCCAGTCCAAATCCCTCCATGAGCGAGGGGAACATGAATGCGGTGGCTCCTGCCACCAGCGAAGCCATCTCTGGGTGGGGGACCGGGCCGAGGATGATAGGTGCGACACCCAGGGCTTGGCAGTGCCTATCGAATGCCTCCCTATAGGACCGGTAGTCAAATAGCGTTTCTCCGCCCGCTATCGCCAGCCGAATGTCGGGATCCAGGCCGTAGGACCGGGCCAACCCGAATGCGCTGGCGAGGTCCAACGATCCCTTCCGGGGCTCTATTCCTCCCACCGTGACCACGTATGGGCCGCCCAATCTCTTGGCCCACCGCTCCCTGGCGGCAACATGGTCGGGGTGATCTGAAGCCGCCTGGGCAAAGCGGGCCTGCTCCACGCCGTTTGGGATGACCGTGGCGGAGATGCCCCATCGCAGCCGCAGCTGCTCTGCCACCGCCTCGGAGACACAGACGTGATGGCTTGGCCGCAGGATGCCGTTGTTGTGGCACCGCACGAGCTGGGGGGTGGCAAAGGTGTCGAGATGGTGCACGGTGCGGATCGAACCAGGTACTGCGTTGGCAGAGATGCAGTCCTGGGCGTGTACGACATCGAAGTTGCCGCTTGGAAAGCCAGAGGCCATGGTGTCTATGGAGCGCAGTATCCGCTCCCCGACACCCTCTCCGACCACCTCGGAAAAAGCCAGGACCACGACCCCTACCGATTCGTTAACGGGCCTGAAAAACCCCCTGTCGCCTCCGCGGCCCAGGGTGATGACCGTCACCGATTCCCCCAAATCTGCAAGCGCCTCGGCGAGATTGAGGGTATGGACCACTCCGCCCCTTGGCTTGGTCGAATAGGTGAGGAGTGCTATTCGCATGGGCCCTTTGGGAGGTAGGCGGAGGGGCGCCTTTCGGCGAGATGGTTGAGGACCCGGCGTGCGGTTGCGATTTCCGCCTCTATGTCCAGCGTGGCGATTGCCATCGCAGCCTTGGAGGACGTTCGGGCAAGTATTTCTCCTCCCGGCCCTACGATCTTGGCCCGGCCGAGGAAACTCAGTTGGCCGTAGCGGCCGGTCTGATTGGACGACACCAGCACGACCTGGTTCTCCGCGGCGCGTACGCAGTCGTAGAGGTCGAACAATCTGCTCTGGCGGTCGGTTGTGAGCCGTGGTGCCCGATTGGTGAGACTTGCCGGCCACGCCGAGAGGCAGGCCAGGATGCTGGCTCCGTCATCTGCCAGGGCTCGTGCCGCCTCGGGGAAGGTCTTGTCGTAATCGATGAGCATTCCGAGTTTCCCGACCGGGGTGTCGAAGGCAGCCAACCTCGTACCGGACGCGTAATAGAAGCGCTCGCCGGCCGGCTGGTGAACCTTGCGATGCAGGCCGAGCACGCCGTCACCGCTTACACATGCTGCCGCGTTGTAGCGTGCATCCCCCTGCATCTCGCAATAGCCGAAGCACAGCGTGAGTTCTCCGGCCATCTGGGCGAGCCGTTCAATCTCGGGCCCATCGGTCGCGATGGCGGGTGGAAGGTCGTGGCTCGGATGCGGCGAACGCCAATCCAAAGACGGCAGGTAACCCCCCAGGGCAGCGTGGGGGAGCACGAGAAGGGAGACTTCCGCCTCCTTGGCCTGAGCGATAGCCCGACCGATCCGCACGATGCTGGCATCGACGTCCCTGCCGAAATGGCCGGCCAATGCCGCAAGGGTGGCCTTGCTCACAACGGCGGGCTCTGGCGATCCCCGGCGCCACCGGGGACAGAGCGCTGGGCAGGCCCCAGCCCGGTCGCCGCCCCTAGTACCGCTGTGGTCGTAGTGCCGTCGGGCCACAGGAGTCTCACGCCGCGGCCCTCCACCAGGCGCCCACAGCGCTCGGACACTGCGCCCGGGGGCAGCGGGGGTGGCGTGTCCTTCTCGGTGGAATCGGTGCTCAACATGGCAAACCCGGGAAAACACGTCAGCCAGTCGGCCAGTCGTGCGCCATCTGGGGGCGTGATCTTGGCCAGATCCAGTTCTGCCCCACATCCACTCGCCTCGGCAAGCGCCGCAAGGGTGCCAACTATGCCGGCCATGCCGACGTCCTTGGCGGCTGCGGGCCTCGTCGTGGCGACGCTCTTCATCAGTTGAGCAAGATCGGCCGGGCTGCGCCCCGAGGTCGAGTCCCACTGGGAACAGCCGTATCCGGCCCGCCAACAACCCCAGAGGTCGGCGGTCAGGCGGACGGCGTGTCCCGGCCTTCCACCCCCGGAAGTTATCGGTTCCCCGGCGCGCCCCAAGGCGGTGACCGAAAGCGAGGGGGGAACCCCGATCTGGGTATGCCCACCGATTATCGGCACGCCCCATGCCCGGGCCGCGGCACCCATACCATCCAATACCGCAGCTGCCATCCCAGTGTCCGGTGCCCCGAGCGAGTCGAGCAGTGCCAACGGGCTGGCACCCATGGCAGCCAGGTCGTTCATGTTGACCAACACCGAACACCACCCCGCCCAGATGGGATCCTTTGCGACCATGGAGGCAAGGATCGCATCGGTAGCCGCCAAAAGATCCGACTCGGGCACGGGCGCGGCATCGTCCCCCACATACTGGGCGCCCCCCGGCACAAGTTTTCCGACCAGGTCGCCCAGGTGTCCCTTTGTTTGGCTCACAAGTCGCTCGAAGCGGTCGATGGGCCACCGCATGCAGAGGTGGGGGACGCCGCTTATCTCCTGTTCTCCGACCTTTTCCCAGCCCAACTGGCAAAAGAACCTGTAGGCCCTTAGCTGCACGGTCGCGTCGAGGCGCAAAGCGCCCTGCTTTACAACGTAGGAACAGGCTGCTCGCACCAAAGAAGCGGCGACCCCGCTCTTGCCCCGGTGCTTGGGATCGAGGGCGAGCCTGCTGCCGCGCCACCAGGCCCCGGTTGCATCCGACGGCTCCCGGGCCACCCGCACGCCTCCCAATACCTCACCTGTTGGGTCAACTGCCACCAAAGACACCGTGTCGGGATGCTGGTCCATCTGGTCGGCGTCGTCTGTGGCGAACATTGCCTGCTCGTTGCAGAATGTCTGTCTGCGGATCTCTCGATAGCGGTCCAGGAGCTTTTGGTCGGCGATCACCACTGCGAACGACGGCCGCTTGCCCGACAACCCGGCCGGATCGGGGTCGCCGGCCCAGGCGGGGGACCCAGATCCGCTCAGTTCTCCCGCACCCGCCAGAAGGGTCATCAGGCGCTCTCGGGCCAATCGGACTTGGTGCGGTGATGGGCTGCTATCAGAGAGCAGATGTGCTCTGCATCGGCACCCACTCCGGAAAGCCGGCCCGAACCCCAGGTGTAGAGCCAGGGCAGGCCCAGGAAGTAAAGGCCAGAGATTGCCGTGGCACCTCGGCTGTGGCGAACATTGCCGAAGGAGTCAAACAGTGCCTCACTTGCTTCTGGAAGGTCGATCCAGGAGTAGTCACGGCGGAATCCTGTCGCCCATATGACCGCCGAGATCCCCGAGCGCTCCGAGTCCAGGGCTCGTGCCCCCGGCGGAGGCGTCCAAACCGGGGTGTAACGGGCTTCGGTTGGGGCGTCGATTCCGGCGGCTTCAATGAAGGCGTCTATGGAGTCCTTGATGCTTTCTGAGACCGAATCCGCGTAGTCCAGCCGCTCGGCAAGATCATCGGCAAAGTGCAGCACCCCGTTTTCCAGCGCCTTCAGGCGTCCATAGAGCTGCATCCCCTCTGTGGCAAAGGCCCTCAGATCTATGTCATGGCCCCCGTCCCTGCCGGTCACGTAATGGTTCACGCTGCGTTGGGCACCCTCGCGCAGCCGATGGGACTCGACGGTGGTTTTGTAGTAGCCCATCTGCTCCAACCACGCCACCACGTCCCTGCCCCGGTAGCGGCGCGCAACCCGGGGCGCTCCGCCGACCGCCAGGTGCACCTTGCGTCCCGCCAAGTGCAAATCCTCGGCAATCTGGCAACCCGATTGGCCGCTTCCGACAACCAAGACCTCCCCGGGGGGCAACTGGGAGGGCCGGCGATACTCCGAGGAATGGATGGACATCCACCGGCTCGGGAGATCCGCTGCCAGGGGTGGGATTGTCGGGAGGTGGTAGGGGCCGGTGGCAACCACAACATGGGCCGCCCCGATGCCGCCGGCCGTGGTGTCGATTAGGAAGCGTCGGTCTTGTCCAAGACTCAGCCGTTGGACGGTGACGCCTTCCAACAGTGGGGGGTTCACCAGGGCGGCATAGCTCTCTATGTAGGCGAGCAGCTGTTCTTTGTTCATGAAGCCGTCGGGGTCATCTCCCTCATAGGGATGGCCCGGGAGGCGGCACTGCCAGTTGGGGGTGACCAAACAGAACGAGTCCCACCTGTGCTCCCGCCATTGGTGGCCCACGCGGTGCCGCTCTATCACCACGTGGTCGATTCCGCGTTCTTTGAGGAACCAACTGGCCGACAGGCCGGCCTGGCCCCCTCCGATTACCGCCACCGTCACATCCGACGGTGCCCCCGCAGCCGTGGGCCCGATGGCCTGGCTGGAAGAAGGTGTCTTCGGCCCGTTCATGAGGTGGCTGTTTGGTAGGCAAGGGGCTGGCGGTCCCGAAGGTGGCACATGGCCCGCCTGGCGGAGTAAAGATCGGCTTCAGGGTCCACTTTGGCCATGGCGATGCCCGCCTCGGTGCCGACCTCTGCCAAGACCTCCCCTCCTGGGCTTACAACCTTGGCGCGCCCCACGAAGCGCAGCGTCCCGAAGTTGCCGCTTTGGTTGGCCGAGGCCCAGATGATCTGGTTTTCGAGTGCTCTGGCCTGGTCGAACAGGTCGAAGCGCAGCGTCCAGCGGTCCTTTGCAATTTCGGGGTGAGGATTGCTCCGGGCCGCCGGCCAGGCCGACAGCGACGCGACGATCTCCGCACCGTCCATCGCTAGGGCACGGGCCGCTTCGGGGAAGGCCTTGTCGTAGCAGATCAGCATCCCCATTCGCCCGACCGGGGTATCGAAAGCAGCGATCTCCTCGCCGCTTTTGTAGGAGGCGGACTCTCCGAGGGGCTGGTGCACCTTCCGGTGATGGCCTATGGCGCTCCCGCCGTGGAGGCAGATGGCGGAGTTGTAGCGATCCTGGCCGTCGGTCTCGCAGTAGCCGGCGCACACAACCAACTCGGGGGCGATTTTGGCCAAACGCTCGATCTCGGGGCCGTCACGAAACAGGGCGGGGGGCAAAGTTGACTCAGCTCCGTCCAGGCGGGACAGGTAGCCACCGAGCGATGCCTCGGGCAGGACGACCAGGTCCGCGCCCAGGGCACGGGCTCTGCTCACAATCTCCTCGATGTCCCAGAAGTTCTGCTCCAGGTCCCGTCCGAAATGGTGAGACACTGCCGCGATCCCGACCGCGGTCACCCCAGACTCCTTTGGATACCAAGTGCCAGGGGATGACTTGCTGGGGTGGTCTTTTGTTTGGGACTTCCCACGCTCACTGCCACGGCTGCGCGCAGCTCTGATGCCCCAAGGGTGCTGCAGGCGCCACAGGCGGCACATCCCGCCGACTGCCCAGCAGCGTCCATGCCGGCAGCTTCGAGGAGATGTTGGACCCTCAGGGACACCGAAGCCAGGTATTGGGATGACGGCGGCCTCAGCCCGTCTTTGGCCGCAAGGGTGTTCTTCCCGGGCCGGACCGGAACGACAAAGGGATAGACCCCCATTTCGATGAGGCGTGCGGCCCCCTGCACCAGGGCCTCGGGGTCCTCCCCCAGGCCCACCAGGAGATAAGTGGACACCCTGTTCCACCCGAAGACCTCTACGGCCTTTTCCCAGGCCCGCCAGTACTCCTCGATGGGCACCTGGGCCTTGCCCGGCAGCCAGCGGGAGCGGACGGCATCGTCGAATGACTCGACGTGAATACCGATAGAGGCGGCCCCAGCCCGGCGAAGGGTTGAGAGGACGGCCAGGTCCGAAGGAGGTTCGCACTGGAGTTGTATGGGAAGGCCCGGCTGGGCCGTGCTGACGGCCGCAGCGCAACGGGCCAGATAGCGGGCTCCGCGGTCTGAACTCGCAGCCGTTCCGGTCGTCATGACCATCTGGCGAACCCCGTCCAGTTCCACGGCTGCCCTGGCAACCTCGGCCAGCTGTGCGGGGGTCTTTACGCGAGTGGTGCCGGAGGTGGCGAGGGACTCCTCGATGCTGCAGTAGCGGCACCGCTGGTCGGGCGAGTAGCGCACACAGCTCTGCACAACGGTGGTGGCCAGCACTCCCGCACCGTGCAGGCGGGCCAGTTTGTGCATTGGGATGCCATCACTGCTCAACTCGTCATAGAAGCGGGGCCGGGCAATAGGCGTCGCGTTCACGCCGAGATCCTCATTCTCCAGCCACAGCTTGCCGTCTTTGAGGGAAAAGCGGCTTTCCATCGAAACGGGCAGGGCGGCGGTCCAGCCGTCGATTACGACATGGGCATCCCCGGTCGGGCCTGCCCCACCCTCGCGGGAAACCGGCGCAGCCACCCGGATTCCCTCGGTTGCCAACTCGGCCCGCAGCAGATCGCTCAGCATCAAAATGTGCTTCGGTGTCAGAACATGTAGGTCGAGTTGATTACCGCACCCTTGCGGGCGTAGTGAATCACGCAATCCTGCACGTCGAGGGGATGAGCGGGGATTACCCCTTCGATGAGGTCTTCCTCCCTCGCCCCGTGCAAAGACAGCCCGAAGCGGCAGCAGTAGACCTTCCCGCCCTCGGCGATAAACGCCTTGAGCTGGTTGTTTATGTTGTTCTCCCCGGGAAACCCGTCGTCTCCGGTGTGTGGGAAGCCCCGGGTCGCAAGGCAGTTGAGCGCTCCGGGTCCATAGAAGTAGATGACGGACTCGAAGCCCTTGCGCAGCGCCCGTGTTGCTTGGAGCACGGCTACGAAACTCACAGACGACTCGTGTGCTATGCCGTGGATCAGGGTCAGATACGACTCGCCGGGCTCGGCTTTGTAGTCGGGGAACAGCTTGGTTGACCCATAGAGGTTGCTTCCCGCCGGGAGAGAGGGGTGGGGAATCTCCCCGAGGCTCTGCCTTTCGAGTTCTGTAAGTTCCATGCCAAGTACTTCCTTTCGCTGGGGGGTTATAAGGGAACCAACGGCGGTGTGGGGCGGTCTAGGCGCGGCCTTTGGAGTAGAGGTCGGCAAAGTTGTCGTAAAAGACACGTTGGCGCAGCTCTTGGCTGGGGCAGGCGGCCAGCATCCGTGCGGATTCGCCCTCGAAGTCGCTCCAGGGCTGGTCGGTGGCGAACAGGATCCTGTCCTCTCCCATCCCCCGCCTTTCGATCTCACCGAGCAGCCAGCGCGGGGCGAAGCCGATAGCCCAGGATGCATCCGTATAGACACGCTTCCCGGCGGCTATCCAGTCGAAAAAGCGGCCACCAATCAGCTTGATGTGGCCGCTCATACCTCCCCCCAGGTGCACCAGGTGGATTGCGACCTTGTCGCCATAGCGCTCCACAAGGTGGCCCACCTGATCTATGTCGGAAGCCGCTCCGGGCGAGGTATGGATGTGCACCACCAACCCCGCCTCTGCCGCCACTTCGAAGATGCGGTCGAGATGTGGCCGGCAGGCCTCGTCGGTTGGGCTGCCGCCGAGGAGGAAGCTGAGCTTCAGTGCCACCACCCCGTGTTCTCTGGCAAGGTTCAGAGCCCTGGCGGTGCGGGCCTCGTCCTCGGGCCGTGGGGATGTCCACAGGGCGGCCAGGACCCGGTCATCCTTGGCTGCTGCCTCCAGCACCAAGTCGTTGAACCCGAAGGCCACGTCGGGATCGGGGACCCCGTAGTTGGGCAGCACCAGGCAACGTGCGACCTGCTGACGATCCATCTCGGCAAACAGGTCGCGGACCGTTGCGGCCTCGGGTGCCGCGGGCTGCACCGCCGGACCACCGTAGAAGCCGAACGCCGGCAGAGCTCCGATGTGTCTGTGGGCGTCAAATAGTCCGCTCGGCATCGACAGAAGTCAACCAATTCATTATGTTCGAATGGTTGCGTCAGGAATAACACAAGATTTCCAACCCCTACCGGCACTTTGTGTCAAAACGATTCACCAAGGCGACGTAGCACATGTCACAGAAGCCTTCCCAGCGATTACACCGGCTGGTCAGCAGCTTCTGGCAGCGGTCGCCGCCCGGCCAGCAATGTGTTTGCTGGTGGTGGCAGGGCAGTGGGAGGGGCGTGAGAGGGACACGGAGGCTGCGCTGATGTTGGACAGACCCGGGGAGTCGCGTTGCAACCCTGAGTGGTCGTGCTAAGGGAAGTAGTAGGGGAATAGGGGAAAAAGTGTTTGAAGCACGGGGTGCAAAGCATCTTGTGGGCCGTGTAGAAACATTGGCATGGGAGAACCCCGGGGATGGCTGATTGGGTGGGTCTACTCGTGAAACCGTGGCTGTCATGGCGGGTTTACTTCTGGCCGGCGGGCAGTCCACGCCGCTGGCGAAGCCGGCGGTGAGCGGTACGCGATGAAGATATTGCTGACCAACTGCAACACGACCGATTCCATGACAGCTGCGATAGCCGCCCAGGCCCGCGCCTCGGCTCGCCCCGGCACGGAGATCGTGGCGGTCACACCCGGCTGGGGGCCGCCATCGTGTGAGGGTTGGTACGACAGTTTCCTCAGCGCAGCGGCGGTGTTGGAGACCGTTCGGCACTACCCCGAAGCATTCGACGCATTGGTGATGGCGGGATTCGGCGAGCACGGCAGACAGGGAGCCCGAGAGATCCTGTCGGTTCCGGTGTTGGATATCACCGAGGCGGCCGCTCACACTGCGGGGTTGATGGGGGGACGATACGCAGTGGTCACGTCGCTTGCCGCCACCTTCCCCCTCATCGAGGCGTCACTGCGGGACTCCGGGTGCTGGGCTTTGTGCAGTGGACTATACGCGACGGGCATCGAGGTACTCGAACTCGATGCCGAACCCGACCGCACGGTGGCGCGTTTTTTGGATGAGGCCCGCAAAGCGGTGTCCGCTGGAGCGGACAGCATTGTGTTGGGCTGTGCCGGGCTGGCCAGCCTGCATAGCCGCCTCGACGAAGAACTCGACGTACCGGTTATCGACGGAGTTGCGGCGGCCGTCGCTTTGGCCGAAGCCCTTCACCAGCTGGGTATTCACCAGCCGGCCCGCCCGGGTGTGCTCGCCAAGGCGATAACAGAGCGGCCATTACCCGGGCCAACTGGTGGACCCCAGCTGGGAGACCCTGCAGCATCCTTGTGACCGAGTCACGGCTCTGCAGTGCCCGTCTTCGGCGGGCTCTCCTTGGACCTTGCGGCGCTCGCAGGAGGGGAGCAGTAGGGAATGGGTGCTCCAGTGCCGACGCCATGGGCCTTGTCTCGCGAGCGCCGATCCAATCGGTTTGTTCAGCTGATCCCATAGACCCGGCGGGCGTTTTCGGAACTGACCAGCGATCCCAGGCGCACCAGCTCGTCACGGTGAAAGCCGGCTGCGGCCAGTGGTGCCAGTGCCGTGGCGAGGGCCCGGCGCCAGGAGTGGACCGCCAGATGGTAGATCTCGGCGAGGCCGAAGGCGTCGGAGGAATAGAGCATTTTGTGCCAGGGGGCCAGCTCCAACGCCTGGGCGAGCACCGCTGCTGATCTCGAGCCAACATGAGGCACGGCCAGTCCGACGTCCATGTATACCTGTGGCCACACCTGGGCCAGGTAGCCGGCCTGACGGTGATATGGCCAGCAGTGCAGCAGCATGATCGCAGACCGACCGTCAGCGGTTGCTCGTAGGAGCGGGTCCAGCAGGGTCGGGTCGGCCTCCTTTAGCCGAATGTCGTTGTCCCCGAACCCGGTATGGATCTGCACCGGCCGCCCGGTGTCCAGTGCCGACCACAAACCATGTGCGATCAGCACCGGGTGTTCCAGCCGCCACCCCCGTTGTATGTCCGGTCCAGCCGACAACCACTCCGCTGCCGCTTCCCGAACCCGCCCCGGGCTGGGTCGGCTCCAATCGATCCCCAGCCCGCAGCGGTAGGCGGCGACCGACTTCCAGCCCAAGGCTCCACCGCATTGGCCCATCGCATCGGAAAGCGCATCCGCATAGCCACTGCTCCTGGCCACACCGCCGCCTATCCCTCCAAGCCGGGCGGCCACCTGCTCGGCCAGGGTCTCAAGCCGAGCCACCTCGGCGACACTTCCACCCGACCAGGCCGCCAGCTCCTCGGCCCGGCCGAACCGCTGCGGCCGATCGGGCAGATAGCCGGTGTCGAGCAAGTAGGTGGAGGCACCGCCGGCCAGCAGCCGCCGGTGCACCTCATCGACGCCCAGCTGTGCACGACGTTCCACGTAGTCGCTAATTCCTGCACAGGCAGGTAGGTCCAGCAGGGGAGGGCAGAACGTTCTGACGGCAAGGCCGAAGCCGGTGTCAGCGGCGGAACAGCCCGGCGGTGTCCGGAAGTGGCTCTCTCCCAACAGAGCCTCGAAACCGCCTTGTGACAGGACCTGTCTGCTCAGGTAATGGCAGTGGTGGTCGACCAGGTCCAGATTGGCTGTGATGTGCACAGCAAGGTCCTCTGCGGCGCTGACAGGCTGACTCGCCACGCTAGGGACGACGCCGGGGTGCTCAGACACGCGCTAATGTCACCACACCCAACGGCTGGCGTTGGCAATTTCGTCCTCGGAGCAAGCCGCAAAGCGGTCGGCCTCGGCCCGCCTCACCGCGGAGAACGCCTCGGCCAGCTGGTTGCCCATGGCATGGTGGAGTACCTCGCTGCGGTCGAACTCGTCCAGGGCTTCGGTCAGTGACTGGGGCAACCGCACGGCACCAGCCGCATGCCTCGCCGGCTCGTCCAACAAGGCCGGGTCGATCTTCACCTCGGGCGGAAGCGTCAGGGAGCGTTGCATGCCGTCCAGGCCGGCGGCCACGACCGCGCCGGCCACCAGGTAGGGGTTGGCGCTGGCATCGACCACCTTGAGCTCGGCGTTGGCCACACCCATCCCGGCCCAAGCCGCCCCACCGACCAGACGCAGGGCCGCTTCCCGGTTCTCTCTGCCCCAGCAGCGCCACGGGGCGGCCCAGCGCTGGGGCTGCAGGCGGAGGTAGCTGGCAGCGCTGGGGGCGACAACTGCCATCAGCGCCGGTAGCGCTGCCAGGATGCCCGCCATCCACGCCTCTCCGAGTGGGTCCAACCCAGCGGAGCCGACCCCCGCCGCTGGGGCGAGCAGGTTGTGGCCGTCCCTCCACACCGACATGTGCAAATGAGCACCGTTGCCCACTCCGCCGGCGCTGGCGGCTGGAGACAGCGACACCCGCCAGCCATGTTTGGATGCCACTGCGCGCAGCGTCTGGCGGACTACTACTGCGGTGTCTGCAGCTCCAACGGGGTCTTTGTGAGTGACAGACAGCTCCATCTGGGACGGCGCGTACTCCGGGTGCAGCTGAGCGACCTCCACTCCCGAGCCCGCCAGGGCCACCAACAACTCGGTCGAGAAGCCGGCAACATCGACCAGCCGGCCCATGCCGTAGGCGAGTCCGGTCGTGACCGGCACGAGCCGACTTGGGTTGCCGTCGCCCTCGATGGAATGTGGCCCTGCGTCGAGCACCCACTCGGTCTCAAAGGCCATCTCTACCTTCAGCCCCATGCCGGCGGCTTGGTCCTGTTGGTGCCGGGCAAAGCCTCTCTGGCAGCCAAGGTGCGGTGAGCCGTCCAAGGACACCCGGTCTGCCGGGGCCCACGCCCAACCGGGCATGGCCCCCAGGGACCTCAGCGATGCCAGGTCAGGGATCATGCGTAGGTCACCCACCGGCGATCCTCCTGGAGCGATGCTGTCGTCGCTTCCGAAGAAGTCGAATACCGGTGGCGCTCCTATGCCGATGGTGGCCGCCTGAGCCAGCCGGTCGACGGGAATCGCTTTTACCCTGGCTACGCCGCTGTTGTCGACCATGGTCACGGCTACGGCATGGATGTCATTGCGCCGCAGAGCCTCGCTTATCTCAAGTGCCGTGTCATCTGCCACTGGATCGCGCATCAGTGACGCCTCCCCAGGTGCGACCCCGGCCGCAAAGCCCCTACGGCCGGAGCCGGAACAGCACGCCAAAGAGGGCCGGTCCCAGGGTTGTGCAGCCGCCCGAGGTTGCTCACGGTGGACAACGATAACAGCGCTTGGCTGCCTCGCAAGGATCGGAGTGGCCAAGAGCTGAGTCCAGCAAAAGACAAGGCGTAACCAAGAAACAAGGTCGCAACCAAAAGGTCATTGGCGGCAAGCTGTGGGCGTGATGACATTGCAGTAGGTTTTGGCGGCTGCGCGTGCAGGAACTGGTCATGGGTCTGCTCCGGAGACCGAGCCAGGGGGGGTGCCGGTCGCTCACGAACGGGGAGGCACCATGGCTGCAGACGAGTCGCAGGAGACGGGACGGGCGCCGAGGCTGAGGCGGAACCTCAAACTGTGGCAGGTGATCGGGCTATCG
>JAKAOS010000183.1 GCA_021823165.1 Actinomycetes bacterium | reverse complement strand
CCGACAGAATCTCCGCCTTCGATGTCATCTTGGATCGGCCCATCCCCGACAAGGGGCGGGTGCTCACCGCGATCTCGGCCTTTTTTTTCGCCAAGCTCTCGGGCATTGCCCCATCGCACCTGTTGAGCACCGACCCCGCCGATTTTCCTCCCGGCTCCCCCTCGGATGCGGCGGGCAGGGCGATGCTCGTGGCCAAGGCGGAGATGCTGCCCATCGAATGCATCGTCCGGGGCTACATATCGGGCTCGGCCTGGAAGGAATACCAAAGGAGCGGCACCGTACACCACATGGCCGCCCCGAGTGGATTGGCCGAGGCGGACAGATTGGCCGAACCGTTATTTACGCCATCGACCAAGGCCGAAAGCGGCCACGACGAGAACATCTCCTTCGGCCAGGCCGTCAACCTGATCGGCCGGGAGGCGGCATCGTTGGCCGCCGAGATCTCGCTGCGCTGCTACGAGTGGGCCTCAGCCTGGGCCTGGGAGCGTGGCATCATCATCGCGGACACCAAGTTGGAACTCGGCTATGTGGATGGGGAACTGATCATCTGCGACGAGGTGTTTACCCCCGACTCCTCCCGCTTTTGGGACAGGAGCCTCTGGCAGCCCGGGGAGACGCCCCCGAGCCTTGACAAACAGCCGGTTCGGGACTGGCTCGAGGGCACCGGCTGGGACAAGAACCCCCCTGCCCCGGCATTGCCCGATGAGGTGGTGCGGGCTACCCGCACCCGCTACGTGGAGGCATACGAGCGGCTTACCGAGCTCAGTTTGGATGACTGGCCCGGTGGCCAGAAGGAAGAGACGGTCCAGTGAACTTTGAAGCTGTGGTAGAGGTCAAGCTCCGAGAGGGCGTGGCGGATCCCGAGGGCGCCACGATCCTGGCGGCCATGAAAGCCCTTGGTTTCGAGGGCTTTTCTGCCGTGAGCTCGGGCAAGTCATTCCGGCTCCTGCTGGAGGCGGCCGACGCCGCCGAAGCCGCCGCCCGGGCTGGAGAGGTGGCGCACCGCCTCCTGGCAAACCCGGTACTGGAGGAGTCCTCGGTAACGGTGATGCAACAGGGCGATAAGCGATGACGCTACGCGCGGGTGTGGTGGTGTTCCCCGGCAGCAACTGCGAACACGACGTGGTCTCCGCGCTTGGGTCCCTGGGGGCCGAGGCGAGACTGGTTTGGCACAAAGAGGGCGATCTCTCCGGCCTGGATCTCGTGGTGTTACCGGGCGGCTTTGCCCACGGCGACTACCTGCGCCCGGGGGCTATTGCCCGGTTTTCCCCCGTTGTGGGGGAGCTGGCCGCCTTTGTCGGCAGGGGCGGAGCGGTATTGGGCATATGCAACGGGTTCCAGGTACTCACAGAGGCGGGACTTCTGCCCGGTGCCCTGCAAAAGAACATTGGCCTGCGCTTTGTCTGCAGGGACGTGGAGCTGAGGGTGGAGAGCACCTCCAACATCCTCACCTCCGCCCTGGAGGAGGGAGAGCGGGTCAGAATCCCGGTCAATCACTTCGAGGGCTGCTACACCGCCGATGCCGATGACCTTCGCCGCCTGGAGGGGGAGGGGCGGGTGGTCCTCCGCTACCTCGACAACCCCAACGGATCCGCCAATGACATCGCAGGCATTTCCGATGCCACCGGCCGGATCGTCGGGCTAATGCCCCACCCGGAGCGTGCGATGAGCAAGCTGGTGGGTGGCGGCGATGGACGGCGGTTGTTGTCCTCTTTGCTGGGAGCGCTGGCAGCCGCCTGAAGTGGGGCCGCCAGCGTCCCATCCCGCCATCTGCTACGCGCCAATGGCTTTGTGCAAGGACGTCACACCGTGATGTGGTAACCGAGCACGAAGTCCAAAGTCACGCCAAAGAGCAGGTAGAAAAGCCAAAGTCCCGTGGCCAGGTGAAAAAGGCCCAAGAGGCGCTCGCCCATGGCGCCCAGTGCTGGCGCATCGGGCTTGATGCTCACCAGTATTTCGCTGAGATACACAAGGGTGAGGCCAAGGAACAGGATCCCCACGGGAGCATCGGAGACTCCAAAGAAAACCATCATGCCGAGAATGGAGAGCGCTAAGAAGCCGAGCGTCATTCCCAAACTTGCCCTCGGATCGGCCCCGTGTAAGCGGTTCCACCCAATGACGAACCAGTGGACGCCGTAGGCGGTGAACGCCAGTCCTGCCATGTAGAGGGGCTTGGCGGTAAATGTACCGAGCACCAAGCCGGCGATGATAAAAGTCCCGGTGAAGAATTGCATGAATCCCGGCAGGGCTATGCCCCATAGGCCGGTCGGGAAATCTACGGATTTGTCCCGCTTGGCCGGATAGTGGAACAGCTCTTGGATCCCATAGATGAGATAGCCCGTACCGAGGCCCATAAACCCCACTACCAGCGGGGGATAAGGGGAAGTCGCCAGGCTCACCGCAGCGAGTATCGACATATTTGCCTACCCTTTCCCAGGGTCTGGGACGGCAATTGCCCAACAACACGGCCGTCATGGCCCTGCCCTCCTTCCGGAGGCTAACTTCTAGTCGACTACATGGTAGGCGTTATTCCGACAACAAATGCCGACTCAGCCGAGCTTTACAGGCTCTTCGGATGAGGGTTGTGCGAAGTCGTATCCAAAGCGACCCTTGATGCAAAGGTTGCCCTCGGTGACGCTGTGGTCCAAAGGAGAGGTGACCTTCACGACGCGGTTGTCCTGAACGTGAAGTTCCAGGTTGCAACCCACTCCGCAATAGGGGCAGACGGTTCTGGTCACACTTTGAGCCGACTCGTCCCAGGATCCCTCGGCACGCATTTCGTGCTCGGATGTGAACATCAATGCCCCGGTTGGGCATACCGCTATACAGTTGCCGCAGAAGACGCAGGCGGAGTCCTCAAGGCCGACGTTGAACTCGGTCGATATCCGGGCATCGAAGCCCCTCCCGGCCGTCGAGATGGCGAAGGTGTTCTGGGCCTCGGGACCGCATGCCTCTACGCACTTGTAGCACAGGATGCAGCGCGAGTAATCCCGGACGTAGAGGGGGTTGTCCTTTTTCACCGGCTGGGCGACGGTGGCGGCGGTGGACCCGTCGGGAACTTCGTGCTCTCCCGGCCTCGCCTTGTCCCTGTTGTGGCCGGTG
>JAKAOS010000182.1 GCA_021823165.1 Actinomycetes bacterium | reverse complement strand
CCGATCTGCCCGCCGGAGAACCCTTTTTGGGGGCCTGGCGGATCGGCCGGAGTTTTCCAGCATGAAGCAAGGCGGAAAGAGCAAGGGTGGACAAGGCAGCGACGATCAGCGAATACCGACTTCACGGCACCGACACGGGCTCGCCCGAGGTTCAAGTGGCGATCCTGTCGGGACGGATCAATCACCTGACCGAGCATTTGAAGATGCACCGGGGTGATCATCACACCCGGCGTGGTCTGATGAAGCTGATCGGCAAGCGCCGGCGGCTCTTGGATTACGTGAAGGAAAACGATGTAGAGCGCTACCGCCAACTGATTTCCAGGTTGGGTATCAGGCGGTAGTCGAGGGTGGGCGGCGGGAGCCGCCCACTGTTTATTTCGGCGGCCCACAAGGGCCGGACCGATACGGGGAAAGCCGAGGGGCTTTCCCCGGCGGCAGGGTCAGCTGCCAGTCGCCGAGGCCTGTAAGGCGGACCTCGACGACTGGGAACTGGCCCCCACAGCCGCCTCCGGCAGGAGTGTCTGCCGGCAAGAGGAAAAACTCAAAGGAGTCAAATTGGCGGACGCAGTCGTGGTGTCGGGTTCCGTTTCCGGCACCGACTTGGTCATGAGCCTGGAGACAGGGAAGCTGGCTCTCCAGGCCGATGGGGCGGTAGTGGCCCGTTTGGGCGACACCATGGTGATGGCAACGGCCACGGCATCCAAATCGGTGCGCGAGGGAGTGGACTTCTTCCCCCTCACCGTGGACGTGGAAGAACGGATGTATGCGGCGGGCAAGATCCCCGGATCCTTCTTCCGGAGGGAGGGGCGCGCAACGGACCAGGCGATCCTGGTCGCCCGGTTGATCGACCGCCCACTCCGGCCCAGCTTCCCATCTGGATTCCGTAACGACGTGCACGTCGTGGCGACGATCCTCGGGGCGGATCAGTCCAACCCCCATGACGTAGTTGCCATCAATGCCGCAAGCGCAGCGTTGATGGTCTCTCCCATCCCCTTCGACAACCCCGTCGGGGCGGTGCGCCTTGCCTACTCCCGGGACGGGGAGTGGCTTGCCCACGCCACCTACCAACAGGGTGACGAGTCGAGCTTTGAGATGGTGGTAGCCGGGCGGGAGATCGACGGCGACATCGCCATCATGATGGTCGAGGCCAGCGGGACGGAGGAGAGCTGGCCCAACTACTCCTCCGGTGGGCCCAAGGTCACCGAGGAGGTCATAGCGGGCGGCCTGGAGGCGGCCAAGACCTGGATCAAAGAGTCGATCCAGCTGCAGCGGGACCTGGTTGCCAAGGCGGGCCCAAAGCCGACCATGGCATATGAGATCCAGAGGGACTACGGCGAGGACATCCATGAAGCGGTGGTGGCACACGCTGGCGAGGCCATCGCGGCCGCCAATGCCACCCCCGGCAAGGCGGCCCGGGCCGAGGCCCTGGACGCAGTGGGTGCCGAAGCCCTCGGGGCTCTGGCAGAACGCTTCCCCGGCCGCGAGAAGGAAATCAAAGCGGCCCTGCGTTCTTTGACCAAGGCCGTTGTGCGCCGGCGGATCGCCGAGGAGGGCATCCGGATAGACGGACGCGGCCCGGCAGATATCCGGCCCCTCTCCGCCGAGGTGGGCCTCATCCCCACGGCTCATGGCTCTGCTCTTTTCCAGCGGGGCGAGACCCAGGTGCTGAACATCGCCACCCTGGGGATGCCGAGGATGAACCAGCTGCTGGACACCATCGGGGTGGATGAGTCCAAGCGCTACCTGCACCACTACAACATGCCCCCCTTTGCCACTGGCGAGGCGGGTTTCATGCGAGGCCCCAAGCGGCGGGAGATCGGCCACGGTCTGCTGGCCGAGCGGGCGGTGCTCCCAGTCGTGCCCTCTTCGGATGAGTTCCCCTACACCCTGCGACTCGTCTCGGAGGCCATCAGTTCCAACGGCTCGACCTCCATGGCGTCGGTGTGCGGTTCCACTCTTTCTCTCATGGATGCCGGAGTTCCCATCAAGGCCCCGGTTGCCGGGATTGCGATGGGCCTGGTTTACGCCGAGGGCAAGTACGTGACCCTCACCGACATCCTGGGTGCCGAGGACGCCTTTGGCGATATGGACTTCAAAGTGGCGGGCACCGCAGAGTTCGTCACGGCCCTTCAGCTGGACACCAAGATCGACGGCCTTCCCGCCGAGGTCTTGGCCAAGGCTCTCGGCCAGGCCAAAGAGGCCCGCATGAAGATCTTGGCGGTGATGGAGGCAGCCATCGCCGAACCCCGTTCGGCCGTCAGCCACAATGCCCCCAAGATCATCGCAATGGAGATCCCCCTCGACAAGGTGGGAGAGGTCATCGGCCCCAAGGGCAAGACAATCAACACCATCCAGTCCGAAACCGGTGCCGACATCGCAGTCGAGGACAAGGGCATGGTGGGCCTCATCACCATCGGCGCCCGCAGCGGCGACGCAGTCGAAGAGGCACGTCGGCGTATCGCCTCCATCTTGGATCCCCCCAAAGCCGAGGTGGGTCGCGTCTATCCCGGCAAGGTGGTCAACATCACCAAGTTCGGTGCATTCGTCAACATCCTTCCCGGCAGGGACGGCTTGTTGCACATCTCCAAGCTGGGAGCCGGGCGTCGGATCGATCGGGTGGAGGACGTCCTCAGCCTCGGCCAGGAGGTGGATGTCCGCGTCGACGACATCGACCCCCAGGGCAAGGTGTCGCTATCGGTGGCGGGCGAGCAGGCCGCTCCCCAGGCCCAGGCTCCCCAGGAGTATGTCTCTTTCGAGGAGAGCTTCGACGCCGAGATGAAGGACCAGTACGGGGACCTCGGGCCTTCGGAGAGCCCCGGCCAGCGAAACGGGGGAGGCCAGGGTCCGCGGCGTAACCGCCGCCCCCGTAGCGGGCGCTGACCGCCGCAGGGCCACGGCTGACCCGCCTGGCCAGCGGTCTGGAGGTGGTCACCGAGGAAGTGCCCGGCGCTTCCTCGGTCTCCGCCGCCTTCTGGATTGGCTCGGGAAGCCGGGAAGAGGACGGCGCCAGCTACGGCGCCTCCCACTTCCTCGAGCATCTTGCATTCAAGGGGACCGCCCGGCGTTCCGGCCCCGAGATTGCACGATCGATGGACCAAAGGGGCGGCGAGATGAATGCCTTCAC
>JAKAOS010000181.1 GCA_021823165.1 Actinomycetes bacterium | reverse complement strand
CCACCGCATCTTCGACAACTCCAACAACAGATGTCTCGATGCTCACCGACTCAGCACCCCGACCCGGGAGACCCAGGCAGTGCCACTTTTGGCCGTGCGGGCGTCATCGATGCCAACGCCGTCCCCGCCAGCTTCACCCCGGCCTTTGGCAATGGCTCACCAACCATCGCACCCATGTCCTCAGGTTAGCGGCGAACACAGCCGTGGTGAGCAAACCTCTCGGGCGGTAGCGCCTGGGAAAAAGATGGCTCCCGAGTTCTCAACGCCGCCGCTTGGCACCGCGCGACTGAGGCGCAGCCCGCTTGGAGGTGAGGGGCGGATGCGAGGGGTCCCAGCCTGGCACCGGGCGAGCCTCGGGACGGCTGGTGGACGGTTGGTCCGGGGTATCGGAACCGGAGCCGTCTTTGGCCTCAGCCGGACTGGGAACTGGGGTCGGCCTCTTGGGCACTCCACCACCGGCTGCAAAGGCGGCGGGGGTAAGGATGGCCCTGACGTGTCCCTTTGCGGCGAGCTTCTCCGCCAGCAGCCGGTAACGGGGTTCTCTTTCCTTCATCGCAGCCAATACCGGGGAGGCCACAAACAGCGAGGAGTAGGCGCCGGTTGTGAGCCCGATGAAAAGCGCCAGCCCGAACTGCTCCAGGGTGGTGGCTCCCAACAGCTGGGCCCCGATCAGCAACACTGACAGGATGGGCAGGATGGCCACGATGGAGGTGTTGAGGGAGCGCATGAGAACCTGGTTGACCGAAAGGTCCACCATCTCGGAGTAGGTCATGCGGCCATGGGACATGAGGGTCTTGGCGTTCTCCATGACCCGGTCAAAGACAACGATGGTGTCGTAGAGGGAGTAACCGAGGATGGTGAGGACCGCAACGACCGTCGCCGGGGTGACCTGCAAGCCCGACAGCGCGTAGATGCCTACGGTCACCAAAAGGTCGTGCACCACCGCCACCAGCGCCGCAGCGGCCATCTTCCACTCGAAGCGGAAGGCGATGTAGGCGGAGATCGCGACAAAGAAGCCGACGAGGGCCTCCAGTGCTCGCATGGTGATCGACGATCCCCAGGTAGGTCCCACATCTGAGATGCTCACCGCTGAAGGGTTCACCTTTGCGGCCGCTGCCAGCTTCGAGGTGACCTTGGCTTTTATGGCCGCGGAGCCCGCTCCGGTCCCCACCAGGCGGTCTTGGATTTCGATGGTGCGATGGGAACCGCTCCCCAAGGACTCAATGGTTGCAGAACTCAACCCGAGAGGTGAGATGGCGGAGCGCACCGTGGCAACGGCCAAGGTGGGGCTCTGGACCTGCCACGCCGTCCCACCGACGAACTCGATGCCGAAGTTGAGGCCCCTTATGCCGAGAGAGGCCAAACCCACCAGGATCACGACGCCCGAAATGGCTGCCCAGCGACGCCAGCGGCCCACGAAGTCGACGGAGGTTTCCCCCCTGTAAAGACGACCCCATACCGATCCGGCCCTACCCCGGGATCGCTTTGAATGCTTGGGGGCCACTCAGGCCCCCGTCCCGCCGACAGGCATGCCGAGACCGCGCGCAACGCCGAGCCAGCGAGCCTCCCTGAAGGTCCTGCTCCGGCCCAGGAGGATCACCAGCGGGCGAGTGAACACCCACGCCGTGGCGATGTCCAACAGGGTGGAAAGACCCAGGAAGAAGGCAAATCCCCTGACCTGGGCTATGGAGAGCAGATACAGAACCGCCGCTCCGATCAGAGACACCAGGTCGGCGGCCACGATGGTCCGGAAGGCCCTGGCAAAGCCGCGGTCGACGCTGGCTCTGATGCTCGCACCCGATCGGATCTCGTCCTTGAGGCGTTCGAAATACACGACATAGGAGTCGACCGTTACCCCCACGCTCACTATGAGACCCGTGACTCCCGCAAGATCCAGGGTCAATCCGTTGGTCCGGCTCAAAACGGAGATGATGGAGTACAAAAGCGCCGCCGTGGTCGCCAGGCCCGCCACAACCACCACCCCAAGAGCCCGGTAGTAGGCGATGGTGTAGAGCATCACCAGTGCCAGGCCGGCCAAGCCGGCCACAATGCCTGCACTCAGTGACGCCGCACCCAGGGTGGGCGACACCGACTGTACGGTCTGCTGGTCGAGTTGGACCGGCAGTGCGCCATAGCGCAGGACCAGTGCCAGGCTCTTGGCCTGCTGCGCGCTGAAGTGGCCGCTTATGCGACCCTGGCCGGCAAAGCTGGTCGAGTTGATTACCGGGGCCGACTCCACCACGCCGTCCAAGACGATGGCAAGCTGCTTTTGATAGTCGAGGCGAGCCAGGTTATCGAAGGCCGGCGACCCCTTTGAGGTAAGGGTGAAGTCGATTCCCCAGTGCCCACTTTGGGGGTTGAGTGATGCCGTGGCGGTCTTGAGGGCGCTTCCCGAGAGCTGGGAAGGGCCCAGGACATAGCGGAGATCCATCTTCCCCGTGGAGGGATTGACCGCCGGCAGCAGCACCGGCAGCGAGGCCTTGTCCAGTCTTCTGGGCGTGTTGCCGAGCTTGGCAAAGTTCGCCCCCGAAGTACAGGAGGGAGGAAGCCCGCTGAGCACGGGCGCACTCTGGCCGACTTTGGCCACCGGACCCATGGGAACAGGGCAGAGAACTGGGCGGAAGTAAAGCTGCGCCGTCCTGCCGATGACCGCCAGGGCCTGGGCCCTGTTCTTCACCCCGGGAAGATCAACAACGATGTTCCCACCCTGGGTCCCAATGTTGGGCTGAGCCACACCCAATGCATCGACGCGGTTTCGAATGATGTTGATCGTCTCATTGAGAGTCGCAGTGTTGACGGGACGTGCGGGTTTGTAGACCACCGACACCCCGCCGCGCAGGTCCAGACCGAGCAGGGGCGATAGGCCACCGACCAGCACCCCTACCAGCGCACCCACAGAGACCAGCACCGTTGCGACAACAGATATCACATGGGATCGCTTCACACGGCCCCTCTTGGGTTGCCTGTGTCGGGGTGGTTGTTTTCCCCATCGGTCTCGGGCTCAGCCAAAACCTGCGTCTCGGGCGGCGACTCGATCGCGGTGTCCCCCAACCCGGCCGAGACGGCACCGGGTGCCCCCTGGTCGGTTGCCTGGCCGGCTTGGTCGGAATCTTCGGCTTGTTCGGAATCTTCGGCTTGTTCGGAATCAGCCGCAACCTCGCTGGGCT
>JAKAOS010000180.1 GCA_021823165.1 Actinomycetes bacterium | reverse complement strand
TCGGGACGGGTGCTGATCGCGCGAGCTGCCGTTGCCCGGGACGTCCTGCCTGCAGGCCTGGCCGAGATGGGATGGAACGTGGAGGTCGTCGAGGCGTATATGACCCGCTTCATCCAACCTCCGGCGCCCGAGGTTGCCGAGGCAGCCCAGGCCGACGTGGTCACTTTCACCTCGCCCTCGACGGCGGAGGGCTTTCTGGCCGCCCTGGGCGGAGATCCTTCGAACTTCGGCGGGGTGGCTGCCTGCATCGGACCGGTGACGGCGGCGACGGCGGCCGAAATCGGTTTCCGGGTGGCGTTGTCGGTTCCCGAGCACACCTCGGCGGGGTTGGTGAGAGGCATGAAGGAGTTTTTCGGGCCGGGAGCCGCCCATCCCGGCGGGGTAGCCGAGGATCGGTAGGATCGGCGTGATGCATCCGACGAAACGGCCCAGGAGGCTCCGTCGAGGTAGCGCCATGAGAAGGCTTGTGGCGGAGACCTCCCTCTCCCCCAACAACCTCGTTGCGCCTCTGTTTGTGCGCGAGGGAATCGATGAGCCGATCCCGGTCCCATCTCTTCCCGGCGTCCAGCAACATTCGGTTTCAACCCTGGTCGAGGAGGCGAAGCATCTGGCATCGCTTGGCGTCGGCGGCATCCTTGTCTTTGGGGTTCCCCAGCGCAAGGACGCAACGGGTTCGGAGGCTTGGAATCCTGCCGGTGTGGCCCAGATCGCAATCGCCGAACTTGCCGAGGCCGTCGGCGACCAGATGGTCGTAATGGCCGATCTCTGCCTCGATGAATACACCGAGTCAGGTCACTGCGGAGTGCTCGGCGCCGACGGCGATGTGGACAATGACGCCACCCTGGAGCTGTACGGGCGGGTTGCAGTGGCACAGGCGGACGCTGGGGTGGCGGTGGTGGCGCCCTCGGGGATGATGGACGGCCAGGTCGCAGCGATCCGCGGGGCTTTGGACGATGCCGGCCATAGCGGAACCGCCATCCTTGCATACGCGGCAAAGTATGCCTCCTCCCTGTACGGCCCCTTCAGGGATGCCGTTGACGTGGAGATCGCCTGTGGGGATCGTCGTGGCTACCAGCAGGACCCCGCAAACGCCAGAGAGGCGATAAGGGAGGTCGCTCTCGACATCGAAGAGGGGGCGGACATGGTCATGGTGAAGCCTGGCGTCGCATACCTCGATGTGTTGGCCGAGGTGGCGCGCTTTTCCTCCGTTCCCGTCGCCTCCTACCACGTGAGCGGCGAGTACGCGATGGTCATGGCGGCAGCGGAGCGCGGCTGGATCGATGGGCCAGCAGTCATGGCTGAACACGTGCTGGCCATTCGCCGAGCGGGCGCGGACATCATTTGCACCTATGCAGCAGCGGAGCTGGCGGGGGGCATGAATGGCTGAGATAACGGGCTCGGCCTCTGCGGCCACCAAAGCCAGTGCCCGCCTCTACCAGCGGGCACTCGCGGTTATCCCGGGCGGCGTGGACTCCCCGGTGAGGGCGTTTCGATCGGTCGGGGGAGACCCCTTCTTCGTGAGCCGGGCCGAGGGCCCATATCTCATCGATGCCGATGGGAACCGGTATGTGGACTATGTCCAGTCCTATGGTGCCTCCATCTTGGGACATGCCATCCCCGAGGTGACCGAGGCGGTGTCTGCGGCGGCTTCCCGAGGTGCTACCTATGGGGCCCCCACCGAGGGAGAGGTCCTGCTCGCCGAGGAAATCACCTCCCGGATTCCACAATGTGAGCAGGTGCGGCTCGTCTCCAGTGGGACCGAGGCGATGATGAGCCTGGTCCGCCTGGCCAGGGGGGCCACCAAGCGGGACCGCGTGGTGAAGTTTGCCGGTTGCTACCACGGACATGGGGATGCGTTGCTGGCGGCGGGGGGGAGCGGGATAGCCACCCTCGGTTTGCCCGACTCGGCCGGGGTGCCCAGGGGCGCCGTGCAAGACACCCTGGTGGTCCCCTATAACCAGCTGCCCGTTCTCGACGAGACCGTTGCCTGCGTGGTCGTCGAGCCTGTTGCGGCGAACATGGGCCTGGTCCCCCCGGCACCGGGATTTCTGGCCGGGTTGCGTTCTGCCTGTGATGAGGTGGGGGCCCTTTTGATCTTCGACGAGGTGATCACGGGCTTCCGCATTGCCAGAGGAGGCGCCGCCGAGCGCTTTGGGGTGATCCCCGACCTGTGGGCATTTGGCAAGGTGATCGGGGGTGGACTGCCCCTGGCCGCCTTTGGCGGAAAGGCAGCGGTGATGCAACACCTGGCTCCCGATGGCCCCGTCTACCAGGCCGGAACCCTGTCGGGAAACCCGTTAGCGACTGCGGCCGGTCTTGCCGTTCTCGGCAAACTCGACGCTGGCGCCTACCAACGCCTGGATGCCACGGCGGCGGATCTGGCCGAAGGGATGGCGGAAGCGGCGGAGGCTGCTGGGGTGGATGTCCAAATTCCACGGGTTGGGCCGTTGCTCGGGCTGTTTTTCTCCGATACCCCGATTGAGGACTACGACGGTGCTCGCGTCGCAGCGTCAAATGGTCGATACCCAAGGTTCTTCCACGAACTGCTGTCGAGAGGGGTGTTTGTGGCTCCGGGAGCCTATGAGGCCATCTTCCCGAGCCTCGCTCACGACGAAGAGGTCCGCCGATTCAGCCTGGCTGCATTCCACGGAGCCTTTGCTGCCGTGGCGGGGAGATGACTCCCTTGTTGGCGGTTGACTTTGTGCATCGGGAGCAAGGCTGAAAAAATAGGGGGCAATGCGGCGCTTCTTAGGTTTCTGTCTGACGGCCGGAGCGGGCGTGGTTCTCGCCGCCTGCACGCCGGCCAACGCCCCTGCTCAAAACTCCGCATTGGGTGCTACCGGCCCCTCTGCTGCCCCGGTCGCAGCGGTGGTCGATCTCAACTACGGGGTCTTTGCACCAGCGACGGTGCGCATCAGGGCCGGCCAGGCGGTCGAATGGAAGTGGATAGCACCCAACTTCCCAAATGACGTAGCGGGGAAGGGCTTCCACTCCCGGGTGCAGGCCAAGGGAACTTACATTCACCTTTTCAACCGTCCCGGCGTCTACCACTACAGGTCGGACTTCTCACACAACGCTACCGGCGTTATCTACGTAGCCCCCTGAGTCTGGAGTGACAGAGACGGTCTCGGGTGCCGTCTCTGTTCTGGTGGCCCTAAGAGGGACTTGTTGCCCTCGAGGGCAGCTCTGTGGC
>JAKAOS010000179.1:459-3233 GCA_021823165.1 Actinomycetes bacterium | reverse complement strand
CGGTGGGCGCGGCACCATTCGGTCGGTAGGCCGCCGATGAGCCCTCCATAAGAGGAAAGGCCTCCCTGCCAGACGGCGACGATTTGGCCCGGGTATGTGGAGTAGTAGCCCAGGTGGGCCGCCACGTGCACGAGGCGAGCCCCCACGATCGCAGCCGCGATGATCCAGAGGAAGGAGTTGCCAAGCCACTCCCAGCCGTATCCGTTGTCCCGCAGGCGCTTCTCGAAGTAGCGGAGGGAGAACCAGAACGTGATGGCCAGCCCGATGCCGTAGGTGTGTAGCACCAATGGGCCAACGTGGAAGGACACCGGGATCGGCTTCACAGGCCCAGTATGCCGCGTGAAGATGCCACGGCGGGCTTCGCCGCTGGCATTGGGTCAGGTCCTGAGAACCAGTTTTCCAAGCTTACCACCGGCGGCGAAGTCGGCATATGCGGTAGCTGCGTCCTCCAGGGGATAGCTGGCGAAAACCGGGATCTTCACCATCCCCGCCTCTACTAGGGGCAGGACATGGTGCTCGACCTGGCGGGCCGCAAGAGAGCGAAGGGACAAAGGTCGCGCCCGCAGGGTGGAGCCCGACAGCCGTACGCGGCGGGCCATGAGCTTGCGGAGATCAATTTCGCTCTTGGCTCCCGCCCCTACGCCTATGACCATGATCCTGCCGCCTACCGCGATGGCATCGAGGTTTGCCGCCAGGTTCTGGGCTCCGACCAGTTCGAGTATCACATCGAAGGGCCCGGCTTGGCCAAAGTCTGCCGGAGCAATCACATTGGCTCCCAAGGCGGCTATGGCCGGGCGATGATCGGAGCGGCGCACGGTGGCTGTGACCTTTGCCCCACACGCGACCCCGAGTTGCACCGCCGCCATGCCCACCCCGCCGGCTGCCCCATGCACCAACAGGCGGTCTCCCATCTGAAGCCCGCACTGGGCGAACAGGGCGTCATATGCGGTGGTGAAGACCTCGGGTAGGGCACCTGCCTGCTCCCAGTTGAGCCGACTGGGCACGGCCATGGCCAAAGATGCATCCACCACGGCGTACTCCGCCTGGCAGCCCCCTCCGACCACTGCCATGACGCGGTCGCCGAGTCCGAAGTTCAGAACTCCCTCGCCAACCTCGGCTACTTCCCCGGCCAGCTCCAGGCCCAGGATGTCGGCCGGTACGCCGGCCGGTGCTGGGTAGCGGCCGGCCGCTTGGAGCAGATCGGCCGCATTGATACCCGCCGCTCTCACACGAATGCCGATTTCTCCCCGCCCCGGTGTCGGGCGCGGTCTCTCCACTACGCGTACCATCCCATCGGTGGCTGTGACGACAAGCACAGCCGCACGATACCGAACTTTGGCGGCGCCGTCTTGAATCTGAGGGCGGCAGCGCCGTTCGCGGTCTGCAAGCGAGGGAAGGGCGGATGGGCATGGCGAGCGGATCGGAGCAATGGCGGTCTGAGTACGACTCCATGGGCGAGGTACTTGTGCCCGAGGGTGCCATGTGGGGGGCACAGACCCAACGCGCAGTCGAGAACTTCCAGGTGTCTGGTCGCGGCATCGATCCGGGGATACTGCGCGCCCTGGCTCTGCTAAAGCGTGCAGCGGCCGTCGTCAACGGCCGGATGGGGGTTATAGCCAAGGAGGTGGCCGAGGCGCTGGCGGATGCCGCCGCAGAGGTGGCGGAGGGCCGCTATGGGGAGCAGTTCCCAGTCGATGTGTACCAAACCGGGTCGGGCACCTCGACCAACATGAACATGAACGAGGTGCTGGCTCGGCTGGCCGGGCGGCGTCTCGGACGAGAGATCCGGCCCAATGCCGAGCCCAACGCGTCGCAGAGCTCCAACGACGTGTTCCCCTCCGCGATCCACCTGGCGGCCACCGAGGCCGTCGCCTACCGCCTGGTCCCCGCCCTTGAGCGGCTCGGTGAACGGCTGGAGGAGCGTTCCTTTGCCTTCTCGGGTGTGGTGAAGGCGGGACGCACCCACCTCATGGACGCAACGCCTGTAACGCTGGGACAGGAGTTCGCCGGGTATGCCACCCAGGTTCAAAAGGGGGCTGCGCGGATGCGAGCAACCCTGGCCTGTTTGGGGGAACTGCCCTTGGGCGGCACTGCGGTCGGCACCGGTCTAAATGCCCCGGCAGGTTTTGCGGCCCAGGCCATTGCGGAACTGGCGGGAGAACTCGGGCTCCCGCTTCGGGAGGCCGGTGATCACTTTGAGGCCCAGGGGGCCCGCGACGGACTGGTGGAGGCATCGGGCGCCCTGCGAGTGGTGGCGGTGTCGCTCTACAAGATTGCAAATGACCTCCGCTTGATCCAGAGCGGCCCCAACTGCGGCCTTGGCGAGATCGCCCTGCCGGAGTTGCAACCGGGGAGTTCGATCATGCCCGGCAAGGTCAACCCGGTTGTGCCCGAGGCGGTCTGCCAGGTGGTCGCCCGGGTGATCGGCAACGATGCGACCGTCGCATTTGCAGCATCGGCGGGCAGCTTGGAGCTCAATGTGATGCTTCCGGTCATGGGCCAGAGCATGCTTGAGTCGATCGGGCTCCTTGCAGCGGCGGCGGACCTGCTCGCATCGAAGTGCATAAGCGGGATCACCGCCAATGCCAAGCGTTGCAGGGAGTATGCCCTGTCCTCGCCGGCGCTGGTGACCGCCCTGAACCCTCACATCGGCTACGAGGCCGCTGCCAGGGTCGTGAAAAGGGCCATGGCGGAGCGCCGGGACATCCGCTCGGTCATCTTGGAGGAGGAGCTTCTCTCCGAGGAGGATGTCGACAGGGTGCTGGACGTCGATT
>JAKAOS010000179.1:0-449 GCA_021823165.1 Actinomycetes bacterium | reverse complement strand
AATGCTCCTATGAGCCTACCCTCCCACCGCCGCATCGCATGGTGTTAACCTGTTTTCTGGATAGGAAGGTTGTAAGTTGCGCTCATTGATTGTTGCCCTTGTCGCTGGATTGCTCCAGGGAATCGTTGAATGGCTTCCCGTTAGCAGCAAAAGCATGATCGGTCTCGTCTTCGTCGACGGGGGCGGGTTCAGCAACAACACCGCCTATGTAATGGGCCTTCTTGCCAACTTCGGATCCTTCTTTGCCGCTTTGTACTACTTCAGGGCGGACATATTCGAGGCATTGAGAGGTTTGCGCAGCCCATTTGGCAAGACTGTGGAAGCGATGAAGCTGCGCTACTTGGTTATTGCGACCTTCGCCACTGCGTTGGTCGGGCTGCCCATTTACGCCGCCGTCGTGCATGTTTTTCACCGAAGCGCCGGTGCCGTGTTCATGGGGGCGGTCGGGC
>JAKAOS010000002.1 GCA_021823165.1 Actinomycetes bacterium | reverse complement strand
GATGCGTCCGACCGTCTCGGCGCCAGCAAGCTCGGGCAGTTCGAGGTCGGTCTCGTCGGACACGAGCCCAGTCTTATGCGCCAGAGGGCAGTCCGGCGGGTTCCTTCCTGGCGGCGAGGACCTGGCCCATGATGGTGGCCGCAGCCCGGTTCCGCTCCTCGATGGCATGGGAATACACCCGGAGGGTGAGGGAGGGATCGGAATGGCCGAGGAAGTCGGCCACGGTCCGGATGTCCATGCCAGCGTGGATGAGCTGCGTTGCCGTGAAGTGGCGGAGGTCGTGGAGACGCACGTCGGACGCCCCGACAGCGTCGCGCACCCGGATGAAGAACGACGTCACGTTGTCCGGCCGGAAGGGCGTGGTCGCCTCGACATAGGGCGAGAAGACGAAGGCGTCGGCGGCGAGGGTTCCTCCGGCGTCGGTGATCCACTCCTCGACCCGCTTGCGGTGTGCCGTGAGGAGGGCGATGCCGACGGGGTCGAGCGCGACCTTCCGGGAGCGGTCAGTCTTGGTGCTCTTCTCGGCGAGCCCGCCCCGGGCCACGACGACGGACCGGGCAACGTCGAGCACGCCAAGGTCGAGGTTCACGTCGGACCATCGGAGCGCGCACAGCTCCCCCCGGCGCATCCCCGTGAGCGCAGCAAGCATGAGGATCGGAGCAAGACGGGGATCCCGCCGTTCTGCCTCTTCGATGACCTGCTGGACGACCTCCACGGCTGGAGCCGTGACCCGGCGGTTCGACACCCGGGGAGGCTTCGCCCGCTCGGCGATGTTCTCGCGGAGCCAGCCCCAGCGCACAGCCTGGTGGAGGGCAGCGGAGAGGATGGCGTGGACGTTCCGGATGGTCTTGGGAGACTTCCCGGCGTCCTTCAGGGTGCCGTAGAGGTCGTCGAGGTGCTTCGCCATGAGCTGGTGGAGCTTGATCTTCCCGAGCCGTGGACGGATGGTCCCGTTCACCTGGGAGGAGTAGTTGCGGACGGTCGTCGGCGAGAGGTCGAGGCGTTCGCACTCCTCAAGCCAGCGGTCGAGGAGCTGGCCGACCGTGACGCCGATGCCGTCGGTGCGTCCGGGGGCCTGATGGTCCACAAGGTCCCGGAGGGCAGCATCGGCTGCCCGGGCGCCGCCATGGAACGTCTTCGAGACCTGGTGGCGCTTGCCGGTCTCCGGGTCGTAGCCGAGCGAGACCCATAGCTCCCAGACCCCTGGACGCAGCTCGCGCTTCGATCCACGCATGTCCGCATCGTAGCGGTGGGATGTGACGGGATTGGTGAGAATCCGGTGGGACGCGGTCCGGGGCAGCAGAAGGGCCGGTGCTTGCGCACCGGCCCTGACCTGCACTTTCTCTGGTGGCGGGGGGAGGATTTGAACCTCCGACCTTCGGGTTATGAGCCCGACGAGCTACCAGACTGCTCCACCCCGCACTGCGTTGTTCAATATAGCGGGCATCAAGCCGAACTCGACGCATTCGCCGCTGCCGCGGAGCTGTGGTGGGATGCCGATGCTGGCTTGGAAGACTTTTGGGCAGATATGTGGCTTTCCACCCTCCCCACCTGCGCCAGGATCTGTTGAGCCAGCGTCACCTGCGCCTGGTAGCCGGCAAGGTTGCCGCTCCTCAGGTAAGACTGGGCCTTGGATAGAGCCGCACTGGCCTGGTGTATCAGGGAGTTCACCGCAGGATTGGTCACCGTTGCACCGTTCGAGGACTGGGAAGCGATGCCACTGGTGCCCAATGCCGCATCCAAAGCCGCAGAGAGCGTCGGTTGCATGACAACTGTGTTGCCATATACCGCGATGACCTCTTTGACCTCGGGAAGCGGGTTCTGCGAGGAGGAGACATAGAGCGGCCTTACGTAGAGAATTGAGTTCCCCACGGGCACCAGCATCACGGTTCCCTGGTGGACAACGGAGCCATGTTGGTCCAGGAGGCTTATCTCCGACGAGACGGTGGTGTTCTCGTTGATCTTTGCATTCACCAGGTCGGGTCCGTCTATCTGGCTCCCGCTCGGCATCACGAAGGCAGACAGGTTTCCCTGGGTTCCGCTCCCGACGCGCGCGGTGAGAAACGCTGTGAGCGTCTGTTGAACATCGTTGCTCGACAGGGGCACGAAGGGAGACATGAGAACCAGGTGCGGCTGGGTCGAACCCGGTAGCTGCACCATCGCATACTGCGGTGGCATGCGGGGCACGGATGAGGCTGCAGCACTTGGCGAGGCGTTAGTCGAAGCCGATCCGCCTGCGTTCGGATCCGCCGAGATGGTCCAGGCATTACCTGCGTTGTAGAAGGAGACGGGGTTGGTGATGTGGTAGCGACCAAAGGCCGCCGCCTGCACCGAGAAAAGGTCGTAGGGGTAGCGGAGTTGAGAGCGCAGGGCCTGGGGCATCTGGGAGGCGGGGGTGAAGAGATGGGGGAAAGCCGCCTCGTATGACTTGAGCAGTGGATCAGTGGAGTTCCACGCGTAAAAGGTCATCTTGCCGTTATAGGCATTGACCAGGACTTTCACCGAGTTCCTCACATAGTTGAAGCCCCCGTTGGCCAGGCCCGAAGAGGGCGGGAGGTTCGAGGTGTTGGGGGACTGTGCATATGGGAAGTGCGAGGTTGTGGTGTAGGCATCCTGTACCCAGTAGAGCTGGCCCTTCAGGAGTACCGGATAGGGGTTGGAATCGAGCTTCAGGAACGGGACCGCCTTTGCAACCCGTGCCTGGATACTGCGCACGAACATGATGCGCGAGGAAGAGGTGATCTGGTTGGAGATCAAGATGTTCAGGTCTCCGAAGCGGAGAGCAAAGGCCGCCCGCCGCAACGACGAGGAAAGTCGCACTCCCCCACTGCCTGCGTAGTGGGATTCCTTGCTGGCGCCCGTCGGGCTTTGATAGTCGAGTTCCGCCTGCTTGGAGTTCGCAATGACATAGCCAGGCTGGTTCAGGGCGAAATAGACGCTCGGTTGCTTGAGGGTGGGCATGCCGCCTTTGGACTTTTGAGGCACGCCATGCATGACAAAGTAAGGATTGCCGTCGGGTGCCGCCTTGTTCGCCATGGCCACAACGGCTCCGTAGCCGTGGGTGAACTGGAGATGCTCGTTTACCCAGGACTTGGCGGGAAGTTGGGAGGAGTTGAGCTCTCTCACTCCTACGAGCACCGGAGTCTTGGTTCCATCGATGACATACCTGTTGACCGATAGCCCGTTGAAGGTGTAATAGGCGCGGATGTCCTGCAGCTTTTGAAAGGTGACGTTAGAGGTGGCGGGGTCCCAGATCCTCGTGCTGGCAAGGCTCTGGCTGGACTGAGCAACGGTAGCTGGACTCACCGCCCTTGAATATTTGAAGGGCACCGAATGCACGCCCGAAAGACCGAGTGCGTAACGAGTGGCCTGGATATTCCGTCCTATGTAGGGAAGCTCGGTGGATAGCTGGGACGGTTGGACGACGAAGCGCTGGACGAATGCCGGATAGATGCCCACCAATATCACCGACAATGCCACCCAGATTCCGACCCCGACAAAAGCCATCGGTGCGCTTCTGATAGCCAGGTTGACCAGCAGAAGGACGGCAAGCAGCATGGAAACCACGGCCATGAGGGTGAGTGCTGGCAAAGCGGCGTGCACGTCGGAATAGAGGGCACCCTGCCTGAATCCCGCCGTGGAGTAAACCAGGGAGTAGCGGCGCAGCAGGAAGCTGAATCCCTTGAGTAGGGCCACACCGGCAAGAATGACCGAAAGATGCGCCTTGACAGCACGTTCGGCCCGGGGCCAGTGCCTGGCTCCTGGCGTGTGCGCGTCTGCGGGATGAATGGACCCGCCCAAAAATCCGGCTGCGATCACGGCAATACCCACAACGATCAAAGCGGCGGCCGACCATCCCAGCAGGAAAATCAAAAAGGGCAGCCGGAATACGTAAAACGAGGCATTGAGGTGAAACAGCGGGTCTTTCCAAGGGAAAGCCACGGCATGAGTAAAAAGCAGCCACTGGCGCCATTCGCTGGAAGCCCCCGCCCCGACCAGCAGCGCGAGGCCAATGGACATGATCAACCTGAACCAGCGCGAGGCAGGCGAAAGCAGCGGGATTGGCCGGACAGAGGGATCAATACGCGCAAGAACCCCATGGATGGAGGAGTAGCGGGCTGCAATCGAAAGGTTCACCCAGCACACAACGAAGAACGCGAGTGAGAATCCGGCGGAAAGACCGAGCTTGGTAATCGCCAGGGTTCTCCATACACCCCCCAGTCCGGTACTTTCGAACCACAGGAAATCCGTATAGAGCACCGCCATGCCGTGCAACGACGTGAGTACGGCGAAAGCGAATACCGCCACAACAACCAAAACGACACGTCCCCGGATGGAACCCCGTTGCTTCCCGCTGCCCTTCGGAATGCGCATTGCCCCGGAGCCTAGGTGGGCAGCGGGAGCAGGACACAGCGGCAACCTCGGTGTGCCGGAGGGTGTCGATGCCCGGTCGGGAAAGGGTCTCCCGCCACCCTGGGGGCCACCACGGCGTTTGAGGTGCACTCGGGACACGTGGAGCCCTCATTGGCCACCCATCGGAGGCGCATGCCTTGGGGCATGGATGCAATGAATGCTGATGCAAAGACCTCAAGCACCGTGTCCGCAACCGCCGGGGCCAGGTAACGATTGCGCCACTCCCGGAAAGCGCCGCTCAGGGCATCGGTGCCTTCGGCGGAGTTGGCAAAGTGCGCGTTCTGTCCCGCAGCCTCGACCACCTCTGCGGCCGTCCTGGATGCCAGGCTGGCAACTACGGCATCCACCGACTCGGTGCGCCGTGTGATAGCTGGGCGGTCGCCTCCCCAGGCAGCCAGGGCCGTTTCCCATCCCTTGGCTATGACTGCCGAGACAGCCCCTTGATAGTGCTTGTCGTCCCCAAGCAGCTCCTTGGCGGCGATCCCCTCCTTGTTACTCTGACGCAGCGTGTCCAGCCAGGCATTCTGCCTGTCCTGGCCGGCGCGCTTGAGCCTTCGGGAAAGCGCCTGGACAACCGGCTCCATCAACTCTGGCCACACCGCAGGACGGGCAACCGCCGAGGAGACGATCCAGGCGCCGGGCCTGGCCGCGCTCTCGGCGTTACCAACCGTGGCCGGCTTGGCCGACTCTGGCTCCGCCGTTGCATGGGCGGGTGCCGACGGCTTTTGTCCCTCGGGACGGGAACGTGAGGGCTGAGGCTGCCGCCGCCCCTGCCGGGCAGCTCTGATGCCGTCGTAGAGGCGGTCGGAGGCAGCCGAGCCAGCCTCATCGGGAGTGGCGGCCGGAGCCAGGGTGGGTTGCGCTGATAGATCTGAGCCGTCATCGCCCTTCGGGCCGGGTGCCTGTTGGCCGCCACCCTCCTCCGGGCCGAGGTGTCCCCGAGGTCGGAGAGCGAACTCAACGTCGGCGGAGTTGGACATACCGCCGGAATCCTCCCGCTCCTCTGAGTCCAACACAGCAGGTGATACCGCCACATCACGCGAAGCCGCATTCGGTGAGCCAATAGCCCCATCCCCACTTCCAACCGGGATCCCCATGCCGGGGGGAGGCGGTATTTGCTCGGCCAGCAGGGCTGACTCTGCTTCACCAATCAGGGCAGTGGCATGCCGGAAGGAATCGAGCAGGCGGAGCCTCGCCTCGGACGCGAACCCCACAGCCTTGGCGGCCTCGTCGTATCTGAGCGCGGCCTCGGCGAGCATTTCCGAACCTCGCCGCTCGGCCTCTTGCACGATTCGCTTTGCTTGGGCGTGCGCTTCTCTCAGGATCTCGGCGGCTTTGGCATCCGCCGCCTCGGCACGCGTCGCCAATACTGATGCGGCCTCACTCCGGGCATTCTCTGCGGCGGCCAACGCGTCGGCCATTATTTCTTCGGCATCGGCCTCTGCCCTGGCGCGCACCTGGCGGGCCGCTTGGTGAGCCGAACGAAGCACCCTGGTGGTCTCCTCACCAAGGCGCTCGACCATCTCGGCTTCGTCCAGTTCTCCCGAACGCAGGATTTTCAACTCCCCCGCCAGCGAATCCCTCTCGGCCCGCAGTGCAGAAAGCTCGGACTGAAGGCGGCCAAGGACGGAACTGACTTCTGCCGGTTCGAAACCTCTTCGCACCACCCGGAAGCCCGGGGTGCTGCGAGCGGCGTCGTTCGGTGCTGTCTCGCTCGTCACCCGAGGAATCCTAAAGCCAGTGGCGGCTCGGCGGTGGTCATTGGACCCAGGCGGTACAAGCGGAGCTGGCGGCAAGCCAGCCACCAGGAACAACTGCCGTCCTGGTCACCGCTCAGGCGCCGATGCGGCCACAGAGACCCGCCTCGGAAGATGCACGGCCAATAAAGACCCTTGGCCGGGAGAGGACTCACAGCTGATCTGGCCACCGTGTTCCGCAACGACCCGGCTCACCAGTGCGAGCCCGAGACCGAGACCGCCCGCAACACGGGTGTCGGAGGCGTCACCCTGCTCGAATGAGCCGAACGCCGCTGCGCGCACCTGTTCATCCATGCCACTTCCCGAGTCGGCCACGCTCAGGATCACCTCCTCTCCGTCTTGGGCCAGCGCCAGCTCGACGGTGCTTGCGGGATCGGAAAACTTGACGGCGTTATCGATCAGCTCTCCCAGGGCCATCACCAGCCATCGCCTGTCGGCAACCACCACCATCGGACCCGATGGGATCGAAGCGAGGATCTGCCGTTCGGGATAACGGCGCTTGGACTTGTCCACGACCTCCCCGACCATCTCACAAAGCTCGACGTCGCCTGGGTGCAAAGTGGGTCGCCCGGCCTCGGTGGAGGCCACGAACTCCAACAGTTCGATGGTTCTGGCGATTCTCTTGGCCTGCTCCAGGATTTGTGCATGCCAGGCCCGCATGTGCTCCGCGGGTACCTCACGGTGCACGAGCAGGTCGGCAAACCCCATGATGCCGGTCAGCGGGGTCCTGAGTTCGTGGCTGATGCGTGAAAGGAACTGCGTCTTCATGCGCTCGATCTCCCGTTCCCTGCGAAGATCCCTGAACACCACGACCCACCCGCCGGCGACAACCCCCTCCTCCGAGGAGAGCACACCAACAGAGCAGGAAACCGGCACCGGTTCTCCCTCTTCGCGCTCCACGGCCCCTTCCACCGTGCTCCGCCGGCCCTTCACCGAGGCTGTGAATGCGATCAGGTCACCCAGGAGTCTTGCGCCGGCTTTGGCGCCAGAGCGCATCCCGCCGCCTGATTCATCGGCGGTGGGGACAAGAGAAACCCTGACGACCGAGGCAAAGGGCTTTCCCAGGGCCTCTGAGGCCTGGTGCATGAAGAGTTCCTCGGCGGCATGGTTGAAGTCGGTGATCGTGCCATCGCGATCCACGGCGACCAATGCCTCTCCCATGTTTCCGACGACCTCTTCCAGCCTCCCCCTGAGGCGGCTCTCGTCCAAAGCGGCCCTGCGCAGCGCATCGGCCTTCTCCTCGATGGAGGCCGACATGGCATCAAAGGCCATTCCGAGGCGCCCGACCTCGTCTTCGGACTCCACCCCGGCTCGCACCCCACCCTCACCGGCCTGGATGGCCTCGGCAGCCTCGGTGAGGCGCCTCATGCTCATACCCACCCTGTCACCCACCATGGCGGCGAGCAGCAGCGCCAGCGTGGTGCCTCCCAGGGCGGCCATGAACAGCCTGCGCAAGAAGGAATCCCTCAACCCGACCACCACCGAGCGCGGCTCTGCCACCACCAGGGCAGCCACCGGATGGCCATTGGAGCCAAACAACGGTTCAACCGCCACATAAGAGGCTCCCGCCCGGCGGGTTATCACTTCCTGCCGGGAAAGGGCCAGGTTCACAGCCGGAGCCACCAGGTTGCTTGGCTGCTCGGGCCCACTGCTTGCCAAAGACGCCGAGGGCGACCAAAGCGATAGCGAACGACCGGACTGGGAACGTCGGGATGTAGCCAGGAAACTGTTTCCCAGCGGCAGGGTCACAACTGCGGCACCCTTTGCAGACATGGGCGAAGACGAAACCTCAGGCGCAACCGAAACGGCCATCAGGCGCTGCGGCAGCCGAACGATGGTGGCGACCTCTCGCCCCTTGGACACCGCCTGGCGGACCGCAGGCGCTGCGGCAAGGCTCCCGGCTCCAGCGCTTCCCACCGATTGGAGCAAAGAGGGGCTGCTGACCACCGGAGCAGAATCGGAGGAGACCCACATCACGCCAAAGCTCGGAAAGAACTTCGTCGCATAGGCAAGGACCGCTTGGCTGACACAACTTTTGGTGGGGGCGGAACAGCGGTTGGCCACATAGCTTTCCACCAACTGGACCAGCAGGGTGGAAGGGCCCTGAAGGCGATCCGCCGAAAGGGCCTGGATATCCGCGGCGCGCTGGCGTGCAGAGCCGGCAAGGTCCGTCAGCGATTGGGCCTTCACGTTGGAATCCACCAGCGCCGACAGGGTGAGCGACACCACCAGGACCATGACCAAAAGCGCCCCCCCGGTCACCGTGGCAACCCGGGATGCCACCGCGCGGCGACCCTCTTGTGCCAGGGCCACGGCAATGCAGGCCGTCGCCACGTCCGCTAGGGCGTAGGACACGATGGTCGACCCCCACCCCACCGCTACGGCCATTGCGGCGCCCTGGTAACCAAGACCGAGCCACCACCATGCCCGGGTCGAAGCGGCGGTCCAGACCCGCCTGCCGCCATGGCGGCTCATGCTCCCGAGCGCCAGGGCAAGGGTGCCCAGGGCCCGCAGGGCCATGACGGCTCGACCGACAGTCCCCGTAGGCAAAAACGATCCATACCAGAAGGAGGCCGCTGCCATCATCGCAAATCCAGCAGAAAGAAGAATCCGCCGGGAGGTTCGCCCACTCAGCATTCCCCTCTGCGCCCCCACCACCGCGAGACCCGCGACTGCTACAAGGAAGGAAGCAAACTGGGTGGCAAGCGTCAGCTGCGCGGAAAGACTGCTCATCGCAGCTCCCTTCGGCCAGCGGATCCAGAGGGTGCCAGCTGTCTCAAAGGGGTCTCAAAGACGGCGGGCTAGGGGCGAAAACCGTGGCGTCGGCCATGTTCACAAGCCTGCCAGAATCCGCAACGGTATGCGTGGATGGCAAAGCTCCGATCTGTCCGGCATCCCTTGACGGCACTTGCTGGGACTAAACTGAGGGAGGTGGTCAGAAAGCACTTTTATCCCTGGCCCCCCGCACCAATGAGCCCTAGCACGCGAGCGCTCTTTGCCACACACAAACGGCAGAGACCGCGATGAGTGCGATCCCGGCCGAGGTGGCATCCGCCGCCGGGGTTGCCCTGGCAGGACACGAGGGCGAGGCCGGCCCGGCTCTGGCATCGCTCCGAAGCCCCGATCCCCAGCAGCGGCGGGTGGCGCTCGGAACCCTGTCCAGGCTTGGGGTCCTCGGGGCCGACCAGCTGGAAGCGGCATGCACGGATCCCGATCCCAGCGTTCGACGCCGGGCCGCAGAGCTGGCAGCCTCGATGGGCGATGTGGCCATCGACAACCTGCTCGACGATCCAGATCCCCTGGTTGCCGAGATGGCAGCATGGGCCTGCGGAGAGCGGGGCGAAACCGGAGCTGTTGCACAACTCTGCGATATGTGCACAAGCCATTCCGATCCCATGTGTAGGGAGGCTGCGGCAGCCGCCCTTGGGGCAATTGGTGACGAGGCGGGCCTCGACGCGATCCTCGCAGCTACCAAGGACGTGGCCACGGTTCGCAGAAGGGCCGTTTTGGCCCTGGCTCCTTTCGAGGGCGCACAGGTGCAAGCCGCACTCCAGGCGGCTCTTGAAGACCGGGACTGGCAGGTGCGCCAGGTCGCCGAGTATCTAACAGAAGCCGACGCGACCCATGACCCCACGGTCACAGCGGAGGAGGCCCCGGGGTCCTAGATGCCGATCCGATGAGGCCAGCACCCGATCTCCAGGGCCCCCAATGCCGCTAGACGGTGCCAGCAGCGAGAACGCGCTGCCATCTGTCAAACTCCTCAAGGCATGTCGCAGCGCCCCGGATGGCTGCCGTCTGGGCCTCCTCCGCCACCTTGATGGGAACGGGGGAAGCAGCCCTTACCAGATCCACCACCCCGCGCTGAGCGGCCAGACCGCCCAGCAGCACCCCGCCGCTTGACAGCAGATCGGGCGCCAGGTCCCCGGGAGATTCCTGGATGCAGTGTTCGACCACGCCGACGATGTCGGCCATCTCCCCAGCCAGGACCTCCAAAAGTTCCGAGGAGGCAAGGATCTGGCTACGTCGTGCGCCCGTGAGGGCATCCCGTCCTTCGGCCCGCAAACTCTCACCGCCTGGGGTGCTTGTCGAAACATCGATGGAGGAACGGATTCTCTCGGCTTCGCTTCGGAAAACGGCCAGGTCGTAGCGGGAGCGAAGATACTCCGAGACCGCTGCGTCGAGGGTGTCGCCGCCCTTTCGCAGAGCGGCTCTGGTCACAACGGTTCCCATGCACAAAAGCGCCGCCTCGCAGTGTCCGGCACCGAAGTCCAGCACGAGTTGGCCCATGGCCTGGGATGGCCGCAGACCGACCCCGATCGCCCCGGCCAGGGGATAGGAGAGGAGCATCACCTCCGAAGCCCCTGCTTTGAGGCAGCCCTGCTCCATGGCCTCCAGCTCGAGCGGCGTGCTGGAGGGAGGAACACACACCACGACCCGGGCATGGCTGAACCTTCCGACCCCACCTCGCGCTAGCAAGTACTGAAGGAGCTGTTGGGTGAGATCGAAGTCGCCGACGACACCCTCCCGCACCGGCCGCTCCATGATCACATAGCCAGGGGTCCGCCCAATCATCGCCAGGGCTGCCTCACCCACCGCCAGAACGCCCCCGGACCGGGAATCCACGGCCACGACGGAGGGTTCCTGGACCACCAGGCCACGACGGGCCACGTGCATTCGGATCGTGGCGCTCCCCAGGTCTATGGCCAAGCCCGGTGCCACCATCAGGAGATTCCCCTTCCTTCGAAAGTGTCCCCCGGCGGAACACCGCCGGCAGGTGCAGCACCCTCGCCAGTCGATGAACCACCATCGGGCTCCATCAACTCCTGTCTTTCCCCCAGGCGGCGGAGCCCCGCGTTGAAGCGCTCCACCCCATACTCCAAGGACGAGGGACGCCTCTGGCGCCAGTAGAGGACGAGGGACGCCGCAGTTATAAAGCCGATGGCCACCAACACATATGCAAGTGCGCTCATTGAGTGCTGCCGGGTTCGGATATCGGCCGGGATGCAAGCGCCCAATCCTCGCCTCCCGGCCAGTGCTCCTTCTTCCAGACGGGCAGGGTCGCTTTCACCTCTTCCATGCAGTAGCTCGCGGCAGCAAACGCCTGGGCACGATGCGGCGTGGACACAGCAACGACCACCGAGGCTTCACCAAGCTTCACCAACCCGTGGCGGTGGATTATCGCCACCCGGCCAAGTTCGGTCCAGCGCTTGCGCGCCTCTGCGGCCACGGCCTCCATCCTGGGAAGCATCTGGTCGGCAAACACCTCGTAGTCGATGGCTTCGACCCCGACTCGCCCTTCGGCATGGTCCCGGACGGTGCCCACAAAGCAGACAACGGCTCCGCAACTGGGCAAAACCACCCAGTCCGCCACCCGAGCCACGTCCAGCACGTCGCCGGCAACTGCCAGCCAATCCTCCCCCTGCTGCGGTGCCTCCACGCCAAGATGCTAAACCCGACAAGCCTCGGCGCGCGCTTGGGGGAGTTGTGATCCTCAATCGAGGGGCGACGGCCCGCCAAGCGCCGCCAACGGTATCCTTCAGGCGTGGGGACTTTGGACCCAAGCTCCGAAGAGCCACCAGAGGGAGAGCCGTCGTTCGTCCCGCCAATCCACCCCGACGACCGTCTCTGGCGGCATCCATCGGAAATTGGCCGGTATGCAGCGGGAGCCTCTGGGCGGCACAATGTCAGGATCCTGAGGCGGTTCGGACCGCCCACGGTTGCCGGTGCCCTGAGTGGGGTTCTGGTCGCGGCCATCGTGTTGTTCACCATGCATGCACTGCTGGGATCCAGGCCCACCGCCAGCAACACTGCGGCAAGGACACCAACCCCGGTGGGAATCGACGCCACTCTGCTGCACCATGCTGCGGCAAGGGTCGCCAACTCCCTGGTCACCGTGAGTGCCCAGGGCCCCGGATGGAACCGGGTCGGCAGCGGGACGGTCGTAAGCCCCGATGGCCTCGTCATGACCGCAGCATCGCTCACCGAGGGGGCCTCGACCCTCACCGTTGAGGTCGGCACCAAGACCTGGAAGGCGACCCTTCGGGGAATCGATCCCGATGTGGGACTGGCCCTATTGAGCATCGCTGCAAAGGGGCTCTCCCCCGCTCCACTTGCCCCCCCGGGAGAACTGAAGCCGGGGCAGTGGGTGGTAGCAGTAGGAACAGTCGCCACGAGGTCCCAGGCATCGGCACCCCCCATAGCGGTCGGGCCGATCGAGGCCATTCACCAGCCGCTCCAGATGACCAGCGGCGACCTCCTCGACACCGTGCAGTTCGATATCCCCCTTTCCCGAGCGGCACTGGGAGGAATGCTCGTCAACATGCAGGGCCAGGTGGTGGCCGTAGCGCTCAAGGGGGCCTCGGGACCGGGCTCGCCCGGGGCCGCAGCGCCGGCCCGGCTGGTCATGGCCGATACCAGACAGCTGGCTGGAACCGGGAAGGTGTCTCATGGATGGCTCGGGGTTTCGGGCAAGGGCGTACCGGGCGGAGGCACCGGCGAAACCGACCGGGCCGGGGTGGCCATCAGCTCGGTGGTGCCCAACAGCCCAGCCGCCATTGCCGGGCTGCACAGCGGGGACGTGGTAGTGGCGGTGAACGGCCAACCCACGCCTGACATGGCAAAGCTTCGCCAGGCCATACGGCTCCAGAGCCCCGGGGCCCGGGTGGCGCTATCGGTGATGCGGAGTGAACGCGCCATCACCCTCTCTGCGGTGCTCGCCAGCACCTCCAGCTGATCGCCGGCAGCAGCGCCGGGGCCGCGCGGCCTACGATGGATGCGTGAGCGATCCTCCGCCGGCAAGCGGGAACCCCTTTGAAAACATGCTCGGGGATCTCGTCCGCATGTTCAACAAGACCGGCCCGATGCACTGGGAGCTGGCACGCCAGCTGGCCGTCGCCGTAGCCACTGAGGGCGAGGCCGAGCCGAACGTCGATCCCGTCGAACGGATCCGCTTCGAGGAACTGGGGCGCATTGCCGAAATGCATGTGCGCGAGGCCACGGGACTCGACACCTCCAGCGGTGGCGGAAGCGTGTCGCTGCGCCCGCTGGGCCGGGCGGCCTGGGCCGGAGAAACGCTGGCCGCGTGGCAACCTCTATTGGACCCTTTGGCCGACATGCTCGGCAAGACGCCGATCCTCGATGCCGGCCAGGACCAGGCGGAGGGTCTTGCCAGCCTGATCGGCTCGCTGGGAAAAATCATGGGGCCGGCCATGCTGGGCCTTCAACTCGGATCCGCAATAGGGCACCTTTCCCGCCGGGTCATGGGCCAGTACGACTTCCCCATCCCCCGCGACACCGGCCGGATCGACATCGTGCCGGCCAACATCTCTGCCTTTGCAGAAAACTGGTCCCTCGTCACCGACGACGTCCGCCTATGGGTCTGTGTCAACCAGATAACCCTCCACGCCGTCCTACGCCTGCCAGCGGTACGCAGCCGGATGCTCGATTTGCTTGGTGCCTACGTGGGTGCCTTCCGGGTCGATGCGTCGGGCATCGAAGAGCGCCTCTCCGGGGTGGATCCAACAGACTTCGCCGCCCTCCAAGAAGCACTTGCCGACCCTGCCGGCCTGGAAAGGGAGCAGGAAAGCCAAGTACAGACCGATAACAGGGTCAAGCTGGAGGCGGTGGTGGCGGCAATCGAAGGTTTTGTCGACCACGTCACCGAGAACGTGGGCCGACGCCTAATCGGTCAGTTTGGCCCCCTTCATGAGGCCTTGCGCCGTCAACGCCTCGAGCGCGAGAACGGGGAAGCCTTCGTTGAACAACTCTTTGGCCTACAACTCGGCCAGGAGCAATTCGACCGCGGCGCCGCCTTTGTGGCGGGCGTCATAGAACGCGCCGGGGAAGAAGGCCTATCCGCCCTGTGGCGCTCGGAGTCGTCTCTTCCCACGCCTGCCGAGGTGGATGCCCCCGGGCTGTGGCTCGAGCGGCTCAGCTGGGAGGGCCGCTAATCCGAACCCAGCCAGCAAACCCGCTGGGCTTCGCCCAAGCGGTCGGCTGGGGTTGTTTGTGGGCCAGGCGCTCAAGTTTCCAACGGCCAGTGCCGAACTATAGGGCATGGCTGACTTGGGGAAACTCCTCGATGATCTCTACGGCACCAAGCTTGCCGGGAAGAAGGAGACCAAAGAGGCTGCTAAAGAGGATGTCGGTCGCCAGGCCGGCGTAGAGGACGAGGCGAAGGACCAGAACAAGGTCGAAGCCGAAGCCGAACACCGGGCCGACCCAGGCCAATCACTTCCGAACTGGGCGCGGGACGACGAGTTGGACAAGGCCTTTGCCCACTGGGCCACCCCGGGACTCCCAGATGCCGCCCACAACCAGGCGGCAGGCGAGCCGAAACACCGGCGAGAGCCGGTGGCGACCTCCGCGGACGACACGGCGGTGATGGAGATGCGGGTCGGGGATGTGACCGAACAGATCGGCCCCGCTGTGCAACAGGTCTGGAGGCGGGGAGACGACGACATCCTGCCCAAAAAGAGGCGAGAGGGCAGGGGGATGCTTTCGGTGGGAGGCGCCGGGTCCTCCAGGGAGACCGGATCGCCCACAAGCGGGCTGCTCAGCCGGCTCGGTGCCATCGCCAAGCGGTCCTAGGCGCCCTCGGCGTTTTCCGGCATCCCAAGGTCCCACTCCAAGAAGATGAACTCTCGCTCAGCGTCCCTGGTCACGCGCTCGCGGTTGCGCCTGAACTGAGGGTCATGCGGCGGGAGCAAAACGAGCCGAGCCATTGCCCGCTGGCGAAAGTCCTCCAGGAGGCTCCGTTCGCCCGCAAGGCCCTGAATGTCCCAATGAGGGGCCACGGGGCCGGTGTAGACGACCCGAACATGGCCACGCGGTGGCTCTTCGGTCCTCTGGACATCGGATAGCTGCGACAAGAATCCTCCCGTTTTGGCGGGTTGCCTTCATAAGACCCTAACGGGAAATACCTCGGTGTGACACTTCCCCGTGTCATGATTGACTACCAGTCGCCGGGGGGAAGAGCAATAGAGAGATGTTGCAGCACCCCTGACCAGACGTGGAGGCGCCATGGCTTCGGATTGGATGCAAGAAGGAAAATGCAAGGACTTGCCTCCTGCGCTCTTTTTCCCCAGTGACGGCGTGGGGGTGGATGTCGCCCGGAAGATCTGCGCCGAATGCCCCGTGAAGCTCGAATGCCTGGAGTACGCCCTCTACCACCGGATCGACCACGGCGTATGGGGCGGGGCATCCGAACGCGAGCGCCGTCGCATCCTGCGGCGGAGGCGCATAGCGGCCGAGTCCAGCCTGTTGGACTAACGAGCCGTTGCCGGCCCGGGTCTCCGGCTACGGTGCCTCGATGCTCGAATGCGTGGTCAACGTGAGCGAGGGACGCTACCAGACTCTCATCGACAGCTTCGCCCAGTCCTGCCAGGACTGTCTGCTCGATGTCCACAGCGATGGCGCCCACAATCGCTCCGTGTTCACCCTTGCAGGGTTGGAGGTCGAGTCCTGCGTTCGCAGGCTCGCTCGCAGGGTGCTGGCCAGCCTCGACATCAGGGTCCACCGGGGAGCCCATCCCAGAATCGGAGTCTTGGACGTAGTCCCATTTATTCCTCTCGGGGACACCCCGATGTCCGAAGCGATCGAGGCACGCAACCGCTTTTGCCGCTGGGCAGGATCCGAACTCGCCCTACCGTGTTTCACCTACGGCCCCGAGCGATCACTTCCCGCCCTTCGCAGGGAAGCCTTTGGGAACCTTGCACCCCAGTGCGGACCCGCCCAAGCCCATCCCAGCGCAGGCGGTTGTGCGGTTGGCGCCCGGGGGATCCTCGTCGCCTACAACCTGTGGCTGGAAACGGCATCTCTCAGCCAAGCGCGCTCGATCGCAAAGGAGATCCGGGGGCCGGCCGTGGCGGCGCTGGGCTTCGACCTGGACGGCAGGGCTCAGGTGTCAATGAACCTCTTGGACCCCGCGGCGGTGGGACCCGGCCGCGTCTACGACGAGGTTGCCTCCAGGGCCGTCATAGAAAGAGCCGAACTGGTGGGACTCATCCCACAATGGTTACTCGATTCCGAACCGGCGTGGCGCTGGGCCAGGCTGGGGCTTTGTGCCCAAAAGACGATCGAGGCCCGCCTTGGGCTGCTTCGGCCGACGGATCAGGCAGATACCCGCTGGGAGGAGTAGGCGGCGGAGGCCAGGGCTCTGGCCTTGCGCACATTGCGGCGCTCCCGCTCGGACAGCCCTCCCCAGATCCCGAAGCGCTCCCCGGTCTGAAGCGCATACTCCAGGCACTGGGACCGGACCTCGCAGCACTTGCAGAGCTCTTTGGCAGGACGCGTGGACACTCCCCGCTGTGGGAAAAATACGTCCGGATCGACTCCGGAACAGCTTGCCCTGTCCCACCAGGGCATGGCCTCGATCCGTCGTCCGACGGCCTCCAGAACGGTCATCGGCCAGCTCCCCTCACTAGGCGTGGCAACGATGTAGTTACATCAGTCAGATTATTACCGTTCACTGTGTGGTGCAACCGCCTCTCACCGCGCGAATGCCGGTCGAAGTTGGCGAAGCTGACATGATGGGCTCGTGAATCCGATGAGCGACCCCATGCATTTGGCGATGCCGGAGGGATTTTCCGCATATGCGGCCAACCTGGGGGTCAAAGACGGCTCACCGGACTTCGCTCTGGTCACATCGGCGGTCCCCTGCAACTCCGCGATCATGCTCACGCGCTCGTTGTTTGCCGGACCCTCGGTCCTTCTTGCCCGCCAGTCCAGGGAGGCGTCGGCCAAGACGAGGGCCGTGAGCGTGATATCGGGCAACGCGAACGTGGCCAATGGGCCTGTGGGCCTGGAGAACGCCACAGAAGTCCGCCAGAGCCTGGCGGGCCTGCTTGGAGCGGAGGATGCCGAGATCCTTACGGCGTCGACCGGGGTGATTGGCCGCCCCTATCCCATGGATGCCATCCGTAAAGGTCTTGGGCAACGGCTCTTCGATCAGCCCGCCAACCTGCTGGGTGTGGCGGAGGCGATGATGACTACCGACACGGTCCCCAAGGCCGTTTCGGTCCGCATCGGCGATGCGACCCTCAGCGCGGTCGCCAAGGGCGTCGGGATGGTCGAACCCGACATGGCCACCATGCTTGCCTTTTTCTTCACCGACGCGCAGATCAGCCGGGAGCAGCTCGGGTCGGCCTTTTCCACGGCAGTGGAGGCCAGCTTCAACAGCCTGACCATCGACGGTGACACCTCCACGAGCGACACCGCTGCGATTTTGGCAAATGGCTTAGCCGGCCCGGTCAAATACGCCGAGTTCGCCGAGGCGCTGCGCTGGAGTGCCGTCGAGCTGGCACGGGCAATCGCACGTGACGGCGAGGGAGCGACCAAGCTCATCGCGGTCACCGTCACCGGAGCGTCTGACGATGCACAGGCCAGGCGGGTCGCCAAGACCATAGCCCGCTCCCCCCTGGTCAAGACGGCCGTTCACGGGGCGGATCCCAACTGGGGACGGGTCGCCATGGCCATTGGGAAGTGCTGGGAGGAGACCTCGATCGAACCGGGCCGAGTGAGGATCGGCTTTGGGGACCTCACCCTTTATCCCCAGGCATCGGATCCCGGGATCCTCCAAGCCGCAGCATCACACCTCCAATCTCCCGAGGTAAAAATCTGGGCCGACCTGGGCATAGCCCAGGGCCAGTCCACCGTCTACGGCTGTGATCTCGGAGAGGGGTATGTGAGGATCAATGCCGATTACACCACCTGAGATCCAACGCCTTGCACCCGAGATGGGACCTGGGTTATTCCATTCGCTCCGCTGAGCCACCACGGTCCCCTAGGATTCGCTGTGGCCGACGGTCTGTAGCTTCCTACGATGCAGATTCGGAAGCGCTCTGGCAGGAGCGGCGGCCGGCTGGTCGGCGTCGTAGGGAGCCAGGGAAGGGAAGGGTTGGGGTGAGCCTCACCGGGACAGGCGACAAGGCGACTCCGGTCCGCTTGGGCGGCACAAGGGGAGGCCCACCGGTCTCGACGCTCAGGAAGGACCGCTGGTGGCTGAGGCCGGCCACAATGGCAATGGGGCTCTTCGCCTTCATCCTCTACGCCACATGGGCCACGTTCCAAAACTCCCATTACTACGCGGCTCCCTACCTCTCCCCCTTCTACTCCCCCTGCGTCAGTGCAAACTGCACCTACCAGACCGCCCCTTTGGTCGGCTCCTGGTGGAAGGTTTCGCCCGCCCTGGCCGTGGTGTGGATCCCTTTGGGATTTCGCACCAGCTGCTACTACTTTCGCCGCGTCTACTACCGGTCCTTTTGGCTTTCTCCCCCGGCATGTGCCGTCGCGGATGCCAGGCCCCGCTACAGCGGTGAATCCCGCTTGCCGCTGATCCTCAACAACGTCCACCGCTACTTCTTCTATCTGGCCTTCGCCCTGGCCATCGTGGACAGCTGGGACGCTGTGGCAGCCTTCGACTTCTCGGGACACTTCGGCATAGGCCTGGGCTCTTTGATAATGCTCACAGACGCCGTTTTGCTTTGGTCCTACACCCTGGGATGCCACTCCTGCCGGCACCTGGTGGGCGGGAGGTTGAAGCTGCTCTCCGCCCACCGGATCCGCTACAGGCTCTGGAAGGGCTCGAGCGTCCTCAACCGCCACCATGGCCTGTTCGGCTGGACGAGTCTCGGTTGGGTCGGCTTCACCGACTTGTATGTGCGACTGGTCTCTACAGGGGTCATCACGGACCCCAGGTGGGTGCTGCATTGAGCGAGCTGAGAGAACTCGCAGCAGAGATTGAGGTCCATAGCTTCGACGTCGTGGTGATAGGCGCGGGCGGGGCAGGGCTGCGGGCCGCAATCGAAGCCACAGCAATGGGTGCAAGCACTGCGGTTGTGTGCAAGTCCCTGCTCGGCAAGGCCCACACCGTCATGGCCGAGGGCGGCATTGCTGCCGCCATGGGCAACGTCTACGCCGAGGACGATTGGAAGGTTCACTTCCGAGACACGATGCGGGGCGGGAAGATGATGGCCAACTGGCGTATGGCCCAACTGCACGCTCAAGAGGCGCCAGAACGGGTCTGGGAGCTGGAGGAGTGGGGCGCCGCCTTCGACCGCACTGGCGATGGCCGGATCTCCCAGCGGGATTTCGGCGGTCACCGCTATGCACGGCTGGCACACGTGGGAGACTCGACCGGGCTGGAGATGATCCGCACCCTCCAGCACCGCCTCGCCCAGAGCGACGCCCAGGTGTTCATGGAGCACACCGTGATCTCGCTTTTGACCGATGCCGACAGAATCAGCGGCGTGCTCTCCTACAGCCGCAGTGATGGGCGCTTCGTCCTGCTCGAGGCCAAAGCCGTAGTGCTCGCAACGGGTGGCATCGGCAAGGCCTACCGCGTCACCTCGGCCAGCTGGGAGTACACAGGGGACGGCCATGCCTTGGCACTGCGAGCCGGGGCGGAACTTGCAGACATGGAGTTCGTCCAGTTCCACCCGACCGGGATGGTGTGGCCACCATCGGTGAGGGGAATCCTGGTGACCGAGGGCGTGCGGGGCGACGGGGGGACCCTCCGGAACTCCGACGGCCGCCGCTTCATGTTCGATTACATCCCCCCCTACTTCGCCGAGGAGACAGCCCAGAGCGAGGCCGAAGCGGACGCCTGGTATGAGGACAAGCGCGCAAACCGGCGGCCCCCGGACCTGCTCCCCAGGGACGAGGTGGCCAGGGCCATCAACTCGGAGATAAAGGCGGGCCGGGGGAGCCCACACGGGGGCGTTTATCTGGACATAGCGTCCCGGCGCTCCGCCGAGTACATAATGAAGCGCCTCCCATCCATGTATCGGCAGTTCAAAGAGCTCGCAGACGTCGACATCACCACCGACGCAATGGAGGTGGGACCGACCTGCCACTACATAATGGGCGGGGTGAGGGTGGATCCCGAGACCGGCGCCTCCAGCCTGGCGGGGCTCTTTGCGGCGGGAGAGGTGTCAAATGGCCTGCACGGCGCAAACCGTCTCGGTGGGAACTCGCTCGGAGACCTGTTGGTCTTCGGAAGGCGGGCCGGGGCGGGGGCGGCGGCCTATGCATCCGGTGCGGGCCAGAGCGGGAGGATAAGCGCTTCGGAGGTCTCGGAGCTGTGCGCCGATGCCCTTGCACCGTTGACAAGCGAGGGCGGCGAAAACCCCTACCAACTGCAGGGGGAGTTGGCTGATCTGATGCAGTCCAACGTAGGCATCGTGCGCCGGTCCGACGAGCTGGCCCATGCAATAGAACGCCTGGAGGACCTGGAAGAACGCTCCTACCAAGCCCATGCCCCCGGCGGCAGGAAGTTCAACCCGGGGTGGCACGCCGCCTTGGAGCTCAGGTCGATGATCGTGGTCTCCAGGTGCATAGCCACATGTGCAGTCGCACGAACCGAAAGCCGGGGCGGCCACACCAGGGACGACTACCCCTCAGCCGACCAAGCCCTCGGCAGGATCAACTTCTTGTTGCGTTGGGCCGGGCCAAAGACGGGCCCCTCGACAGGGGGATCTTTGGAACTGACTACAGCAGCGGTGGAGGAGATGCCCGAGGAGCTGGCCCAGCTTTTCGTGCAGGGGCAGGGCTCATGAGGTCGGCCGACACCGGCACTCAGACGGTCCGGTTACGGATCTGGAGGGGCGATTCCCAAGCCGGCCGCTTTGTGGAGTACTCCGTCCCCTTCAACGACGGCGAAGTCGTCTTGGACGTGGTGCACCGGGTGCAGGCGACCCTTGCCCCCGATCTCGCGGTCCGCTGGAACTGCAAGGCGGGAAAATGCGGGTCCTGCTCGGCCGAGATAGACGGCCGGCCCAGACTCATGTGCATGACGAGGATGAGCCTGTTCGACAGGGATTCCCCCCTGACCATCGCTCCTCTGAAGACCTTCCCGGCGGAACGGGACCTGGTGACAGACGTCGGGTTCAACTACGCAGTTGCGGGGCGGGTCCCCCCCCTTGCGCCCAGGCAAACCGAGCCAGGGGAACACCACAGGATCTGGGATGCCGACATAGAACGGGTACAGGAGTTTCACCGCTGCATCGAATGCTTCCTGTGCCAAGACGTCTGTCACGTGTTGCGTGATCACGAATCCAACAAGAACAAATTCGTTGGCCCCCGTCATCTGGTGCGCCTCGCGGAGCTCGAGATGCACCCCATCGACACCGCTGACAGACGAGCCACCGCCCGCCACGACCTCGGCATCTCCTACTGCAACATCACCAGATGTTGCACCGAGGTCTGCCCCGCGGGCATCGCTATCACCGACAATGCGATCATCCCCATGAAAGAGCGAGTGGCCGACCGGTTCTTCGACCCCCTGCGGCTACTTGCCGCCAAACTCCGCTCACGGCCCGATAGCGGCCCCGCAAAGTAAGGTCTGCCATGGGGGGATCGGGTGAGACCGTGCCTACCAACGCTGCTCGCATGGCCGCAGGCCACCCCTACCACCCTGCGGATCCGGAGTTGCGCGCCGACCGCCTACGTGCCGCAGCACTCCTCGAGGCGTTCAACTCCTCTCCAGCCGCCGAAACAAGCATCCGGCACCAGATCCTCACCGAACTCCTCGGCCACCTTGGCAGCGATACTGAAATCAGGTCTCCGCTGTTTTGCGACTACGGCTACAACCTGAGGATCGGATCCCGCTGCTTTTCAAACCTAGGCCTTCTCTGTTTGGACGTGGTCCCCATCACCATCGGGGACGACGTCCAGATCGGGCCGAATGTCCAACTCCTGGCGGCAACCCATCCCCTGGACCCCCAGTTGCGCAAGCAGAAGTGGGAATCGGGTGAGCCGATAACCATCGGGGACAACACCTGGCTGGGAGGTGGAGTGATCGTCTGCCCGGGGGTGACAATCGGAGCCAACGCCGTGATCGGAGCCGGCTCGGTCGTCACCCGGGACATCCCTCCAGGAGTGCTGGCCGTCGGCTCCCCGGCCCGGGTGCTGCGCCACCTCGGCTGATCGGCAGGAGCGTTGGGCACGTCCTTAGTTCCAGGATTTGGCTGTTCTGAAACAGGGCTTGTCGAAGTCCTACGGCTGGGCTTGTCGGTGGCTCCTCCTCCGGTGCCCGTCCCAGGCCCAGAGACCTATGGCCGCAAGGCCCAAGCCGGCGCCGAATGCACAGACATCTGACCACCCGCCGACCGCGTAAAGGGCACCCGCCGCAGCCGAGCCCAGGGCGCCGCCGGCGAAATAGGTGGTCATGTAGGCACTGGTGATGCGGCTCCGGGCGTCGGGGCGCAGCTTGTAGATCACCGCTTGGTTCGATATCTGCAGCCCCTGCACACCCACGTCCAAAAGAGCAATGCCTGCCACCAAAGCCACCAGGGAGGACCGGCCGATGGCGCTCAACCCGAACGACACTGCCAAAAACAGCGAAAATGCCCCGGTGGCAGCGTATTCACGGCCCGCATCGACGAGGCGGCCGGCAAGGTTGGCGACCAGGGTCCCAGCCACGCCGAGCAACCCGAACAGCCCGATGGTGCCACTGCTGAAGCGGTAGGGGGCCGAGGATGCCACAAAGGCAAAGGTGCTCCAAAGGGCGGAGAATGCAGCAAACCCGAGTGCGCCGTAGACCGCGCGCACCCGAAGCACCGGTTCCTCGGCCATCAAACGGGCGGTCATCACCAGGGCATCTTTGTAGCGGGGACGTTCCCTTGCCCTCTCGCCGGGCAAGACGATCCCAAGCCCAACTGCAACCAGCACTGTTGTCGAGGCTGCAAATACATAAACGGCGCGCCAACCCGCGACCTGGGCCACCAGACCCGATACCGATCGAGCCAACAGAATTCCCATGAGTAGGCCGCTCATCACCACGCCAACCGTCCGGCCCCTGCGTGCCGGATCCGCCAGATCCGCGGCAAAGGGCACAAGAACCTGGGCCACCACCGAGGTGAGCCCGGTTGCCACGGTGGCAACGGTCAGTGCCCACATGCTCTGGGAACCGGCAGAGACGACAAGGGCCAACGCCGCCGCCATGAGAGACACCACCGCCAGCCGGCGCCTCTCGAAGAGATCCCCCAGGGGAACAACGGCCACCAGGCCAACCGCATAGCCCACCTGAGAGGCAGTGACCAGCATTGCGGCACGGGCCTTGGGCACCCCGAACGATGTCGCCAGGAATGGCAACAGCGGCTGAGCGTAGTAGAGGTTTGCAACCGCCACCCCGCAGGCCACGGCCATCGCCGCCACCACGATTCTCGAAGGTCCCCGACCTCTTTGCTCCCCCTGGCGCCCCTGGGACTGGGAGGGCGTGTCCCGGAGCGGGGAGGAGTCGATCGACGATGACAAATGGCCATCCACGGCTCCATCTGTAGCGGGAGGGGGGACGGTGCACTGCAGGTCCCCGAGGCGTAGGAAAATATCCCGGGCCGAAATACCACGGCGGAGTTTCCGCTATGAATAGTGAGGTGGGGGAAACTACCGGTAATCCCGACACGGCACACTCCGGGGCCGAATGGTCCTGGGAGGAGTGGATCCAGAGATTGGAGTCGGCCGCGGCCTCGGTGCGCCTCGGTGGAGATGAGGACCCTCCCCACCTCTTCAAACTGGGCCAGGTGGTCACCGGGGCAGAGAACCTCGGATGGGCCCTGTGCCTGGACGGGCGGACCATCTCTATGACCAGGCAGTGGGAGGATTCAACGGTTCTGTTGCACACCTCCGCCGATACCGCACAAGCCGTGGCGTCGGGCAGGCTCGGGGTGGCAGATGCCATAGGCAGGGGCGAGATCAAGGTCTCGGGCGACATCTCGGCAATGCTGCAAGCCCTGCCGTATATAAACAAAGCACAGGAGGCTCTGGCCCAGGCAATGGCAGGTCCGGAGGCCCTGGGGCGATGAGTCTCAACAAGACTCGGTCACCCGGTTGGTATCCGGACCGGTCCAACCCCGATCTACTCCGCTACTACGACGGCTTCGATTGGACGCCGAGGCAGAGGATCAGACCCGAGTGGGCCGATGCTCCGGCCATCGTTGTGAGCCTCAGCCGCAGGCCTCGCCGCCAGCGCATGCCCGCCGCCGTGGTCTTGGCCTTGGTGTTGGCCATAGCGGGGGCATTTGCGGGACAGGGAATCGCCGCTTTGACCCTGCGCTCGGGCAAGGCGCAAGCCGGCAGCTGCGAGACAGACCTGGCTCCCCTCCGCCGCAGCCGGACATGGGAGATGCTGCTGGGCCCCTCGGCGTCGATCCCCAAGGCGTCCGCTCCTGCGATGCCTTCATCGGTTGCCGTCTCTCTCCGCAGGACCGCCGCGTTGATGGCAGCGGGGAGCCCCGCTCCACAGGCGGCTGGGGCGTGGCGGTCCCTGGGGCTGCAAGCACTGCACTACTCGGCGCCCGGCGGAGCCACCATAGAAAACCTGAGGAGCCTACGTTCGGCAGCACTTGCCGTAGACGCCGCTGCGAGCCAGACGGCACCCGCCTGCTCGCTCTAGCCGGGCCACTACCAACCCCCGGGGGCCTGATGCCATATCAGACCGGGAAGAGATCCCTGACCACCTTGCGTTCCGCCAGCAGCTCCTCCATGCCCCGCGAGATCCTGTCACGGACATAGGCATCGTTGTCGAGCCCCTCCACGACCGACACCTGCTCGCCGTCCGACTGCACCGGGAAACCGAAGACGAGGCCCTCCGGGACGCCGTAATCGCCCCTACTCGGCACCGCAATGGCGGCCCAGTCGCCCTTTGGAGTCGGATTCACGATGCTTTTCACCGTTCCGATGATCGCATTTGCCGCCGACGCTGCAGAGGAGGCCCCCCTCGCTTTGATGATGGCGCTTCCTCTTTCCTGGATCTCTGTCACAAAGGGACCCTCCAGCCACTGGCGATCGAGCACCTCGGTGGCGAGCTTTCCCCCTATGCGAGCATGAGTGAAGTCGGGGAAAAGCGTTGAGGAGTGATTTCCCCAGATGGCCATGTTGGTGACCACATCGACAGGGACCTCAGCGGCCATCGCCAGACGACTGCAAGCCCTGTTCGCATCGAGTCGAGTCATGGAAAACCAACGCTCTGAGGGTATCTCTGGGGCATGGGACATCGCGATGGAGCAGTTGGTGTTGCAGGGGTTGCCGACGACCAACACCCTCACGCCGGAGTCGGCACAGCGCGCCAGGGAGGCTCCCTGGGGACCGAATATGTGCCCATTCACCCGCAGGAGGTCCGATCGCTGCATGCCGGCCTTGCGAGGCGCAGACCCGATGAGAAGTGCCCAGTTCACACCGGAAAAGGCCTCGTCGGTGTCTGAGGTGATGTCCAGGCCCTCGAGCAGGGGGAAGGCGCAATCCTCCAGTTCCATCGCCACGCCTTCCAGTGCCCCAAGAGCAGAGTCCAGTTCCAACAGCCGCAACGACACCGGCTGGTCGGGGCCGAACATCTCCCCCGCCGCGATGCGAAAGACGCTCGCATAGCCAATCTGTCCGGCCGCACCCGTTATGGCGATCCGGATCGCCTTGGATCCCCCCATCCTCCCCCCTACAGCCGATCGATGATCGCCTGGGCAAACTCGCTCGTGCGCACCTCTCGGGCACCGGCGGTCATCCTGGCGAAGTCGTAGGTGACAATCCCCTCGGCGATGGTCTGCTCCATGGCAGAAACAATGGCCTGGGCGGAGTCCGCCCAACCGAGATGCTCGAACATCAAGACGCCCGACAAAAGCACCGAGCCGGGGTTGACCTTGTCCTGGCCCGCATAGCGGGGAGCAGTGCCGTGGGTGGCCTCGAAGATGCCATGTCCCGTTACGTAGTTGATGTTGGCACCCGGTGCGATCCCAATCCCGCCGACCTGGGCGGCCAGGGCATCGGAGAGGTAGTCGCCGTTGAGGTTCGTGGTTGCGATCACGTCGAAGTCCTCGGGACGGGTGAGAACCTGCTGCATGGTGATGTCGGCGATGGCGTCTTTGACCAGAAGCTTGTCGCCCGGCTCCCCGCCGCAGTCCTCCCAGCCGATTGCCTCATCGGCAAACTCCTCTCGCACCAGGTCATATCCCCAGGAGCGGAAGGCCCCTTCTGTGAACTTCTGAATGTTGCCCTTGTGCACCAGGGTGACGCTGCGCCGCCCGTGGTCGAGCGCATATCGGATGGCCGCCCGCACAAGCCTCTTGGAGCCGGTCACCGAGATTGGCTTGATGCCGACCCCGGAGTCGGGCCGGATCTGCCAACCCATCGAATCCCGGAGGAACTCGATGAGCTTGGCGGCCTCCGCCGAGCCCTCGGCCACCTCGAGACCCGCATAGACGTCCTCGGTGTTCTCCCTGAAGATGACCATGTCCACCTTCTCGGGATGGCGAACCGGAGATGGAACGCCGGTGAACCAGCGGACGGGACGCAGGCACACATACAGGTCGAGGATCTGGCGGAGGGCGACGTTCAACGACCGGATCCCCCCCCCTACGGGCGTGGTTAGCGGACCCTTTATTCCCACGAGGTGCTCGCGGAAGGACTCCACGGTTTCGGGTGGGAGCCACTGGCCCGTTTCGTTGTAGGCCTTCTCGCCGGCCAATACCTCCAGCCAGGCGACCCTGTGGCCAAAGCGCGAGGCGCCTTCATCGAGGACGGCCTTTGCCGCCGGCCATATGTCCACCCCTATGCCATCGCCCTCGATAAAGGGGATGATCGGTTCCTCGGGCACCTGAAGGGCACCGAGGGAGGACATGGTTATCTTCTCCGCCATTTTGGGAATCTTATTGCCCGAGATAGGGCTGGGGTTCAGGCGCGCCCTGGAGAGGGAAACCCGGGACGAGGCCGTCTGCCGCGAGGCGATGATGTATCTCCCTGGTGGCCGTGGAGCGGTTGAGGGTATAGAAGTGCAACCCCGGGGCCCCGGCGGCCAGCACCTGCTCGCACAGTTCGGTCGCGATGTCGATCCCGGCCCGACGAACCGCCTCTGGGGAGTCTCCACCGCTCACGAGCCGTTGGTGCATCCAGTCGGGCACTTGGGCGCCCATCGCCTGCATCCGGGGGATGGAGTTCAGTGAGGTAACCGGCATTATCCCGGGAAGGATCGGCTTGGTTATGCCCAGGCGTTCCATGTCTTGGACCAAAGAGGAATACGAGGCGGCCTCGAAGAAGAACTGGGTGACGCCAAAGTCAGCAAGCGCAAGCTTGGCCGCCAGATAACGGCGATCGGAGGCGAGGTCGGGAGAGCGAGGATGGCCATCGGGGTGGGCGGCCACGCCGATGGAGAACCCGCCTATGGCCCTGGCGAGTTCCACCAGTTCTATGGCGTAGCGAAGCTCGCCCTCTTTCTCGTCGGGATCCGCCGGCGGGTCGCCGCCCAGGGCCATGAGATTCTCGATGCCAGATTTTCTGAAATCGACCAGGATCTCGGCGAGTTCCAGGCGGCTGTGGCCGGTGCAGATCAGATGCGCCATCGGCCTGAGCGAGGTCGTCTTCAACATGGCAGCCACGAGGTCGTGGGTGCGGCGGCGGGAGGAGCGCCCTCCCCGGTAGGTGACCGAGACGAAGGAGGGCCCCAGAGGCTCCAGTTCGCGCAGCGTGTGCACGAGGGTCTGTTGTTCCAAGTCGTTGCGGGGAGGAAAGAACTCAAAGGAAAAGGTTCGGCCCTCCGCCAGCAACTCCGCTATGCGAGCCACGGGGGCAATCGTAGGGGGAACTGGGACCTCCGAAACCGGCTGGGAGGGTGCGTCAAACATCCTCTTTGCGCAATGCTGCGTCCAGCGCATTTTTGAAAAGCATCGCCACGGTCATGGGTCCCACGCCACCAACCCGCGGCGTCACCCATCCCGCAACCTCCGCCACGCCCTCCTCCACGTCCGAAAGCACCCGCCGGCCCTCGTAGCGGACGCCGCCACCTACGACAACGGCCCCGGGGCGAATGTGGTCGGCCTTCAGGATCCCCGGCACCCCAACCGCCGCCACCACCACGTCGGCTTGCCTGGTATACCGCTCCCAGCCCTGGACCGCCGAGTGGATCACGCTCACAGCCGCATTGGCCCCCGGGCGCTTCTGGGACAGGAGTATGGAAAGAGGTCGACCCAGGGTCAGTCCCCTTCCCAGGATGACCACGTGCGCCCCGGCGATGTCGATCTTGTAGTGAGCGAGCATTGCCTCGATGCCGGCCGGTGTGCACGGCAACGGCCCCGGGCGCCCCAGCACCAGTTTTCCGAGGTTGTAGGGATGCAGCCCGTCGGCGTCTTTGTCCGGGTCCATGACCTCGAGCAGCGCCTCGTAGTCAAGCCCTTGTGGCAGGGGATGCTGGATCAGCATTGCGTCGACTCGCTCATCCTGGTTGAAGCGGCGAACTGCTTGTTCCACCTCTTGCTGGGTGGCGCCCTGGGGAAGATGCAGGTGATGGGAGTCGATGCCCAGCTCCTGGGCCCGGGAGCGCTTGATGCGTATATATCCGGCGCTTGCCGGGTCGTCTCCCACCAGAATGGTCCCGAGCCCCACCCGCCTGCCGGAGGCGCTCAGCCTCTCCACCTGCTCAGTCACGGTGGCCAGCACCGAATCCGCGACGGGTTGGCCCGCAAGTATCTGTGCGGCCATCAGTGGCGGAAGTGGCGTTCGCCGGTGTGCACCATGGCCATTCCGGCCGCATCCGCCGCCTCGGTGACCGCCGCATCCCGCACCGACCCGCCGGGCTGGATCACGGCCCGGACCCCCGATGCCGCCAGCACCTCCACTCCGTCGGGGAAGGGGAAAAAGGCATCCGAGGCTGCAACTGCTCCCATGGCACGGCCTCCCGCCTTCTCGATTGCGATCCTGGCCGAATCGACGCGGTTCTGTTGGCCGGCTCCGACGCCCACGACACAGCCGCCCGAGGCGAGCACGATGGCATTGGATCCGGTGCGGGCGCACACCACCCAGGCGAGTTCCAGGTCTGCCAGCGCGTCCTCGCCGGGCTGATGCGTGCCCGCCACCTTCCAGCCAGAACGTTCCGAAATGCGATCCGCCTCCTGGACGAGGAAGCCCCCGTCGATGCTCCTGAAATCCCGCCGGGGCCTCTTGGGGCGGGGGCCTTCGAGAATCCTGGTGTTCTTCCGCCTCTTGGCCAGCACCTCAATGGCCCCGGGACCATAGGAGGAGGCAACAACCACGTCCATCTGGGGCCCGTCCGCAAGGGCTTGGGCGGCGGCAAGATCCATCTCCCCGCTAATGGCCGCAATCCCCCCGAAGGCCGAAACCGGATCTGCCGCCACGGCGTCGGCGACTGCGGTCGCAAAGTCATCCCGCAGGGCCACCCCGGCGGGGTTGGCATGCTTCACCACCACTGCGACCTTTTTGTTCGTAAGGTCCGCCAGTTCAAAGGCGAGTTGGTAGGCGGCCTCGGCGTCGAAGTGGTTCAGATACGACAGAGGAAGGCCACCGTGGGAACGCACCCCGTCCCACCAGCCCCTCTCGCCCACGATGGAGTAGCGGGCACCGTTCTGGTGGGGGTTCTCCGCATAGCGAAGCGAAGCGGAACGCTCCAGGGCCAGATGCAGAGTGGGGGGCATGGCTCCCCCCTCGGCGCCCTCCAGGGAATCCAGCCACTCCACGATTGCCGCGTCGTAGGCGGCGGTGTGGGCAAAGGCCTTGCGGGCAAGGGCCCGGCGAGTGGCCTGGCCGAGGTCGCCGTCCCGGCGCAACTCGTCCAACACCGCGGGATAATCCGCCGGGCTCACCACCACCCCGACGTGGTTGTGGTTCTTGGCGGCGGCCCTGACCATGGTGGGCCCGCCGACGTCGATCATCTCGATGCCGGGCTGGGAGCCGAAGGGGTAGAGGTTGCACACCACCAAATCAACAGGGGAAAGGGAGTGGCTCTCGAGGTCCGCCAGGTGAGAATCTTTGGAGCGGTCAGCCAGGATGCCTGCATGGATGGCAGGGTGCAAAGTCTTCACCCGCCCCCCCAGCATCTCGGGCCATCCCGTCACGTCCTCGACTTTCACATGGGGGATTGCGGCGGCCGCCAGGGCCGCCCCGGTTGCACCGCTGGCAAGCAGTTCCCAGCCCAACTCCACCAGGGACCGGGCAAAGTCAACCAGCGCGGTCTTGTCCCAAACCGATACCAGTGCCCGCCTCATCTGATCAACTCACTTTCTCCACCGGATTCCCAAGGTGCCGGCCGCTTCGTGGACCGAGGCTGCCCCACAAGGGAGCCCGGGTCGCCTCCGGCCTCCAGGACCGCTTTCAGGGTGGCAGGATAGAGGCGCCTTTCTACCTCTTTGATCCGCTCGTGCAGCGACTCCACCGTGTCCCCCTCCAGTACGGGGACCGCCTCCTGGGCAAGTATCGGTCCATCGTCAACCTCGGTGGTTGCGATGTGGACGGTGCACCCTGTCATCTCCACCCCGGCATCGAGGGCGGCCTGCACGGCATGCCATCCCTTGAACTCCGGTAACAGGGCGGGATGGGTGTTCATCACCCTGCCCGGGTACTCCTCGAACAACTCCCCAGAAAGCACCGTGCCGAACCCGGCCATGGCCACCAGGCCGATTCCCCTCTCCTTGAGCACTCCCACCAGCGACTTGGTGTAGGAGGGTCGGTCAAAGGAGGCCCCGAAGCTGGCACGCGTAAGCCGGACGACGGCGACGCCGGCCTCGCCCGCCACCTCCTCGGCGCGGCACTGCCTGTCCACCACGACCACCTCGATGGGCAAATCCTGCTCGATCATGGATGAGAGGATTGTCCCGCTCCCCGATGCCAGGACCGCCAAACGCACGGCGTCCCATGCTACCTGTTGCACCCCGATACTCCATTCAGCGTGCTCACCCATGGGTGTGCTCATGCCCGCTTGAGCGGGGCTATGGACAACAGCAGGGTCTTTTCACCGATTCCGGCAAAGCGCACAACCGCCTCGGCCCGCTCTCCCTCTCCTCGCACCGAGATGACGACGCCCTCGCCCCACTTGCCATGCACCACGTCCTCCCCCGCCGCCAGGTCCAACACGGCTGGAGAGCGCCTCCCAGGGGATGTGGGCCGGCGCCCCCTGACGGTGTCGTCGACAAAGCGCCTGGTCACGCCATTGCCGTCGACCCTTTCCACGCCGTCCCAGGATTGCGACGCCAGCTGCGAAAACGACCATTCCGAACCGTCGAAGGAGTCCGGTGCCAAAGTGAGACAGGATGCCGGAACCTCTGAAAGGAACCGGCTCGCAGGGTTGAACTGGCCCGCTCCCCACTGGTTCCGCCGCCAGGCGCTGGTGACAAAGAGGCGCTGGCGGGCGCGGGTAAAGCCCACATAGGCAAGCCGGCGCTCCTCCTCCAACTCCTCGGGCTTCCCCAGGGCCCGGGAGTGGGGGAAGATGCCCTCCTCCATTCCGATGATGAACACGACTGGGAACTCCAGGCCCTTGGCGGAGTGCAGGGTCATCAGCGTCACCTGCTCCTGGCTTTCACCCCCGTCCCCTTCGGTCTCGCTCACCAGGGAGACGGACTCCAAGAACTCAGCCAGGCTCTCGTGCTTGGCCGCCTCGCCCACCAATTCGCCCAGGTTTTCCAGCCGGCCAGCCGCTTCGAGGCTGTCCTCGGATTCCAACTCGGCCCGGTAGCCGCTGCGCTCCAAGACCGCCTCGGCCACCTCCTCGGGCAGTTCGCTCGCCGCCATGGCGGACATCTCGCCCAATAGCCGCATGAAATCCGCCACCGCGCTGGCAGAACGCCCCTTGACGCCGGCGGCCGCAGGGTCGCCCAACGCCTGGGCAAAACTCTTGCCGTTGGCGGAGGACCATTGATCCAGCCGGGCAATGGTGGCATCCCCGATTCCTCGCTTGGGTGCCCCCATGGCCCGCTTCAAGCTGACCTCGTCCTCGGGGTTGGCGATGGCCCGCAGCCAACCAAGGAGGTCACGCACCTCCCTGCGGTCGAAAAAGCGCGCACCTCCGACCATGCGATAGGCGATCGAACGCCTTACCAACTCCTCCTCAACGGCCCGGCTCAGTGCATTGGTGCGATAGAAGACCGCAATGTCGGAGGCGGGGATGCCCTTTTCGGAGACGAGCCCTTCGATCTGATCGGCCACCCAGGAGGCCTCGGCGTTGTCGTCCCGGGCCCGGTAGTGCACAACGGGTTCCCCGGGGCCTTCCTTGGTCCAAAGTGACTTGGGCCGGCGCAGGGCGTTGTTGGCAATCAATGCATTGGCGGCATCCAGGATGTTCTGGGTGGATCGGTAGTTCTGCTCCAACAGCATCACGGTCGCATCGGGGAAGGAGCCCTCGAAGTCCAAGATGTTGGAGATATCGGCACCCCGGAAGCCGTAGACGGACTGATCGGAGTCGCCCACCACAAAGACGTTGCGATGCCCCGCCCCGAGCAATACCACCAGGCGGGCCTGAACCGCGTTGGTGTCTTGGTATTCGTCCACCGCTATATGGACAAAGCGGTTCTGGTAGTAGGAGAGGACGTCGGGGGCCATCTCGAAAAGCTGGACGGTTGCGACCAACAAATCGTCGAAGTCCAGTGCATTGGCGGCCCGGCAGCGCGCCGCATAGTCGGCGTAGACGGCAGCGACTCTCCGCTCGAAGGGCGAATGGGCCCGCTCGGCATAGCCCGAGACGCTCACCAGATCATTCTTCGCCCCCGAAATCGCAGCCAGGACGGCCCGGGCCGTGAAACGTTTCGGGTCCAGGCCGTGATCCCGGATCACGTATCCGACCAGGCGCAACGCGTCTCCCTGGTCATAGATTGTGAAAGAGGACTTCCAACCCAGCACCTCGGCATGCCGACGCAGGATCCTTACGCATGCCGAGTGGAAGGTCGAAACCCACATCTGGGAGGCGGCCGGGCCCAACAACGCCTCCAGCCTGGCCTTCATCTCCGACGCTGCCCTGTTGGTGAAGGTGATCGCAAGGATCCTGGAGGGCGGGACACCCCGGGCGGAAACGAGGTGCGCTATGCGGTGGGTAAGCACCCGGGTCTTTCCCGACCCGGCCCCCGCAATGAGCAGCAAGGGACCCTCTTCGTGAAGCACAGCCTTCCGCTGGTCGGGGTTGAGCCCGTCCGTCAGATGGACCTCATCCTCCCCCGATGGAGCAGGCCGGAAGAAGGGCTCGCTCACTCCCACTCGATGGTGCCGGGTGGCTTGGAGGTGATGTCATAGGCGACGCGATTGACGCCAGGCACCTCGTTCACCAACCGGTTGGACAGCCGCTCCAGCAACTCCCAGGGCAGCCGTGCCCAATCTGCGGTCATGGCGTCCTCGCTCTCCACCGCCCGGATCACGATGGGGTAGGCATAGGTGCGCTCGTCGCCCATGACCCCAACGGTGCGGACCGCCGGCAGCACCGCAAAGGCCTGCCACAGTTGACGGGCGAGACCAGCTCGACGAATCTCCTCGACCACAATGGCATCCGCCGCCCGCAGCACCTCGGTGCGCTCCCGAGTTACCTCGCCTACGATCCGGACGGACAGCCCGGGCCCGGGGAAGGGCTGGCGCCAGAGGATCTCCTCGGGCAGCCCCAACTCCTCTCCTACGGCCCTTACCTCGTCTTTGAAGAGCGACCGCAATGGCTCCACGAGATCCAGATCCATGGTTTCGGGAAGGCCGCCCACGTTGTGGTGGCTCTTTATGACCTCCGCCTTGCCGAAGCCCGACTCGACCACGTCTGGATAGAGGGTGCCCTGCACCAGATAACGGGCATCGGAATGCTCCAGGGCAACCTCTTCGAAGATGCGGATGAAGGTCTCCCCCACGGCCTTTCGCTTGAGCTCTGGATCGGTGAGCCCAGAGAGGGCCGCGAAAAAGCGGTCGGCGGCTTTGACGTGTATCAGATCGAGTCCGAACTGGCGCCGGAAGGTCTCTTCAACCTGTTCGGACTCTCCTTCCCGCATGAGCCCGGTATCGACAAAGACACAGGTCAGCCGCTCCCCGATGGCGGTCGCCACCAGGGCCGCAGCAACCGAGGAGTCGACCCCGCCCGACAGCGCGCACAGTGCCCGGTCGGGACCAACCTGGGCGCTTATTGCCTCCACGGCCGACGCAATGATCGAGGTGTGGGTCCAGGTCGGCCTGCAGCCGCATACATCGTGCAAGAACCGGTGCAGCATGTCCTGGCCGTGGGGGGTATGGGCCACCTCGGGATGAAACTGCACACCGAACAGGGCTCTGTCGGCAGCCTCGAAGGCCGCCACTTCGGCACCCGGAGCCGAGGCAACCACCGAGAAACCGGCCGGTGGGGAGACGATGGAGTCGAAGTGGCTCATCCAGGCCTCGGTGTCCTCGGCCGCATCCGACATGATCACAGAGGGACCGAGGCGCCGGATCGGGGTCCTGCCGTATTCGCCCACGCCGGTGGCGGCCACCGTGCCGCCGAGGGACTGCGCCATGAGCTGGGCCCCGTAGCAGATGCCGAGCACCGGGATGCCGGCATCCCAAAGCCTCTGGTCTATGCCCGGCGCTCCGGGAACATGGACAGATTTGGGACCGCCCGAGAGAATCACGCCCTTTGGCGATCTGGCGAGGATCTCCTCGAGGGAGGCATCGTGGGGGACGATCTCGGAGTAGACCCGAGCCTCCCTGACTCGCCTGGCGATCAGCTGGGAGTACTGGGCACCGAAATCCACAACCACGACGGTGTCGTGTTCGCCGGGGTTGACCAAGACCGCCACGACTACCGCCCCATGCCGACGCCCTGGCTGCGCTGGAGGGACTTGCCCTCGGTCTGCAGCGCCGGCGCCACCATGACCTCCGCCTTTTGAAACTCCTTCACGCTCTCATACCCGCAGGTGGCCATCGAGGTGCGCAGGGCCCCGAAAAGGTTGAGGCCTCCGTCGTTCTCATGGGCCGGGCCCAACAGGACCTCTTTCAGGGTGCCCCTGGTCCGGGTGCGGACCCGGGTTCCCCGCGGCAGGGTGGGGTGGAAGGTGGCCATGCCCCAGTGCCAGCCCCGGCCGGGTGCTTCGGCTGCGGTGGTGAGGGGGGAACCGAGCATGACCGCGTCGGCGCCGCAGGCAATCGCCTTGGCTATGTCGCCTCCCCGGCTCATGCCCCCGTCGGCGATCACATGGCAGTAGACGCCGGTCTCGTCCAGGTGGCGCATGCGCGCACCCGCTGCGTCGGCAATCGCCGTTGCCTGTGGCACGCCGATTCCCAACACTCCCCTGGTGGTGCAGGCGTTGCCAGGGCCCACCCCGACCAAGACTCCGACCGCCCCGGTGCGCATGAGGTGAAGTGCCGCCTGGTAGGAGGCACAGCCACCCACTATCACGGGAATCTCCAGCTCTCGTATGAAACGCTTCAGGTTGAGAGGCTCGGCATTTTTGGAGACGTGCTCGGCCGAGACCACGGTGCCCTGGATGACCAGTAGGTCCAACTCGGCGTCCAGGATGGCCCTGGTCATCTCAGCAGTGCGCTGCGGGGTTACCGATGCTGCCGCTACGACTCCTGCGGCTTTGATCTCCCGAATGCGCTGGGTGACGAGTTCCAGCTTCACTGGCTCGGTGTAAAGTTGCTGCATCCGGAGGGTGGCTTTGTCGTCGGGCAGCGAGGCGATCTCCTCGTATACCGACTCGGGATCCTCGTAGCGGGTCCAGAGCCCCTCCAGGTTCAACACGCCCACCCCACCGAGACGGCCGAGTTCTATGGCGATGGCCGGGCTCACCACGGAGTCCATCGCCGAGGCCATGAGCGGCAGATCGAAGTTGAATGCATCGATCTCCCAGCTGATGTCGATGTCTTCGGGATCCCGGGTGCGTCGGCTCGGGACGATGGCTATGTCGTCGAAGCCGTAGGCACGCCGGCCCGTCTTGCCGATGCCGATCTCTACCTCAGCCACCGATCCTCCCAGTGCTCTCCATGCTGGCCTCTCCATGGCCGGAACCTGCCGCCAGGCCCTCCAAAAGCTCCCTCAGGCCCGCTGTCTTCAAATTGGACATCACCCGTCCGGGCGGAGTCTCACCGCGTTCCCACTCCATCCAGTAGCGGAGGAGGGTTTGGGGGTCAGAACTCGGGCGGGGTTGCATGCTCCGAGATTAATCGTCTCGCCTGTTGATTTCAGCCACAGCAAAGCCCTCCGGCCAACAAAGCAAAAGGGGGGGAGGCCATTCGGCCAACCCCCCCTTCTTTGGACATACAGGGCACTCACATGGGGCGCCCGGGATGGCTCACATCATGCCCATACCACCCATGCCGCCCATACCACCCATGCCGCCCGCTGCTGCGGCTGCGGCGTCGGCCTTCTTCTCGGGCTTGTCGGTGACGAGCGCCTCGGTGGTGAGGAGGAGCGCTGCGATGGAAGCGGCATTCTGCAAAGCCGAACGCGTCACCTTGGCGGGGTCGATTACACCCGCCTTGACGAGGTCCTCGAAGTTCCCCGTCGCAGCATTCAGGCCAACCGATCCCTGCTCGGACTCGACCCTGCGGACCATGACCGATCCGTCGAGCCCCGCGTTGTTGGCGATCCAGCGGAGAGGCTCCTCGACCGCCCGGGCAACCATTGCAGCCCCGGTGGCCTCATCCCCGGCAAGTTTGCCGGCCGCGTCCAAAATGGCCGCCCGGCACCTCAACAGGGCGGTCCCGCCGCCGGCCACGATGCCCTCTTCCACCGCGGCACGCGTGGCAGACAGGGCGTCTTCGATGCGGTGCTTCTTCTCCTTCAGCTCCACCTCGGTGGCGGCGCCGACCCTGACAAGGGCCACTCCGCCTGCGAGCTTGGCGAGGCGCTCCTGCAGCTTCTCCCGGTCCCAGTCCGAGTCGGTCTCTTCGATCTCACGGCGGATCTGGGCCACACGACCGGCAACCGCCTCGGGCGAACCGCCGCCCTCGACGATGGTCGTGTCGTCCTTGGTCACCACGACCTTGCGGGCGGTGCCCAGCATGTCCAAGGTGATGCTGTCGAGCTTGAGGCCCAGCTCCTCGGAGAGGATCTGGCCGCCGGTGAGGACCGCCATGTCGCCCAGCATGGCCTTGCGGCGCTCACCGAAGCCGGGAGCCTTGACCGCCACGGCCGAGAGGATGCCCCTGATGCGGTTCACCACCAGGGTGGTCAGCGCTTCGCCTTCCACGTCTTCGGCCACTACCAGCAGCGGCTTGCCTGCCTGTGCCACCTTCTCCAAGAAGGGAAGGAACTCGGCCAGCGAGGAGATCTTGGAGGAGGAGAACAGGATGACGGGGTTTTCCAGGATTGCCTCCTGGCGCTCCCTGTCGGTGACGAAGTGAGGGGAGAGGTAGCCCTTGTCGAACTGCATGCCCTCGGTGAAGTCGAGTTCCAGACCAAAGGTGTTGGACTCCTCGACGGTCACGGTCCCGTCCTTGCCGACCCTGTCGATGGCATCCGCGAGAACCTCGCCGATCGAGGCGTCGGCGGCGGAGATCGCAGCCACCTGGGCAATCTCGTTGCGGTCCTCGATGTCCTTGGCCTGGCTGCGGATGGCCTCCACGGCCGCCGCGACGGCCTTCTCGATGCCCTTCTTGAGCGACATCGGGTTGGCACCGGCGGCCACGTTGCGCAATCCCTCACGCACCAGGGCCTGGGCCAGGACAGTGGCGGTAGTGGTGCCGTCGCCGGCGACGTCGTTGGTCTTGGTCGCCACCTCCTTCACCAGCTGGGCACCCATGTTCTCGAAGGGGTCCTCGAGTTCGATCTCCCGGGCAATGGAAACACCATCGTTGGTGATGGTGGGAGCACCGAACTTCTTCTCCAATACCACGTTGCGGCCGCGGGGACCGATGGTCACCTTGACCGCGTCAGCGAGGCGGTTGACACCGGCCTCGAGACTGCGCCGAGCAGCGTCGTCAAAACGCAGCATCTTCGCCATTACTTCACCACCTTTGCCAGCACGTCACGGCTCGTAAGGATCAGCAGGTCCTCGCCGTCGATGGTGATCTCCGTCCCCCCGTACTTGGAGTAGACGACGGTGTCTCCGACACTCACGCCGAGGGGAATGATTTCTCCGCTCTGGTCCGCCCGCCGTCCAGGACCGGCTGCGATAACCTCGCCCTGCTGGGGCTTCTCCTTGGCGGTGTCAGGAATCACCAGGCCAGACGCAGTCCGCTCCTCGGACTCGTTGGGACGCACGACAATGCGGTCGTCGAGGGGCTCGAGCCTCATGTAATAGCCTCCGTTTCCACAGCGGCGTTGCCGCTCCGGTTAGCACTCGGATCTTCTGAGTGCTAACGATAGCGACCGCGCGGGCTCGCGGCAACCGCTGGGCACTCCCCTTCTCCACCTTGGGAGCCAAGGGCACTTCTCATGGAGAACCAACGACACCGCTCAACCGCTCATTGCCTGTGGCTGGAACTAGCCCGAGGGGGCCGACTCCCATGAGAGCCATCCCAGAGGACAACGAGGGATGCGGGCCGGCATGCAGCGATCCCAAACCCTTTCGGGGCCACCGGGGGCATCCTCAGCGCTTTCTCCAAGGACAACTGCCCCCAATAAGTCATCTGTCCCCAGTTGATGTGCCATCATATGGTCATCATTGCCAGCAAGGAGGCCGGTCCTATGAGTAACATCAGCAGCGCCTCGGCTAAGGGGTTTCTGCAGAGCCTTTTCGACTTCTCCTTTAATAGCTTTGTCACGACAAAGCTTGTCAAAACTCTCTACATAATCGTTACCGTGGTCTACAGCTTCGCTGCGCTGGCCATATTTGTGACCATGGCATCGAGGGGAGCGCTTTTCGCGGTGGTCGGCCTGATCATCGTCCCGATCCTCTTCATCCTCTACCTGGGATTCGCCCGTGTCACATTTGAGTTGATAATGGTCGTGTTCCACATCGCCGAGGACACCCGCCAAATTCGTAACCAGATGGCTGGGGCGCAGATGGGCCAGCAGGGTCCAGGCGGAACGGGGCCGGTGCCCACCGACTGACATCCGGGATCTTCACTGGTATCTTGCGGCCTCCCGAGGCGATCCTTTGGTCCGGAGCCATCCCCAACCAACTCTTGTGACTTGAAGAAACTCTCGGGCTTCCAGTCGCTATCAGGCCGTGTGAGCTACCAGTGAAAGATCGGGTTCCGCCGGTGTATCGAGGGGGCTCGGGCCGTCACTGCGCAACCTGTGCCAGCCCGCGGCTGCAATCATCGCGGCGTTGTCGGTGCACATTGCCTTGGAAGGCAGAAGCGCTGCCATGCCCTCTTTGGCGCAGGCCTCGACGATGGCCTCCCGCAGCTGGGCGTTGGCGGCAACCCCGCCTCCCAGACAGATGCCCATGGCTCCCACCTGCCGAGCGGCCGTGGCTGCCTTGGAAACCAATACGTCCACAACGGCCTGTTGAAATGATGCCGCCACGTCTGCAACCTCGGCATCGGGATGCTCGCGCACCCAGCGGGTGACTGCCGTCTTCAGACCGGAAAAGGAAAACGACAACCCTGCGCCCATCATCGGGCGCGGGAAGGGGATCGCGGACGGGTCTCCCTTTTTGGCCATGGCATCGATCGCCGGTCCGCCGGGGTAGCCGAGGCCAAGTGCCCTGGCCACCTTGTCGAATGCCTCACCTGCCGCATCGTCCACCGTCTCGCCCATGAGCCGGTAGTTGCCAGGGCTCTGCACCAAGACCAGCATCGTGTGCCCGCCGGAGACCAACAGCGTGACAATGGGATACTCCAGCTTCTCCTCCTCCAGGCTGGCGGCATACAAGTGGCCTTCCAGGTGGTTGACCGCCACGTAGGGAACGCCCCAGGCAAGGGCCAAGGCCTTGGCCGCCGACACCCCCACGAGCAGCGCCCCCGCAAGCCCCGGGCCGGTTGTGACGGCCACGGCTGCAAGCGATGGCCCCTCCACCTGGGCCCCAGAAAGCGCCTCGGAGACCACTGGTAGCAATAGATCGAGATGTGCCCGGCTCGCAATTTCGGGGACCACCCCGCCGAAACGGGCATGCAGGTCCAGCTGGCTGGAGATCACAGAGGACATGACGCTTTGTCCTCCGCGGACGACCGAAGCGGCGGTCTCGTCGCAGGAGGTCTCGATCCCCAACACCGCATCGCGGGCATCACTCACCATCTGCGATCGCTCGATAACGTCGTTCCCCTCACCTTGGACTCGATCTCCTCCAGACGGCGCCGATACTCCTGGCTGGCTATGTCACGGGCCCACATGATGAGGGCATCCTCGCTCGTCTCCACGTAGTAGTTGGGCCTTATCCCCTCGGGAGCAAAGCCAAAACGGCGATACATCGCCTGGGCCTGGTAGTTGCTCACCCGGACCTCCAAAGTCACATCAGACGCGCCCCTGGCCTTGGCCACCCGCATCATGTCAAGCATCAGCCTCGTGCCGATCTGGTTGCGGTGCCAGGCCGGGTCGACCGCGATGGTGGTGATATGCCCCTCGTCCCCGGCCAGCATCAAACCCGAGTAGCCGACTACCGCGGAGGCCACCTTCGCCACCGTATAAGAGCGGATAGAGCGCAACGAGAGTTCGCTCAAGAAAAGCGACAGCGACCATGGGCGGGGGTAGACGGAGGACTCGATCCGCAGGACCGAGCGCAGGTGCCTACGGCGCATAGGGTCCAGGCGCACCTCCAGCCCACCCCCCGCATGATCCAGCGCATTGCGGTGCACCGGGATCAAGGTGCGGCCGTTCCACTTGGAGCATGGGGCCGCTCGACCTTCCAGCTGACCTTGGCATCGGGTGCCCTCAAATAGAGGGCGGAAACCGACATTGCATCGATGCCCTCACCGCGCTCCACCGCCAAAGCGGCGAGCTCAAGTGCCGCCTCGGGGTTGGGATGGGTGTCACCGATCACCGGTCTCGACCCATCGACACCGATCCGCTCCCCATAGCGGGATGCGGCGTCCCCGACAAAGGCCACCCCAGAGCCCAGTCTGCCCACCTCGTAGGCCATGTCCTCCGGCGAGCCCGACCCGATTCCGCTGATCGGGGCCCAGAGTGCACCCTGTCTCCGGTAGGCGGCCCAGAAGCACTGCCCCTTGCGCCCGTCCAGGGCTGCCACCACGGTGCCCGGCCACCAGCGCAGTGGCCAGGCGAGGATATCTAGGCTGTTCAGGACGCAAACGGGCCGTGAAAGAGCAAAACCCAGGGCCTTGGCCGCAGCGACGCCGACCCGAAGGCCGGTGAAGAGGCCCGGGCCGGCATCGACCCCGATGGCGTCGATATCTTTCATCCCAACCCCGGCCTGGGCCAAACAGAACTCTATCGTCGGGGCGAGCAACTCCCCATGCCGGGGTCTGCCCCGGTGGCGCACCGTGGAGGCGGCTTCTCTGCCGGTACCCACCGCCACTCCAATGGAGGTCGTAGAGGTCTCGATGACCAGGATCACTCCGCCTCCCCGCCCCTGAGCACACGGGCCAGTGCCGCCGTCCTGGTTGTCCAGGACGGCCCCTGAGCCTCGAAGCGGATGGTCCTGTGCAGTTGGTCTGCGATGGAGATCACAACTTTGATGTACTCCTCACCAACCAACTTCTCTGCCTTTTCCCCCCATTCGACCAGCGCCACGCCGTCCTCCTCTGCAGCCTCGGCGATTGCCAGGTCTGCTATCTCGGCATCGCTGTCCAGGCGCCAGAGATCCGCGTGATGCATGGCAAGGCTCCTGCCCCGCTGGCTGCGGACCAGGACGAAAGTAGGGCTCGTGACGGGCGAAGTAACCCCCAAACCCGCCCCCACCCCCGAAGCGAACACCGTCTTGCCGGCACCCATCTCACCCTCCAGCAAGACGATGTCGCCAGCCCCAAGCAGGCCGGCAAAGACCTCTCCCACCCGACGAGTCTCCTCCGGGCCGGCAGTGGTCACCGCCAACTGGCAGTCCTGTCCGCTCACCCCGGGATACTCTCCGCCTCGGAGGGGCCTTGTTCCAAAGACGTCCACGCTCGGACCAGGTCGGCCCGCATGGCAGCCACCACGTCGCCGCCACCCCGAAGGGCGGCTGCGGGATGAAAGGTAGGCACCACCCAGCGGCCGTCCACCCGGTAGCGGGCGCCACGGAGCTTGGTCACGCCCTCCTCCCTGTTCAACATCGCCCGGGTGGCAAAGTTGCCCAGCGTCACCAGCACAGCGGGGGAAACGTGCTTTATCTGGCCCCAGAGGAACGGCCGGCAGGCTTCCACCTCGTCGGGCAACGGGTCGCGGTTGGCTGGTGGACGGCACTTCACGACGTTGGCGATGTAGAAAGACGAGCGATCCAGTCCCAGTTCCTCAGACACCAGGCGATCCAGCAGCGCACCTGAGCGCCCCACAAAGGGTTCGCCCACCAGATCCTCCTGGCGACCCGGCCCCTCGCCCACGAACATGAGCGCCGCATCTGGGTTGCCGACCCCAAAGACCACCTGGGTCCGCCCCTCGCTCAACCGGCATTTCGCACACGAGAGGGCCTCTGCCCGCAAGGTCTCGATGCTCCCCACCCGCGCCATCCTACTTCGGGCCGGCCCGGCCAACCGAAGCCCAACAGGCCCTGGTCTCGGGCCGAACGGGAGGCTTCAGGTGCCAGCCCGTTGATCCGATGCAAATCGGCCCACATGCCGCCTGGGCACACGGCCGCCGATGCCAGTAAGGATCTCATAGGTGATCGTGCCGGCGGCCTGCGCCCATTCGGAAGCATCCACCATTTCGGACCCCTGTCGGCCCAAAAGCACCACCTCGTCACCTGGAGAGGGAGAGCCCGGACCCGGTGGGCCGCAATCCAGAACGATCTGGTCCATGGTGACCGAACCGGCGAGGCTGCATCGCCGGCCCGCCACCAGGGCGTCCCCGGAGGGGAACAACCGCCACGGCACTCCGTCGGCATAGCCAATGGGCACCGTTGCAACAACCGATGGGCAAGACAGCGGTCGGCGGCGGCCATAGGAGGGTCGCTCCCCGGCTTCGAGCACCTTTACCATCCCAATCCTCGAGTACAACGACAGGGCCGGCTCGATGCCTTCAAAGTGCCCTGCCAGGGCGGGAGACGGCGAGTAGCCGTAGAGGGCCAGGCCACAGCGAACCATGTCGTAGCGGGCGGAATCCCTTGTGCTGGCCGCAGAGTTGGCGGCATGCAACAGCCCGGGGTCGATCCCCGCGGACCGAATCGATGCCACGGCCTTATCGAAACGGGCCAACTGCACCGAGGTGAAGGGGTCATCGGGGTCGTCCGCCACCGCAAGGTGCGTCCAAACACTGAGCAGGTCCAAGCGGTCCGATTCGGCCACCGACCTTGCCAGGCCAGCCACAACAGCGGGATCGACCCCCACCCTCCCCATGCCGGTATCAATCTTGATTGCCACCCCGGCCCTTGTCCCTGGCAGAGCCGCCTCGCAAAGGCTGCGAAGGCCGGTATCTGTGTAAAGGCTTGGCACCAGATCCCACCGCAGCGCCTCTTTGACGCCAGCAGCCGATCCCTCCGAAAGCACCAGGATTGGGGCCTCGATGCCCGCCTCACGGAGCTCGATGCCCTCCTCCACCACGGCAACGGCCAGCCAGGAAGCGCCGCCGCGCAGCGCAGCTTTGGCGACGGGGACCGCCCCGTGGCCGTATGCATTGGCCTTGACCACGGCGCACAAGGCAGAGGGATAGGCCATTTTTGCCAGCCAAGCAGCGTTCGACTCGACCCGGTCCAGGTCCACCACCGCCACCGTCGGGCGCAGCTTTGACTCAACCACCGCGTAGATCCGACAGCCAGCGGGACACCAGCAGGGGAAGATCCCCCGCCACCAAACCTTCCTCCAGGCCCAACGACGCCGCCCGGCCGTGGCAGTGGGCCGCCAGAGCCGCCGCATGGAAAGCGGGAACTCCCCTGGCCAAAAAGGCCCCTATCACTCCTGCCAACACGTCACCGGTGCCGGCAGTCGCCAGCCTCGATGAACCAGAGGTGACGATGGCCACCTCTCCACCGGGCGAAGCGACAACGGTGGTCGATCCCTTCAGCAACACCGTCGCCCCGCAGCGAGCCGCCAGATCCCGGGCCGCAGCCATTCTGTCCGTCCCCGGCGCCCGGCCGGCCAGGCGCCCATACTCACCGTCATGAGGCGTGAGTACAACCGGCCCGGAGCGTTGCTCCAGCAGGTCGGCAACTGCCTCTGCCGTTCCCAGCGCTACCAGCCCGTCGGCGTCTACTACGGCCGGAAGGGAAGTGGCGTCCAAAAGTGCGGCCACCTCGCTGCCAACTTCAGCACTCCGGCCCAGGCCGGGACCCACCACCAGAGCCTTGGCTCGCCGGGCCTCCCCTGCTGCCGCCTCGTGCCACGCGGCGCCCTCGAGAGCGAAGGCCACCGCCTCGGAGGCTGCAAGCTCGCTTCTGCCGGGAGAACCAAGCCGGACCATTCCAGCGCCCGCCCGCATGGCTCCCGCCGCCACCAGTGTGGCGGCACCGGTCATTCCCGGCGAGCCGGCCACCACGACAACGGCGGTGTTCCACTTGTGCCCATCCGACGGCCGGGAGGGGAGGCCAAGAGCCACGTCATGGTCCTCCACCAACGATGCCTTCGAGTCCCCCACAACAACACCTATGTCGGCGACGCTTACCTCTCCCGCATGCCAACGGCCCTGTCCGACCACAAGACCTGGCTTGTGGGCGGCAAAGGTGATGGTGTGATCGGCCACCACTGCCCCTTGGCATGCTTCTCCGGTGTCACCATTGACACCGGAGGGGATATCGACGGAGAGCACAGGCGCCCCCGGAGGGGGGAGCGGGGCCACGTAGGCGCCGTGAAAGCCGGTCCCGAAGGCCGCATCGATGACCAGGTCGCAGGGTGGTAGCTCCTCCTGAGCCCCCAAGGCGGCCTGATCGAATACCGAAACAGACACCCCCCTATGGGACAACCACAAAGCAGCCACCCGCCCATCGGCGCCGTTGTTGCCCGGCCCGGCGACCACCACCACCCGCCGGCCGTAGGCGGCGCCCAGCATCCGCAGCGCGGCACGCCCAACCGCGGCACCGGCCCGGTTTACCAGGGTGCCGGGTGGCAAACTCTCCGAGGCACGCCGATCCGCCTCCCGCATCTCCGATGTTGTAAGGACGGGCTTCAGTCTGTAGTCCCCCCTGGCTCGCGCTGTGCAATGACTACCGCCTGGGCAAAGCCTCCTGCGTGGCTGAGCGAACAGAGAAAAGAGCCGATGCCCCTTTGCCTGGCGAGGTCGTCGGCTGCGGCATGAAGGCGCATCGATGGAGCTCCGCCCGATGCCCTCTCCACCTCGGCGTCCCGCAACGAAAAGGCGCCCAGACCGACCCCCAGCGCCTTCATGGTGGCCTCCTTGGCGGCAAAGCGAGCCGCAAAGTGCTCCCAGGGGGAGCGGTGCGATGTCGCATAGGCGATCTCCGCCTCGGTGAAGATGCGGCGGCCCAGACCCGGGCGGCGTTGCATTACCGCTCTGAAGCGCTCCACATCCACCAGGTCCAAACCCACTCCCAGGATTGGCCCAGCCGGACCGATCGGAGCCGGGAGCGTCACTCGACGGTCACCGTCTTCGCCAGGTTGCGGGGCCGGTCCACGTCGTTGCCGCGCAAACGCGCCAGGTGATAGGCCAGAAGTTGCAGCGGCACCACGTCCAGCACCGGGGCAAAGAGGGGCGAGGGAGCCTTGGGCACCCACAAGACGTCGTCGGCGAGTGCGGCGGTCTCGGTGTCGCCCTCGTTGGCCACCACCACGACCCGGGCGCCCCTGGCACTCACCTCGGCGATGTTGGAGGCCACCTTCTCCCAAAGAGGGGTCCTGGTGGCCACCGCCACTACCACCGATCCCTCCTGCACCAAAGCAATGGGGCCGTGCTTCAACTCTCCGGCGGGATAGCCCTCGGCGTGGAGGTAGGAGATCTCCTTCAGCTTCAGCGCTCCCTCCAACGCAACGGGGTAGCCCACGTGGCGGCCGATGAAGAAGAAACTTCCCGCCTCCGCGCAACGTTCGGCCGTCGCCTGCACCTCCCCTGAGCGCTCGATGGTCTCTTCGACCAGAGAGGGCAGGCTGCGCAGGCCGTCCAGGAGCAAAGAAAGCTCGTTGGAGTAAAACAGGCCGCGAACCTGGGCCAAATACAGAGCCAGGACATCCAACGCGACGATCTGGGTCAGATGCGTCTTGGTCGCCGCAACCCCTATCTCCGGGCCGGCTCGGGTATAGAGCACCGCGTCGGACTCCCGGGCCATAGAGGAGTCCACTACGTTTGTGACGGTGAGGACCCTGGCCCGCTGGCGTGCCGCAGACCGGGCGGCCTGCAACGTGTCTATGGTCTCACCCGATTGGCTGATCGCCACGACCAGGGTCCGCCCGTCCAGAACCGGGTCGCGATAGCGGAACTCGCTGGCGAAGTCGATCTCCACCGGGAGCCGCGCCCAGTGCTCGATTGCATGCTTGGCGACCAGGCCGGCATGCAGGCTGGACCCGCATGCCACCACAAAGACCTTGTCGACGCTCCGCAGGTCCTCATCGGAGAGCCGGTCCTCGTCCAGGCGCAGAGAGCCCTCCTCGGCAAGCCGGCCGGCCAGGGTGTCCGCAAGCGCCTGGGGCTGTTCGTGAATCTCTTTGGACATGAAGTCGGGGTAACCGGAGCGCTCCGCCGCCTCCAGGTCCCACTCCACCGCACGGGGCCGCAAAGGCACCGGGCTCCCATCGAGATTGCGGACCTCCAGAGCACCGGGTCGCACCAGGGCAAGCTGGTCGTCGTCGAGGACGAAGAACTCCTTCGCGTGCCCCAACAGGGCCGGGATGTCCGAAGCGACCATGGAAACATCTCCGTTACGGCCCAGAACCAAAGGTGACACCCGCCGGGCCGCCACCACCAGGTCAGGGTCCGAGGAGTGCACCACCGCAAGGGCGAAGGCACCGGTGACCCTGCCGAGGACCGCGGAGAGCGCCTCGGCAAGCCCCAGGCCCTGGGAAATCTCGTCTTCGATCAAGTGGACCAACACCTCGGTGTCGGTGTCCGATCTCAGCTCGTGCCCCGAAGCCAAAAGGTCGTTTCTCAGGGCACTGAAGTTCTCGATAATGCCGTTGTGCACAAGGGCCAGATTGCCCGTGCAATCGAGATGGGGATGGGCATTGGCCTCGCTCGGCTTCCCGTGGGTTGCCCAGCGCACGTGCCCGATCCCACAACTGCAGACCTCGGGAGCATCCTAGGCGTCCGCTGCCAGCTCGGCGAGCGACTTGGTGCCAATCGCCTTGCGGCGCTGCCACAGGGAGTCCTCGCCGTCGACCAGGACTACCCCCGCCGAGTCATACCCCCTGTACTCGAGACGTGCCAGCCCCTCCATGATCAGAGGCAAAGCGGACTCCGAGCCCGTCACAGCGATTATCCCGCACATGGCTCCAGGCTACGCCACCCAGGACAGCCCCGATGTCGAGGTGAGGCATCAGAACGGGAAGGGATCTTCCCGCCCCAACACCCGGCGCACCTCCTCGGCCAGCTCCGAGGCGGCCTGATCCGCCAGCGCCTCAGAGGCGGCCTCCACCATCACGCGGACCAGCGGCTCGGTCCCACTCGGCCTGAGCAGCACCCTGCCGCCTCCCTCAGCCGAGATCCTCTCCTCGATACGCCTTGCGGCCTCGGCCAACTCGGTGGCCTCACCGAGTCTCCCGGGATCCACCACCCCAACATTGATCAGGCGCTGTGGAAGCCGGGTCATCACCTCTGAGGACAACTCGGCCAGGCTACGCCCGGAACGGACCAGCAGGTCAGCCAACATCACCGCCGTCAGGAGGCCATCCCCAGTGGTTGCCAGGCGGCGGAAGATGATGTGCCCGGATTGCTCCCCCCCCAGGGCCAGGCCATGCTCCTCTATGGCGTCCAAGACGAAACGGTCACCCACCGGCGTCTGGACCACGCCAATGCCCTCGGCCTCCATGGCTTTGTGAAAACCTATGTTGGTCATCACCGTCACGGCCACCGCATCGTTGGCCAGGAATCCGCCAGCCTTTAGATCCCTGGCGAACAATGCCATGAGGTGATCGCCGTCCACCTCGTGGCCGAGGTGATCCACCGCAACGAGCCGGTCGGCGTCCCCGTCGAAGGCGACCCCCAACGATGCATTGAGGCGGAGCACTTCTTTGGACAAAGCGGCCGTCGATGTGGAGCCGCAGTCGTTGTTGATGTTGAAACCGTCGGGGCTGGAGTGGATCTCGGACACATCTGCGCCCAGGCGCCGAAGCACCCTGGGACCCAGGTCCCAGCAGGCTCCGTTGGCCGCATCCACAACCACCGAAAGCCCTTCCAGGCTGCGACCGTCGATGCAGCTGAGAATGTGGTCCTCGTAGCTTTCAAGTATCGGCGAGCCGTCCCGGACTACACCGACGCCGGCCCCCGAGGGACGCTTGGCCGAAAAGGGATCTCCCAGCAGTGCTCCGAGGCGGGCCTCGATGTCGGCCTCCACCGCCGGGGAGAGCTTGACCCCCCCTGGGGCAAAGACTTTGATCCCATTGTCGGCAAAGGGGTTGTGCGAAGCAGAAACGACCACTCCGGGAACCCCCAGCGTCGCCGCAAGATGGGCAACGGCGGGCGTGGGGGCCACACCGAGATCCGAGACGGCAACTCCCTCGCTCGTCAGACCGGCCACCACGGCCGCAACCAGCATCGAACCGGAGCGGCGGGTATCCCGGCCAACCACGCATGATCCCGCGGTGAATACCTCCGCTACGGCCCTGCCCAAAGCGAGCGCCAGTTCGGGGCTCAGCTCCTGATTGGCAATTCCACGAATGCCGTCGGTCCCGAACTTCGGGGCCACAGACCCCGCCTTACCGCTTGGAGTACTGGGGCGCCTTGCGGGCCTTCTTCAGCCCGTACTTCTTGCTCTCCTTCTTACGAGCATCCCTGGTGAGCAGGCCCGCCTTTTTGAGAGCGGCCCTGAAGTCCGGGTCGGTCTCAGAAAGTGCACGAGCTATGCCCAGCCGCATCGCCCCCGCCTGGCCCGACACGCCGCCGCCGTCCAGGGTGGCATCGATGTCGTAGGCTTCGGCAGTCGAGGTGATCCGTAGGGGTTCGGTGACCACTCCCCGATGCGTAGCGGAGGGGAAGTACTCCTCGAAGGGACGCTTGTTGACGGTCACCTTCCCACTGCCGGCGCGGATGCGCACTCGTGCAATGGCGGCCTTGCGGCGACCGGTCGACTGGACTAAGGGCGTTGACAACAAATCCTCCGGAGGACTAGGCGCGTTCTTAGGAAGCTGCCCGGCGGGCAAGCTCGATCTCTAGGGGCTGTGGCAGCTGGGCGCCGTGGGGATGGCCAGGACCCGCATAAACCTTGAGGCGCTTCAACATCCCCGCACCAAGGGTGCCCTTGGGGAGCATTCCACGAACCGCCCGGGTCACCACGCGGTCGGGATGACGCTCCAGCAGGTCTGCATAGCTGTCCGATCGAATCCCACCGGGGTAGCCCGAGTGGCGCCACACCCGCTCGCGGTCGGCCTTGTTGGCGGTCATGACCACCTTGGAAGCATTGACGACGATGACGTGATCACCCACATCCGCGTGCGGCGCAAACATCGGCTTGTGCTTCCCCCGCAGCCTGATCGCAATTTCGGTCGCCATCCTGCCCAGGACCAGGCCATCGGCATCTACGACATGCCACTGCCGTTCAATGTCTGCCGGCTTGGGTGAATAGGTGCGCACTGTCCTTGTCCTCTTCTCGCTGTATGGCGGATCGGCGCGACAAGCGCCCTGTCCGCAGAGGCCACCTTCGGCCTCCTGGCGTCGCGGCTCCTGCAGGCCGACCCCGTATCCTACACGCCGCGTGCTGCGACCCCCGCCTTGAGGCTACCGCACGCCTCATGTCATTAGTCTCAGGTCGGTGATAGGCAGCGACCAACTCGAAGCCGCCCGTAAGACGATAGCCCCGGTGATCCGCAGAACACCTGTGGTGGCCGCAAACTCTCTTTCCGAAATGCTCCGGCGGGAGATCCTGCTCAAGCCCGAACAGCTGCAGCGCACCGGGTCATTCAAGATTCGCGGTGCCTACAACTTCCTGGCCAACCTCGAAGGCCAATCCGGCCGCACCGAGGTCGTTGCGGCCTCGGCGGGAAACCACGCCCAGGGGGTGGCCCTGGCGGCCAAGCTGCGTGGGCTGAGGGCGACTATCTATATGCCCACAGGCGCATCACTTCCCAAGGTGCAGGCCACCGAGTCCTACGGGGCCCGGGTGCGGCTCCAGGGCGACGTAGTGGATGACTGCATAGCGGCAGCCAGGCAGCATGCGGAGCAAAAGGGTGCCATCTATGTGCCACCCTTCGATGACCCCTTTGTCATTGCCGGGCAGGGAACCATCGGCCTGGAGCTTTGCAGGGAAGCCCCCGACGCCGAAACCATCGTGGTGCCCGTGGGCGGGGGCGGCCTGATCGCAGGAGTGGCCGCAGCTTTGCACGCAGCCGGCTCCCGTACTCGGGTCGTGGGCGTCCAGGCCTCGGGTAGCGCCGCCATGGCTGCTTCCCTGGACGCCAAAGAGGTGGTCACCATCCCCTCGGCCTCCACCATGGCCGACGGCATAGCGGTGCGTTCGCCTTCGCAGCTCACCCTGGACCACGTCCTTGCATACGTCGATGAGGTCGTGACCGTGAGCGAAGAGGACATAAGCCGTGCCCTGGTGCTTCTGCTGGAAAGGGCCAAGGCCGTGGTTGAGCCCGCCGCCGCCGCCTCCCTCGCCGCTCTCATGTCCGGCGCCGTTCCGGGATCGGGCCAGGCCGTGGCGGTGCTTTCCGGCGGAAACGTGGATCCGCTACTGCTGACGAAGTTGATTGAACACGGCCTCTCGGCCGCCGGCCGCTACCTGATCCTCAGGGTGCTGCTGGAGGATCGACCAGGCATGTTGGCCGCATTGACCAAAGAACTGGCCAAGATGCGCCTCAACGTCTTGGACGTCTCTCATCACCGCGCCGGATTGGTCCTGGGCCACGACGAGGTCGAAGTCCTGCTCACCGTGGAGACCAGGGGAGCGAGCCACGGAGAGGCCGTCGTAGAGCGACTCGCTGCGGCGGGATTCACCGTGTCCCCCCTCCGCTAGTCAGCCAAGCAACGCCCTGGGCGCATCAATGCCGGCAAAGGGATCCGCTGTGCCATAGCCGACCCCCACCAGGCATAGTCCGTGCGCCGGAGCCAGGGTCGGCGCACCCTGGCGACTACCGGATCTGGCCAACCTGCCAACCGCTGCGGCATCCATCCTGCCCCGGCCCACTTCCACCATGGTGCCCACCAATGCACGCACCATCTGATGGCAAAAGGCGTTGGCCTCTAGTTCGAAATCAACCAATCCCGCACCAACAACCGACCAGCGCGCGTAATGAAGCCGTCGCATGATCGGCCCCTCATGCCCCGGAGGGCGCCGGCAGAAGGCCGTGAAGTCCCGCTCCCCCAAAATCGCATAGGTAGCAGTCCGCATGGCCGCCAAGTCCAAGTGGTGGGGGACAAACCATCGCTGATTTGCAGCCATGGGGTCGGCCACCTCGCAGGCGAGGATCCCATACCGATACCTGCGGAGCACGGCGCTGTGGCGAGCGTGGAATCCGACCGGGGCCAACGCCGCCCTCTTTGCCACAATCTTGGGCGCCAACTGCCGATTCACCGCACGCAGGAACTCCGTTGGCGACGGCCCGCCCTCGGGGGTGTCAAAATGCACCACCTGTGCACTGGCATGCACCCCGGCATCTGTTCGTCCCGCACATGAGACTTTGACCTCGCCGACTAGCTTCCCCAGGGCCGCCTCGAGCAAACCTGCAACGGTTCGCCTGCCGGGCTGTGCCGCAAAGCCTGACAGACCCTTGCCGTCATAGGCGATCTCCAGCGCTATGCGCACAAACCCCGCCGCAAGACCTTCGCCCCGGACCTGCCCTGGGGGCTCGCCGGGATCGAAGAGGCTCAAACCAGTTCTATGCGAGCCATGGGAGCGTTGTCCCCGGCTCTAGGACCCAGCTTCAGAATGCGAAGGTAGCCACCCGGACGGGCCGAGTAGCGAGGACCGATCTCATCGAAAAGCTTGTGCGCCATGTCCTTGTCCCGGATAAAGGACACCACCTGCCGCTGACGGTGAACGCCACCTTTGACCGCCTTGGTGATCACCTTCTCGGCCACGGGCCGGAGCGCCTTGGCCTTTGCCTCGGTCGTGACTATCGCCTCAGCCGCGATGAGAGAGGCCACCAGGTTGCCCATCATGGCCTTCTGATGCGCCGCGTCGCCCCCAAAGCGGGGACCCTTCTTGGGCCTCGCGGGTACGCCCACCACTACTCCCTTCCGCGCAGGGCCAAGCCCCGCTCCGAAATGCGCTGCAAAACCTCGTCCAGGGACTTCTGGCCAAAGTTCTGCAAAGCCAACAAGTCGTCCTGGCTCCGCGCGAGCAACTCGCCGATGGTGTTGATCTGAGCCCTCTTCAGACAGTTGCGGGGCCGCTCCGAAAGATCAAGATCCTCAATGGGTAGATCCATGTCCGGGCTGCTGCTGGCCTCGATGGTAACCTCACCCAGCTCGAGCCCCTGGGGGTTCTCGCTCATCTCGGCCACCAGACCAAACAACGACCTGAGGGTGTCCCCTGCCGAGGCCAACGCTTCGGCGGGCGATATCGAGCCGTCGGTTTCCACGTCGATCACGAGCTGGTCGAAGTTCGTGGACTGCTCGACCCGGGTCGGCTCGATGGTGAACGAAACCCGCCGGACGGGTGAGAAGATCGCATCCAGAGGTATGACGCCGATGGTGGAGCTGGTCCGGTTCCGCTCGGCTGAAGCGTAACCCCTGCCCTTCTCTATGGTGAGATCGGCCCCCAGATTCCCATCCTCGCTCAAAGTGGCGATGACGAGCTCGGGATTCAGCACCTCGACATCTGCACTCAGACGCAGGTCACCCGCGGTCACCGATCCCGGCCCCGAGGCATCCAGGCGCACCACGACGGCCTCGTCGGCCTGGCTGGAGACCACGACGTCTTTGAGGTTCAACATGATGTCGATCACGTCTTCTTTGACGCCCGGCAGCACCGTGAACTCGTGAAGCGCTTCGTCGAAACGAACCTGGGTAATCGCGGCACCGGGGATTGCAGAGAGCAGGGTCCGCCGGAGCGCGTTGCCAATGGTATGTCCAAAACCGGGCTCCAAGGGCCCGATGGAGAAGCGCTGGCGGTTCGCCTCCTCCTCGCCCACGGCCTGCACGGACGGTCGCTGGATTATGAGCACCTCTTGCCTCCTACCCCGCTCACAACGGACGGCCCGGCGGGAGCGGACCTTAGCTGAAGCTCGCCGCAGCGAGGACAACCCATGGCCACTACTTCGAGTAAAGTTCGACGACCAACTGCTCACGCACAGGCACATCTACGTGTTCGCGCAGCGGCAAGGAGAACACCGTGACTGCCATGCGTTCACCGGCGTCGGACAACCAAGCCGGGAGCTGGCGATCAAGGGTGTCGAGATTGTGACGAATCTCCACCATCTCCCGGGCGGCGGGAGCAAGGGATATCTCGTCCCCCTTGCGCACGCGGTAGCTGGGGATGGTGACCCGCTTGCCGTTCACGGCCACATGCCCATGCCGCACAAGCTGGCGAGCCTGAGAGCGCGAGGCTCCCCAACCGGCCCTGAAGGCCACGTTGTCGAGCCGGAGCTCCAGCATCCGAAGCAGCTCCTCGCCGGTAATACCCTGCGAGCGGTTCGCCTCTTCGTAGAGGTTCACGAACTGGGCTTCCAGCACGCCGTAGATGCGGCGGGCCTTCTGCTTCTCACGGAGCTGTGCCTGATATTCCGATCCCTGGCGAAGCCGGTCCCTGCCGTGCTCACCGGGGGGGTAGGGGCGCTTTTCAATAGGGCAGCGGGCTGAGTCGCACTTCGCTCCCTTTAGGAAAAGCTTGATCTTCTCCCGCCTGCAAAGGCGGCACACCGGGCCGGTGTATCGTGCCATCTCTACTCCTCAGACCCTGCGCCGCTTCTTGGGGCGGCAACCGTTGTGGGGGATCGGGGTCACGTCTTTGATGCTGGAAACCTCGATACCCGCCGCCGCAATGGCACGATGCGCGGTATCGCGGCCCGATCCTGGTCCCTTGAGAAATACATCCACCCTGCGCACACCCTGCTCCATTGCCCGCTTTGCACACGCCTCTGCGGCAAGCTGTGCGGCAAAGGGAGTCGACTTGCGCGAGCCCTTGAAACCGACGTTCCCAGCTGAGGCCCAGGCGAGAACATTGCCCTCGGTGTCACTAATGGACACGATGGTGTTGTTGAAGCTGGATTTGATGTGCGCGATGCCGTAGGTGACGTTTTTGCGCTCACGCCGGCGGGGACGCCGGCCTCCGGGTCTGGTCTTGGCCATCAGTGCTTCCGAACCTTCTTCTTACCTGCGACGGTCTTCTTGGGGCCCTTGCGAGTGCGGGCGTTGGTGTGGGTGCGCTGGCCCCTTACCGGCAGCCCGCGGCGGTGGCGGAGGCCCTGGTAGGAGCCGATCTCCATTTTCCGCTTGATGTCCGATGCCACGTCACGGCGAAGGTCACCTTCGACTTTGTAGTTGGCATCGATCCAGCTTCGGAGGCGGGCCACCTCCTCCTCGGTGAGATCGCGGACCCGGGTGTCGGGAGAGATCCCTGCCCCGGTGCATATCTCGGCGGCCCGGGTGCGACCTATGCCGAAAATGTAGGTGAGGGAGATCTCCAGACGCTTCTCCCTGGGTATGTCGACGCCCGCTATGCGTGCCATTACCTAGCCCTGCCTCTGCTTGTGGCGAGGGTTCTCGCAAATCACCATGACATGGCCATGGCGACGGATCACCCTACACTTCTCACACATCGTCTTGACGCTCGGCCTTACCTTCACTCCGCCGCTCCCTGTGGCGCTCGTCCCGCAGCAAACACTGCCTCTCAGCCCTACTTGTACCGGTAGGTGATGCGCCCCCGAGTCAGGTCATAGGGGCTTATCTCTACCTGGACGCGGTCACCGGGCAGAATACGGATCCTGTGCATCCTCATCTTGCCGGAACTGTGCGCCAACACCTTGTGGCCACTTTCCAACTCGACCCGGAACATCGCATTTGGCAACGGCTCTACGACCGTGCCTTCCATGACGATGGCGTCCTCTTTCGGCTTGGGCAGCTTTCCTCCTACTTTCCGCTTTACCTTCTCCGCTTGCCCTCACCTGAACGTGGCAGGGCGCATAAGCGCTCACCAGCATCGGAGGTTCGAAGTCGGCCTCCGGCGCCGCCTGGGCGCGGACGCACGGCTTTGAACAGCATAGCGGGGTGAAGTAGCTGCGCCGCGGTAATTTTGATCCACGGCACCGGTTCACCAGGAGCCATCGTCGGCGACGTCCTGGCGACGTCCGTCCACCACCCGGACGATCCGGTCCATCACTTCGTCTGCGGAGCCTTGGCCATCCACGGTCACCAGCAGGCCCGCCTCCCCATACCACCGGATGAGAGGCGCCGTTTCCGAATCATATAGATCCAGCCGCCGCCGAATGGCCACCTCGGTGTCATCGGCCCGCTGGATCACCTCGCCTCCGCAGACGTCGCAACTCCAATCCACCTTTGGCGGCACCTGGAGGCTGTAGTTGGCACCACAGGCAGAACAAACCCGCCGGGACGCCAGGCGGGCGAGCACTATCTCTTTGGGCACGTCCAAATCGACCACCAGGTCAATACGATCCGGCTCGAGCATCTTTTCCAAAGCCTCGGCCTGGCGAACTGTCCTGGGAAAGCCGTCCAGCACAAATCCCCTGACCTTGGAGTCGTGCTGACCCAAGCGCTCCGCCACGACCTCTATAACCAAATCGTCCGGTACCAACTCGCCACCGTCCAGGTAGCGCTTGACCCGGCGCCCGGCGGCGGTGCGTGCCTTGACCGCAGCTCTGAACATGTCCCCGGTCGCAATGTGAGGGACCACGTAGTGCCGGGAAAGCCGCACACACTGGGTCCCTTTGCCCGCGCCCTGCCGGCCGAGCAGGATCAGCCTAACGCCAGGCACCAATTAACGCAGGAAGCCTTCGTAGTTGCGTTGCATCAACTGGCTGTCGACCTGCTTCATGGTCTCCAGCGCAACGCCCACGGCTATAAGGATCGTCGTACCCAGGAAGGGATAGTTGTTGATGTTCGCAGCGGACATAACAATCGAGGGCAGAAGTGCAACGCTGGCCAAGAAAAGCGAACCGGGAAGGGTGATCCGGTTGAGGATCCCCGACAGGTACCTCTCCGTCGAAGGACCCGGCCGGATGCCTGGGATAAACCCACCCTGTTTCCGGATGATCTCTGACTGCTGGTGCGGATCGAACTGCACCGTTACATAGAAGTAGGTGAACATCACGATTAGCACGCCATAGATGCTGATGTAGACGTAACTCGTGGACTGGGTGAGGTAGTGGCTGACAAATGCCCTGAAAGCGGTCCAGGGGATGATGTTGGAGAGCAAGACCGGGAAGTAGAGCACCGAGGATGCAAAGATTATCGGGACCACTCCGGCTTGGTTCACCTTCAGGGGGATGTAGGTGCTCTGCCCCCCATACATGCGCCGCCCGACGACCCTCTTGGCGAAGGTGACCTGGATGCGGCGTTGGCCGAGTTCCATGAACACGATGGAAACCATGAGAACCAGGGTGAGAGCGAAGATCACCGAGAACATCAGGGCCCCGGCGCTTGCAAAGATGGCGGCCCCGCCCGCTGGCATGCCCGCGACGACATTGGCAAAGATCAAGATCGACATCCCATTGCCGACCCCTCGCTGAGTAATCAACTCCGCCAGCCACATCACAAAGGCGGTCCCCGCAGTCAGGGTCAGGACTATGAAAGTCACCCTGGGAATGGTGAACTTGGGTATCAAATCCAGGCTTTGGCCGGTACCCAGCAGCCCGCCTCCATTGCCGTGGAACACAAAGGCAAGACCGGTTGCCTGCATGAGGGCAAGGCCCACGGTGAGATAACGGGTCGTTTGGGTGATCTTGCGCTCTCCGACCGGGCCCTGGTCCCGCCACTGCTCCAGCTTCGGTATCACCGTGGTCAACAGCTGGATGATGATCGAGCTGGTGATGTAGGGCATGATCCCAAGGCCGAATACCGCAAAGCGCGTGAGGGCCCCCCCGGAAAACAGATCCAGGTAGCTAAGCACGCCGCTCGACTTGGCCTGGGTCTCAAGAGCGTGGATCTGAGAAAGGGAGACCCCCGGCACCGGCACGTTTGCGCCAAGTTGGTAGAGGGCCACCACCACCAGGGTGAAGACCACCTTGTTTCGGAGGTCGGCCACCCTGAAGATGTTCATCAAGCTGGAGAGCATCGTCACTCCTCGCCAGCTCACGCTGGCACTAGGGCTAGCGGTTGGTCAGCGCGTTGCCCTTGGCTACCGGACGCTTGTCACCATAGGGGGACTCGACCAGGACAACCGTTCCTCCGGCAGACTCGATAGCGGTGCGGGCAGCCGCGGAGAAGGCATGCGCCTCGACCCTGAGGCCAGAGCTGAGTTCCCCGTCCCCCAAAACCTTCACCAGAGTTCCACGGTGGCCACCGGAACGGACCACGCCTTTGGAACGAAGCAGATCGGGAGTGACCACCCCATCCTCTGCCACCGCCTCCAGGCGCGACAGGTTGACCACTTCGTAGCTGATTCGGAAGGGGTTTTTGAATCCCTTCAACTTCGGGACCCGCTGGGAAAGAGGCAACTGGCCACCTTCGAAGCCGGGCTTCACCGAACCGCGGGCCTTCTGGCCCTTGGTGCCACGACCGGCAGTCTTGCCGCCCTTTCCTCCGATACCACGGGCAACCCGTCGCTTCGCCTTGCGCGAGCCGGGTGCCGGGGCAAGATCGTGCAGCTTCATCTCGATACCTCGTCACTACTGGGCGCCTGGGCCATTTCCGTCACTACCACCAGATGCGACACCTTGGAGATCATTGCCCTGATCTCGGGCCGATCGGCCAGCACATGGCTGGAACCGATTTTGCCCAGCCCCAATGCCCTGAGGGTTCCCCGGTGCTTGGGCTTGGTGCCAATAGCGGAGCGAACCTGTCTCACCAACACCGCGGCCTCGCCACTCATCTTGCCTCCAGGGTCTTCAACCGCTGCCGGTCCCGCCAGGCCTTGAGCAATGCTGCGGGAACCACTTCCTCGACCGGCTTACCCCGGAGAGCAGCCACCTCCTCCGGCCGCCGTAGCGACTTGAGGCCGGCAATGGTGGCATGTGCGACATTTATCCCATTGGAAGAGCCAAGGGACTTTGCCAACACGTCGTGGATGCCAGCCATTTCCAAGATGGCCCGAGCTGCACCGCCGGCGATAACCCCAGTACCGGGGGCTGCAGGCTGGAGCAGTACTCGCCCGGCCCCGGCCTCACCCAGTACGGCATGGGTAATGGTGTCTCCGGCAAGCGGAACATCGAAAAGGTGCTTGCGCGCCTCCTCGATTCCCTTCTGCACCGCCAGCCCGGCTTCTTTGGCCTTGCCGTAACCGATGCCTACCTTGCCGTTGCCGTCACCGATGACCATAAGAGCGGTAAAGGAGAAGCGACGGCCTCCCTTTACGACCTTGGCGACTCGGTTGACCTTGATTGTCCGCTCTTCGAAGCCGACCTCAACCATCAGAACTCCAATCCAGCTTCGCGTGCGGCCTCTGCCAAGGCGGCAACCCTGCCGTGGTAGAGGAAGCCTCCGCGGTCAAAGACCACGGCCGTCACTCCAGCGGCCTTTGCCCGTTCGGCGAGCAGCTTGCCTGCCGCGGCCGCACCGGCCACAGTCGAGGTCGCCTCGTCTCTGAGGCCCGCCTCGGTCGTGGAAACCGAGGCAAGGGTGTGACCCGCCACGTCGTCGATCACCTGGGCCACCATGTGGCGATTCGAGCGGAACACCGCCATGCGGGGTCGTTCTGCGGTGCCTGCAAGCCTCCGCCGCACTCGGTCGTGCCGGCGCTTGCGCAAAACAAGCGCTCGTCCTGTGGACCTGGAGCCTTTGCTCACCTGCGTCCCTCCTCCATCTGCCCACGACCGGCAACAGAACCGGCCCAACGGGCAATCATCTGCAAGCCAGCCATTACTTGGCCGCCTTTCCGGCCTTGCGAAGCACACGCTCCCCGGCGTAGCGCACGCCTTTGCCCTTGTAGGGCTCGGGCTTGCGGATGCTCCGGATATTGGCGGCAACCTGGCCAACGAGTTCCTTGTCGATGCCAATGACCCGGATGCGAGTGGGGGCAGGCACCTCGAAGCTCACGCCCTCTGGTGCCGAATAAGACACCGGGTGGCTGAAACCGAGGGCAAGGTCGAGCGTCCGGGCATCACGCGCCGTGGCACGGTAACCGACCCCGACAATCTCGAGTTCCTTGACGAACCCATTTGTCACACCGGTGACCATGTTGGCGACAAGTGCCCGGGTCAGGCCGTGAAGCGCACGGTTCTGCCGAGCATCGTCTGGTCGCGACACGACCACCTCATCGCCCTGGCGGTCGACCGCGATCGCCCCGGGAATGCTCCGGCTCAGTTCGCCCTTGGGGCCCTTCACCCGCAGTTCCCTACCCGAGACGACTACCTCGACCCCGCTCGGAACCGCAACCGGCGTCCTGCCGACCCGGCTCATATCCGACCCGCCACACTCTGGTGGCCTGCACGACTACCACACATAGCAGAGCACCTCCCCGCCAACGCGCTTCTGGCGAGCTTCGCGGTCACTCATGAGCCCCTGGCTCGTGGAGACAACCGCCACGCCCAAACCACCCAGCACCCGAGGCAGCTTGTCTGCCCGCGCGTAGACCCGCAAACCGGGTTTGGATACCCGGCGCAGCCCAGAGATGGTCCGCCTGCGGTCGGCCGCGTACTTGAGGTCTATCTCCAGCACCTTGCCGGGCCGGCCCTCAGCTTCGTAGCTGCGCCACTCCGCTATGTAGCCCTCGCGCTCCAAAATGGCTGCGAGGCTCTCTTTCACCTTGGATGCCGGCATGCGAACCGTGTCGTGCATGGACTGGTTTGCATTGCGGATCCGAGTCAGCATGTCCGCGATGGGATCGGTCATTGTCATGCGGTCACCCCCATCACCAGCTCGCCTTGGTGACGCCGGGGATCTCCCCCGCGTGCACCATCTCTCGGAGGCAGATCCTGCACAAGCCGAACTTCCGGAAAACCGAACGAGGACGCCCACAGCGCCGGCATCTCGTATACCCGCGCACCTTGTAGCGCGGCGTCCGCGCCGCTTTGTTGATCAGTGCCTTCTTTGCCATCGCTATGCGGATCCTTCACGTCGGAACGGAAACCCGAAGGCCGAGAGGAAAGCTCTTCCCTCTGCGTCCGTCCGGGCGGTGGTGACAATGGTTATGTCCATGCCCCGAGTGGCGTCGATCTTGTCGTAAGC
>JAKAOS010000041.1 GCA_021823165.1 Actinomycetes bacterium | reverse complement strand
CCATCCAGGGTCACCAGGCCAACCTCTTCGGTCCCACTGGCCATCTCGGGATGCATCGAGGCCTCGGTCGAATGGGTAAAGGCATTTCGCAGGTAGAGGGTGATGCTGCCCTCATGATCACCCACTGCGGCCCGCACCGCCTCCCCCTTTATCCCCACCGCTTCAAAGGTGCGACTCAGGCGGGAGTAGTTCGCCTCCTCCGGTTCGAATGCAAAGATCCGGGCCCCGGGGCATGTGTCATGGACCCGCCAGGAGAAAAAACCCACATTGCCGCCCACGTCCAAGACAAGGGGTGAGCCGGACAGCCCGAGCGCTCCGATCTCGTATTCATCGAAGAAGTAGACCTGACCCCAAAAGCCAGCCTCGTAGGGGCTGAAGGACTCCCCCGTCCCGGGATAGGTGGCGTTACAGCGTTCCAACAGGGCACGACGCGGCCCTTGGCGCAGGGCCTTTATGACCACGTCGGGATTGCCGGCAAGGGTCTTGGCGACCGCCACGCTGTACTGGGGATGCCGGGCTGCTCTCGCCGCCCACCGCCTGGCCCGGGACAGGTTTCTCCCCAGCCAGGCGATCCTCCCAGACGCGGCGGAACTCTTCGCCCCCTTGGTGGCGGCCACTGCCGATCCGGAGTTGGCGTGTGGTTGCGTCTGAGACATGAGCTTCCTCTCTGGCGATCCGAGCCGGCCTCAACCTAGCAGCATGCAGTTCCATGGCTCAGATGCGACGGCCAGAAACCCAACGGCCGGCCCTTTGGAGCAGGCCTTATCGCAGTAATGGTCGTGGGATCATCGCAGCACCCTGACCGCCCCGGCCTGCACCCAAATCCTGGCGGGCAGCTCTCCTGCCGGCTCCCCAGCAGCGTAGAGGACGAGGGGGGCCTCGGAGCGGATTTGCAGCTGTTGTGCCCTTTGGAGGGAAAATATCGGATCGGAGAGGTGTGCTCCAAAAAAGACCTTGGGCATGCCTAACAGCATGTGTGCCCTGGAGCTTTTCGACAGGGTCACCACGTCCAAAAGCCCATCATCCAAACCGGCATCGGGAGCGATCCTCATCCCTCCCCCATAGACGCCGCCATTCGATGCGGCCACGGTCCAACCCGACACCTGGGATGGTGCCCCATCCAGGGTCAGGTGAAAATCCACATGCCGCCAGGACTTCAAACAGCGCAGTGCGGCAGCGGCATACACCCCACGCCCCAGCCACTTTGGGAGCCGGGCGGCCTCCTCGATCACCTTGGAGTCAAAGCCGACGCTGGCAACTGTGAGAAAGGGGTGCTCCCCCGCCCAGCCGAGGTCCGTTGCCAGGGGCTCGGCGCAGACCATCCGCCGCACCGCCCGCAGTGGATCGGTCGGCCAGCCCAGAGCCCGGACGAAGTCGTTTCCCCGTCCACCTGGGAGCACCCCCAGTACCCCGCCATGTTCCGACACCATCGGGGCAACCTGGCTGGCGGTCCCGTCCCCGCCCAGCACGATGACGGCCCTGGACTCCGAGGCCGCCTCTGCGGCAAGCCTCTTTGCATCCTCCATGTCCGCACTGCAGGCGGAGGTCGTCTCCCATCCCGCCGCCCTCAGCACAGCCGCCACCCCGGGCGCGGCCGCAACCGCCCGGCCAGCGCCGGCCACCGGGTTCACAACCAAGAGGCACCTCACGGCCGTTTCCCCTGCGCACCAGGGGACAGATCAATTCCGCACCCGGGGGACCCGAGGGCTGGCAGAGGATCTGGCTTCAGGCCTTGGTGACAGCCGAGGTGGTGGATCCGGGGGTGGCCCTGTGGCCTGGTGCATGGATCGAAACCCTGACGGCGGAGGAGCCGACCTCCACTACCCTCACCCGGTCGCCGGCAGCCATTGAAGCCGGCTTGACACCCAGGTAATGCGTGGCGGAGCTTGTGGTCACCCTGGAGCGGGTTCCGTCCGGCCGCTGGATCACCAGAGCCGTGGAGGAGCCAGATACCAGCACTCCTCTCTCTGCGATGACTGTGCGCCAGCCGTGGTGGTAGTGGACCTCCATGGTGAGGTAGTCGGATCTCCTCAATAGCCGCATCGCCTCGCGCACCACGGGGCGGCCATGCGGCCGGGCCCGGTGTGGCTTTGTATTGGGCGCAGGCGCCGCATGCGCCGTTGCCACCAAGGGCCAGCCCAACCAGCCGCCGGCCCCTACTGCCAGGGCAGCTGCCCCGGTCCCGATGAGAATCCTGCGCATCGTGGCTCCATTCCACCCTCAGTCTCCTGTGGCCAGCCGACGCTGGCCAGGTCTTATTGTGCAGGACAACTGTGATGAGCATGTGAGCTCCGAGCTATGGATGTGTGTGAAAGCGGAGCAGGATCCCAAGTCCCGAAAAGGCACGGAAACGGTGGGAGGAGGCGTTCTTCTCCTCCGGCGTCATCTCCGAAAAGCTGCGACCACCGCCACCTTCTGGCAAAAAGACCGGGTCATAGCCGAAACCGCCGGTGCCGAGGGGATGTCCCGCAATGCTTCCGGCAAGCCTCGACTCCACCCACAACTCGGCCCCACAGGGACAGGCCATAAATGCCGCAGTGCGGAACTCACACCGCCGATTTTCCATGCCGGCCATCGCATCCAACAAAGCCGCGACGTTGTCGGCATAACTGGCGCCCTCCCCTGCAAATCTCGCCGACAAAACCCCCGGATCTCCCCCGAGGGCATCTACGAAAAGGCCGGTGTCGTCTGCCAAAGAGGCCGTCTCGGTGGCGCCCAACAGGGCGCGGGCCTTGAGCCGGGCGTTGCCGACGAGGCTGTCGGAGTCCTCTATCACCTCTGGAACCCACCTCGGACGTGCTGTCAGCTGAATGTCGTCCCCGAGGATCTTTACAAGTTCTGAGACCTTGTCCTGGTTGGCCGTAGCCAGGACGTAGTTCACCACCCCCTACCACGCACGCCGGGGCGGAGGAGGCACCTGGAGGACCTCCTGTTGCATTTCCAACAACCCCGCAATGCCGTGTTCGGCCAGGCTCAGCATCTCGTCCATCTCGGAGCGGGAAAATGCAAGCCCCTCCGCCGTTCCCTGTACCTCGACGAAGCGGCCATCCGAGTTCATCACGACATTCATGTCCACCTCCGCCCTGGAGTCCTCGGAGTAGTCCAGATCCAGCATCGCAATGCCCTCGACCACCCCCACCGATACCGCCGCACAGGCGGCCCCCATGGGATGGGCGGCAATTCGGCCGGCGGAGACCAGGCGGGAGAACGCGTCGTGTAGGGCCACATAGGCCCCCGTCACACTCGCAGTCCGGGTGCCCCCGTCGGCCTGGAGGACGTCGCAGTCCACCAAGACCTGCATCTCTCCCATGACAGACAAGTCACACACCGACCGCAGGGAGCGTCCTATCAAACGCTGGATCTCCTGTGTCCGGCCCGACTGGCGCCCACGCACCGCCTCCCGGTCCACCCGTTCGGGTGAGGACCCCGGCAAAAGCGAGTACTCCGAACTCACCCACCCCCTGCCGGTAGAGCGCAGCCAGGCTGGCACCCGGTCAGATACAGATGCGGTGCAAAGCACCCTCGTGCGGCCCGAGTGGACCAGGACCGAGCCAAGAGCCGACTCGGTAAAGTCCCGCTCCAGCCTGGCTGGGCGGATCTCATCCGGCTCCCGTCCGTCCTTGCGCATAGATCCTCCAGTTCAAGCCGAACGGCATTTGCCCATCACAGGTGATAAACGGCACCAGGGGTCGCCCGTGACACCGGGGCACCGAATGAGGCGGCCGCCTCGGCCACGACGGCGCCCTGGTGCAATCTAGGCCGGATATGGGTTATCACGAGCCGTTCAACCCCTGCGGCTTTGGCCATCGCCCCCGCCTCGGCACCGCTCAGGTGGCCTCCCGTCCCCTTGTGGGCCTCATCCCAGGTCGCCTCACAGAGAAAAAGCCCAATCTTCTCCCCCAGGGCCGACACCGACCAACCGGGGCCGGTATCGGCCGAATAGGCAAAGGAGCCACCCGGCCAGTCGGCCCGCAAAGCCAGGGTCTCGGGGCCATGGTCGGTTTGGCCAAATCGAAAAGACAGCCCACCCACCTGGGCGAGGTCCCCATCGCATACAACATGCCACTCGAACACACCCCAGTCGGGGAAGAAAAAGGCCTCCTTCACCCCGGCGGTCGCATAGACCGAAAGGGGTCGTCCGGCTCCGATTTCTTTGAGGCCAACCGCCAGCCCCTCCAGATCGGACCTGTGGTCGGGATGCTCGTGGCTGATGAACACGGCATCCAGATCCTCTATCGCCACCTCCTGCTGAAGCCGGCCCAGGGTTCCCGGCCCCATGTCAAGCGCCACGGTGTCTTGTCCCACCCGAAGCAGATAGCCGCTTCCGGCCCCGCCGGGACCGGGGTAGCCGCCGTCACATCCCAGCACGCCAACAGTGGCCCTCATAGGTCCTCCCAATCCACCCGCTCCACGCTTGCCAGCTCCGGGCCCAGCATCATCCTGCCCAAAGCGGCGAAGTGACCGGGGTCTTTGGAACACAACCACCGGTGCCAGGGCTCGTTTCCCGCCGGGGCGGCCAGGCCGGAATCTGAAAGGATGCGGCGCACTTCAAAGGCCGTCTCCTCCGCCGGCGAAACGAGCACCACCTCCCTACCCATCACCTCGGCAATGGTGCGGGCCAAAAACGGGTAGTGCGTACAGGCCAGGACCAAGGTGTCCACCTCGGCACCGCGCACGGGCCCCAAGAGCCGCTCGGCCAGCACCAGCACCTGGTCGGTATCGGTCTCCCCTCGTTCCACGAACTCGACAAAACCCGGGCAGGCCGCACAGGCCAGCTGGACCCCTTCCTCAGCCGCAAAACGGTTCTGGTAGGCACCTGATGCCACGGTGCCAACCGTCCCGATGACACCGATCCGACCGGTGCGACTGGCGGCCACCCCGGCCCGGACTCCGGGTTCGATCACCCCGATCACCTCGACGTCCAGTTCCCCCCGGAGGCGATCCAGAGCTATGGCCGATGCGGTGTTGCACGCCACCACCACCATCTTCACCCCGGCCTCTTCGACGAGCCAGTGAGCGATCTGGGAGGCGAACTCTCCGACCTGCTCGGCCGGCCGGTCCCCATAGGGGTAACGAGCCGTGTCGCCCACATACACCAACGACTCGGCTGGCAAGAGGTCCATTACCGCCCTCGCCACGGTCAAGCCACCGAATCCGGAATCGAACATGCCGATGGGCCGTTTGTCCACCTCGCCTCCTTAGGGAGCGAGGCTAAAGATGCCCAGGGGATGCTCGATCCAAAACCACCACCACTTGAGCACCTGGCACCCAAAGCGATCCCCGGCTAGCCACCGTTGCCAACGCGGGCCGCCTTGGGCTCCTTCATGGGTGCAGCTTGACCCATGCCCCCCAGCCACTCACCGCTCCCTGTGCCACCAGCCCGATCAGCAGACCGAAGACAACGGTCGCCACGGCACCCAACTGGCGCATCTTGGCTCCTGGGACATAGCGGGAGGAGGTCGGGGGAACCATGTCTGCCCGCACCGCACGAAGGGCACGCAGCACATGTCCCAACACGTGGACTGCCATTACCCCGAACCAGACCACGAACGCGGCTTTGTGTATCAATCCCCACGTGGGAACGGCAGAGGGGCCCTTTATCCAGACCATGACCCCGCTCACCATCAACACCACCGTCGATGACGCCACCACCGGCCCAACGAGGCGCAGCAGCGGTGCCGGCGGCCCGGCGATCCGGTAGCGGATGTCTCCCAGGTAATACAGCGAAAAGCGCCACATCGTAGATGCCAGCTTCACCGCTATCGGGGGGATCAGAGCCAGGCCGATCAGGATGTGCCAAGAAAAAAGTGGCCCGATGAAGGCGACCGTGATCCCCTCCAAAAAGAGCATCACCAACAACACGATGCCCATGGTCGCCGTCAGGCGGGAGTTGAACCGGGTTCCGCTCAGCCGAACCCTGGCGGCCCGGTATTCGCCGGGCCGGCTTCCGGCTGGCGTTGGCGTCCGCGGAGGACGCCCCTGCACCTGGCGTCGTACCTGACGGGAGGAAACGGTCCGGCGATCAGGCCGAGTAGACAGGGTTCCCACATCCTTTCTCTCCGGCAACGCCGGCTGGGAACAAGTATGGGCGCCGGCCATGAGAAAATCCTGAGACCGCCTGGGTTGCCAGCACTGCGCCCTCCGCCGGCAGACCCCTCAGAAATGCCGGGCCGTCAGAAATACAGCGTATGGCGGGCCCGCTCCACCACTGCGTCCAGATCCTCGGTCCACGCACCAGTCGAAAGATACTTCCATCCCCCGTCTGGCGAGACGATCACAACGGTCCCCGATTCGATCTGGCTTGCACAGCGAACGGCTCCGGCCATGGCCGATCCGGTCGAAATCCCGGCGAAGATGCCCACGTCTGCCAGGCGCCGCAGCCATTCGATGGACTCCCTGGGGCCGATCACGGTTTTCCGGTCCAAGAGGTTGTAGCCGTCGTTGTCGGTGAAGATCGGGGGAACGTAACCGTCATCGAGGTTCCGCAGTCCGTCCACCAGTTCTCCCGCGGGGGGCTCGATCGCCCACACCTGGATATCGGGGTTCCGGGTCTTCAGGTAGCGGCCGGTTCCCATCAAGGTGCCCGAGGTACCCAGGCCCGCGACGAAATGGGTCACCTCAGGGCAGTCCTGCCAGATCTCCGGCCCGGTCCCCTCGAAGTGTGCCTTGGGGTTGGCGGGATTCGCATACTGATAGAGAAAGGCCCAGTCTGGATTTTCCTCCGCCATCTGCCGAGCCCGGCGAACCGCACCGTTGGATCCCTCCGCAGCCGGGGAATCGATGATCTCGGCCCCCCACAGCTCCAGGAGCTGGCGCCGCTCCACGCTCACGTTGGCCGGCATTACCACCTTGAGGCGATAGCCCTTGATGCGACAGACCATCGCCAGTCCGATGCCGGTGTTGCCAGACGAGGGCTCCAGCAGCACCTGGCCGGGACGAATGCTTCCGTCCTTTTCGGCCTCTTCGATCATGGACTTGGCGATGCGGTCCTTGACCGACCCGCCGGGATTCTGGCCCTCGAGCTTCATGAGGATGCGTACTTGGGGATTTGGGGAAAGTTCGCTCACCTCGACCATCGGCGTGTTGCCGATGAGATCTAACACGCTTGTGTAAAGCGCCATCGCTACGCTCCGCCGCCGGCAACGGCCGGCAGAATCGACACGACCTGACCCTCCCTTACGGTGGTGTACAGCTTGTCGAGGTAGCGGACATCGTCGTCGTCCACATATACGTTCACGAAGCGGTGAAGGTTGCCATCCTCACCGAGCAGCTGTCCGCTCATGCCGGGGTAGCGGCTGGCGAGGTCCTTCAGAACCTCCCCTACGGTGGCTCCCTCCGCCTCCACGCTGGACTTCCCCCCGGCGTGTGCCCTGAGCACAGTCGGAATCCGGACTGTTATCGCCACGACGCCTCCCCAATTGTCGACCAAATCGCTAGTAATTCTAGCCACCTGTGATAACAACCGGCTCCTCGGTGATGTTCCCGTCCCGGATGCGGAACGACCTGATCACCGGTTCGGAGTCCCGCAATGACACCAAGATGTAGTGCCAATCCGGGTCTGGAGCCTGGGCGACGTCGGTTGGAGAGGGATACGCCGGGGTGTGGGTGTGGGAGTGGAACACCCCAATGAGGCTTGCACCTCGATCCTCGGCGTCCCTGTCTGCAGCCAGGAGTTCCCTGGGGTCCACCTCGTAGATCCGGGAGGACGCAGCGGCGTTCCGGGTGGGATAACAGATGGTGCCATGGCCCGCCTCGGCATCACCGCCGATCATGCCGCAGGCCTCGTCGGGAAGCCCATCGAGGCAGTGGGCAAGCATTTCGGTCACAACCCCGGCATCCATCTGCAACATCGAAGGGAGGCTAGTGCGGGTCCCAAAGCCGCCGGCACGCCGGTGAAGCGCGTAACTTGGCATGTGATGAGCAAGGCCTCCAAGAAGAAGGCGACCCAGGCGCGCACCATAAACCAGGATTTCCGGCGGATAGCCCAGAACCGTAGGGCGCGCCACGACTACGACATCCTCGAGACCTTCGAGGCCGGCATCGTCTTATCCGGCAGCGAGGTCAAATCCCTCAGGGAGGGCCGGGTAACCCTGCGGGATACCTACGCCCGCATCGACAACGGCGAGGCATGGCTGATTGGGATGCACATCCCCCCCTACTCCCATTCGGCTGGCGGATTTGGCACCCCCGACCCCGACCGCACCCGCAAGATGCTGCTGCACCGCTCCCAGATAGACCAACTCACCGGCAAGATCGCACAGCAATCCCTCACCCTGGTCCCCCTCTCGCTCTATTTCCGCCGGGGGAATGCAAAGGTGGAGATCGCCCTTGCCAAGGGACGCCGCCTATGGGACCGGCGAGCCGCCATCGCCGAGCGAGATGCGGGGCGGGAAGCCGCAAGGGAAATGGCCAATGCCCGACGTCGCGGCCTTGGCTGAACCAGACCGCCCACGACCCCGCCCGGATCGAGGCAGTACCGATACCGGATCACCCCACCAGAACCATGCGAGGGCATCTGCGGCATGGCTATAATTGATCGTCACTACAAGGGGGTGATTGGTCTCGACTTCGGTAGTCGAAGCAGGAGAAGCGAGCCGTGGTCTCCGGAGCCACGTTAAAGAGCCGGAACAAAAAACAAACGCCGAGCCTCAGCTCGCGCTCGCTGCCTAACTAGGTAGCGACGTCCTCCCGGTTCCAGCCCTGCGAGCCGGATTTGGGCGTCATCCAGCGGGGCTTACCTTAGGACCTGGTCCAGCAGGGTTCTTGGGGACATCTTCAGCTGGATAGGTCGGAGTTCGGAGCCAGTCCCGAGTTCCGGTCGAAATCCTTTGGCTGGCTGCGCTCGGAGAAGGCCTGTTGAGAAGCTGAAGGACGCGGGTTCGATTCCCGCCACCTCCACTCCAAGCGTCTTACTCGAACCCTCGACATACTGCTTGAGGGTTCGGGTGGGGCGCTTGGTCGCGTTCTGGCGCTGGTTGGCCCAGGTGAGGGCTTGTTGCTGGGTGTCGGCGTCGAGCAGCAGACCGAAGGATCGGGTGGGCTCGGTGCGGATCGTGTCGTCGGCGTCGAGGTAGATGCGGGTGAAGAACGCCTGGTTGGCGATGTGGCGGGTGGCCTCCGAGCCACAGGTGTAGATGGTCTGGCAGTCCCCGGCCAGCGCCAGGCATTCTTGGAGGTGGGTGCGGGCTTCCTCGTAGGTGGTATCGAGGGTGTCGAGGCGGGTGGTCACGAGGTCGAGCTGGCGCGCGAGCCGGTCTTGCTCCTCTTTGAGCACATCGAGCGGGAGGGCTCCGGCGTAGTGGGCGTGGAGGCTGGCGCGGCGCTGGTCTTGGATGCGGTCTTGCTCGACGGTGAGCTGGTGGCGCCCAAGTTGGGCGGCTATGTACTCCTCCACGATCGCTTTGCCCAGGCTCTCGGGCTTGGGTGGTCGGCCTCGCGCTACGCCGGAAGCAAGAAGACTTCGTCACGGCTGCAACCTTGGGCCTGTTCCTTGGCGGAGACGCGCCAGCTTCGTTCCGGCCGGCCGCCGGATCGACGGTGCCGCTTCGGAGCTGTCATGGCCGACAGATACGCAGCCCATGCTTTCGGACGGCACACGCGCTGCGGCGACGGCACCTCACGCGCTACATGGTGGCGTTGTTCAGCTCTTGGCGCAAGAGACGGTCGTGGCAATTTGCCACCACAGTCAGCGGGGATGCCCTGGTGACCGACGGTTGGCGCCGCGGTGGATCGGTAGGATCGGTGCTATGACGACCCGTGAGAAGGTCATCGAGATCATCCAGGGCATGTCTGAAGCCGAGCTCGAAGCCGAGTACACCCACCTGCGCCAGGCGACCGGCCAGCCGGTCGGCAACGAGTTCGAGGACGCGCTCGACGCGCTGGCGGGCATCAGCGGGCGGGTGAGTGTCTCCACCGATGCAGCGAAGCTGGTCCGGGATGAGCGCGACTGGCTCGCCGGCCGCGTGTCTTGAGCGTTGTCATCGACTCGAACCTGCTGGTTAGGACCGCAACCAACGCGGCGGACGGGGCCGTCATCTCCCGCCAGTTGCATGACTGGCGCCATGCCGGTGAGACGTTGCACGCCCCATGGCTGTTGCGCTACGAGGTCGCCAATGCCCTGGCGCGCTATGTCGCGACAGGCGAGCTGAGCCGGGATGATGCCGACGCGGCCTGGGGACAGATCGAGCGGCTGGAGATGGCTCCAAGCGAGCTTCTGGGCGCCGGCTAATCTTTCCCACGTGCGTTTCTGATTTCTCTGCCGAGTCCCATCGTCTCGTCGAAGAGGAATCACGCGCGTGCCCATCACTGTCATCACCGGCCCGCCCGGAGCCGGCAAGACCACCATCTCTGCAGCGCTCGCCCGCTCGAAGCAGCGCTGCGTCCACTTACCGACCGACCACTGGTACCACTGGATCGTCACCGGTTACGTGCCGCCTTGGAAGCCCCAAGCCAACGCACAGCACACCACGGTCATCGAAGCGATCGCCGCATCGGCTGCCCGCTACTCGGCCGGCGGCTACCACATTGTCGTCGACGGCATCATCGGTCCCTGGTTCCTCGAGCACTTCGTCAACGCTTTGGGTCACCCGCCGGCCGGTATCGACTACGTCGTGCTCCGACCCGCTCGACAGGTCGGGCTGGCCCGGGCCACCGAACGAACAGGAGTCCGGGAACTCACTGATCCCAAACCGATCACTTCCATGTACGACGCGTTCGCTGACCTCGGCTCGTTCGAGCGTCACGTGGTCAACACGACTCATCAGAACCCCGCCGCCACGCTCGCCGTCATTATCCAGGGTCTGGACAGCAGGGCCTTTGGTCTGACCCGTACGCTCAGCGGCAACTCGTAGCCGACCTCCGGTACCGTCGGCCCCCCGTCCTCCAACCGCACCTTCACGACAGTGGTCACAGAAGCCGACCCCAACGGGATCCTCTATGCCGACAACACGAGCGTCTAGACCACGGCCTGCGCTACCGTCTCGGTCGATGAGCATGTCCATGTCGATTCACATTCGCACCCTTTGACGGCTGCGCGACCCAATCGCTTGGGCTAACCCGAGCATTCCTCCAGGCTTGGCCGGAGGCTCGCGTTCGCCGGCTATCCCTGCCGGGTTCGCGCTGAGCGCTCTTCGTAGTCCCGGCATTCCTTCGATCCACAGGAGAAGCGAATGTCAAGGCACCAACAGGGCCGTCCGCATCCGCGCACGACGGTCGTAGAAGGTCATCGGAAGCTGTACGTGATGGTCGGGCCACCGGCCTCCGGAAAGACGACCTTGGCTCATCGAATCGAGATCGAACACCGGGCCCTGCGATCCACACCGGATGAGTGGATGATCCCACTCTTCGTAAAGTCTACGGCCAACGGCAAGCGCAACGTGCTCGATGGTCGCTTCATCGCGTCTGCTCTGAGCGCCCTCCGACTGGGCTTCAACGTCGTGTTGGATTTCGGCGTGTGGGAAGGACGAGCGAACTGCCCTCCGATGGCTGGCGTCCACGGTGGGAGCCGAATGTGAACTCGTCTACGTCGCCATCGACGAAGCCGAGCAACGCGACCGGGTCGATCAACGCTTCGCAACGGCGCCTGGATCGACCTTTCCGATCACGCAATCCGATCTCGACTAGTGGCGGACGATCTTCCAGCCTCCCGACGAGGAGGAACTCAGCGGGAACAATATGGGCCCAGCTCCCTCAGGATTCGACTGCTGGCGAGCGTGGGTCACCCAGTGGTGGCCCACCTCACTCAGCTGATCACATCGTCTTCCCCCGCCGGCTCCGACACGCCTCGGGACGGATCACTTGACGATGCTGGCACACCCCGATATTTCGTTATACAATACTCCCGTGGAGATTCGAGACTCCGCCCTGAAACACGGCTGCAGTCCCGACGATGTCCGCCATGCCATCACCAACGCTCTCGCTGCCTACGACGACCTCGACGATCCCTACGTGCTCTACCTCGGCCCCGACACCGCTGGCATCCTGCTCGAAGTGTTGACCGCCGTCGACGCGCTCGGCGAGGAGATCGCCTTCCACGCCATGCCGATGCGCCGCAAGTACAGGAGGCTGCTCCCATGACCGAACCCCGCAAAGCCAAGACCGGCGAGACGATAGACGACGACTTCTGGCGGCGGGCCGAAGAAAAGGCGAACGCCGGCCTCGATCCCTCCCGACTGCGCCGTCGGGTCGGTCGCCCCACCCTCGGCGACGAGCCGGCCGGACTCACCGCCGTCCGGCTCCCACCCGAGGTCCGACAGGCACTCGACGACCGGGCCGCCGAAGAGCACACCTCCGCCAGCGAGGTCATCCGCCGCGCCCTGGAGCAGTACCTCGCGAGTTAGCTGGTCAGCTCGCGCAGGGCACGGAAGCTGGCCAACAGCTCCCCCGAGTTCGAATAGCGACAACGCAACTCCACCAGAACCTTCAAGCGCGAACCGCGGACACCTTCAAGGTGTTCGCGGTTCTTCTTTTCCACCCCCACCGACCTGACCGGCTCCTCCGTGATAAATGCCGCCAGAGAATCAGTCGGGATGCCCCCGTTGACTCCGTCCACGTCGACTTCGATCTGCTTCCAACCTGCTTGGTTGATCCGCCGCCTCTCCTTCGACTCGGCCTATTGTCCTGGAAACAAGTACAAACGCTTTCACCGCGTCGGCTGTGGACAAGGTTGCGGCGGCCAGACACATCAAGATGACCAACCACCCTCCATGGGTGAATGAGAACAGCACCGCCAATATGGCCCAGCCGACCGCCCACAACCCGAAGGTCGCCCGGCGGCGAGTCCAGATCCGAAGCCACTCCTCAGATGATCGAACCGTCCGTGTCTGCCGCTGAAGACGCACCGTCCGCGAAGTTGCCAGCGAGATCGCGGACCCCGAACTCCGAGACGTTGCGGGGGTAGGCGTCGGGCCGGGTGGGGCGCCCTTCGAGCGGTTCGCCTTCGGGAGCGTAGTTCGCCATCGTTGAGCCGGGTAGGTCCTCGCCCCGAAAGTAGGTGCTGCCCGCGCTACCCCGACAGGCGTACTCCCATTGGGCTTCGCTCGGCAGCGTCTTGCCTGCCCACCGGGCGAAAACGAAGGCCTCTCACCAGCTGGCGCCGGTGACGGGAACCTCTGGGTCGCTGGCCCAGTTGGTCGGAGTCCGAATAACGAAAATAGACCACCACTTGATGCAATAAAAGCCAACCAGCCTCCTTCGATGAAAGGGCGCTGTGAGGTGTTTGAGGTCGTTTGAGTGAAGCCGCTTGGTTGGCCCTCGAGTCCGCCTGCACCCAGAAGTGCGCGTAGCCATGGCGGTCGGATTGGTCTTGGCAGCGGCAGTCACCTCGCGCAGCACCTGGTTGACGGCATTTGGCAGGCCCTCCGCAACAGCCCTCCGTGGCTACGACACAGGCGCATTCCAGTTGAGCACTTGTTCAACAAGCTGCAGCGGCATGATGCGGTGAATATCAACATGTATTACGGCCTGATCCACTTTGATAAAATAGGTAAATATGAAGCCAGATCACACCTCCTTCATCCTCGCCGGACAACTTCGTATAGGCACTGGCTGTGAGCTTGCCGCCGACTTGGTGCTTGAGATCGATTCTGGGGGCCTGCTCGTCATAGGGGATGACGTCACTGTGCGGCACGGTGTGACCATCACCGTTGGCCCCGGCGCGACGGTCGTGATCGACGACGGTGTTCAGGTTGGCGAATACGCCTCCATAGCTTCAATGGTGGGGATCTACGTGGGCCGTAACGCCGAAATATCGCACATGGTGGACCTGCGCGATCATGACCACCAACCGAGTTCTCGCGGTCTCATCGAAAACGCCTCGGATGCAGACCGGACGGCTGGTTTTGTTGCGGCGCCTATCTGGATCGAAGATGGAGCCCGGATCTCGAACAAGGTTACGGTGCTCGGTGGCGTGCACATCGGAGCTAATGCCATAGTCGAGGCGGAGGCAGTCGCTTCGCGATCCATCGAGACAAACAACCTTGCAGTTGGCGAAACTGCCCATGTCTCCAAGCACTTCGCCGGTCTTGCCGGTGGCTTTCAGTCGGTTGCCGAAACCGAGATTCCAATGTTCGGCACGAGCTTGATGGAACACATTCAGGCGCGATCGGCAGAACTCGATCTTCACTGGCCCCTTGCCCCTGTAGGGGGACGGGTGACGGTAACTGCTCACGAGCGGCGGGGATATGCCCATCAGCTTCAGCTCATGCTCCAGGCTGAGTTTCCCTTCGCCAACATCCACCTGCTGAACCTCGCAAAGGGAGGCAGCACCTCTCGGGATGTCCTCGACAGAGTCCGAAGATATGCCGACTCCTCCCCCAGGCCGGGACCATTCGCCATTCTGGGTTGTGGGACAAATGATGTTTGGCGGAAGTATGAGGACCGCCAGGACGAAGCCGTAGCGTTGGGCGAGTACGAAGCCAACCTGACCGAGTGCCTCATCCTGATCGAGAAACTCGGGCTGCGCTGCGTACTTTTGGGGGAGGTTCCAGTCGGCGACATCGACCATGCCGCTGAGATCAATGGCGAACTCCATGAGTACACCAGGAGAGCGGCATGCCTGGCAGGTGCTCGCGGTCATATCTACGTCGAGGTGTGGGATCCCTTCACAAGATGCATCACCGCTCGGGGCTCCCAGGGCGGGTCGGACCACGACCAACTTTGGACGGACGGCGTGCACCTTAGCGAAGCCGGTGACGCCGTTTTGCTGAATGAGCTATACAAGACGATCACCGAACACGAACTACTCCCGATGCGTGTCGACTGGCCTCTACTTGAAAGGAGTGCTGCGGTTGACCGCTACGCGTTCTTGTTCTCGGCCTTCCGTCGTCCGACCAAGACCGAGTGACGCCAGCCCCGACTGCTGGAGTTCTGAGGCCTACTAAAGACCTATTTACACCCCTTGTTGGGATCCAAGGGACCCCTGGAAGCCAAACACACCTGGCTCAGATGGCGAAAGATGCACCCGCTTGGTGGATCAGGTGTAGGTGATCATCGAGAGCGTTTGCTGGCGTCTTCCAACCCAGCCCAACGGACGACCCACCCATATCCTCTCCACAAGGACAGCCTGGCTGGCGAGGGTGGCTCACAAGGAGGCCTTTCCCTCGCTTCACTCCTCGCCGGAGTCAACATCGAGCGCTTTGCCAAGGACTACTACCCCATCGTCTCATGCGGTCAGTGGCAACCACCAATGCAGGCACCGCGCCGCCCGGGCCTTGGTCTATGCCAGCCATTCGACGGGACCCTCGGAGACCAGATTTCTGGCTATGCCGGCGCCTAGGCGATCTGATAGGCGGGTGGTCGCCGCTCAGCCGCGGCCCCGATCTGCGACAGCAG
>JAKAOS010000040.1 GCA_021823165.1 Actinomycetes bacterium | reverse complement strand
AGATTGCCGCCTCGGGCTATGTGGTCGTGCTTGATGTGCAAGATGCCACCGGCCGGTCACATCCACGGGTTCGCCATGTGCCAGGAGATGCCGCCGACGGGGCGGCGGCGGAGCATGCGGCCCATACCGCCGAATCGCTGGCACCACTGGCCGGCTGGGTAAACAACGCAGCAGTTTTCCGCGACGCGAACTTCGAGACAGCGACCGCATCGGAAATTCTCCAGCTGGTGACTGCCAACCTGGCTCCGGCTCTGGTTGGATGCCACGCAGCGGTCAACCATTTCCTTCGAACCGGCCGCGCTGGAGCAGTAGTCAACATCTCTTCGCATCAGGCACAACGGCCCGTTCGGGGAGCACTGCCTTATGCCACGGCAAAAGGTGCCATCGAGACGCTGACCAAAGCAGTTGCTGTGGACTATGGCCCAGCCGGGATCCGCACCAACGCAATAGCCCTCGGCTCGATATCGACACCTCGACTCACCCTTTACCAAACCACCCATCCGGGCCTCGACGCACAGTTGGCTGCGCTCCACCCTCTCGGCCGTGCCGGGAGGGCCGAGGAGGTGGCCGATCTGGTCACTTACCTGCTCTCGGAGCGCTCCAGCTTCCTGAACGGAGCGATCATTCCCCTCGATGGCGGGAGAGCAGCCCAGGGGGCCGATCCCGAAGCGACATGAGCCATAGGTCCGTCTGGGACTCGGCAGGAAACGCCGCTGGTTTGCTGCAGGGCCGCCAGGAACAGCCGGGGAGCGTAACCCGGCATCAAGGACAAGCAGCCGGAGCACAACCCAGAGAACCCGAGACGCAGCTGCATGTGACGAAACCATCGACGAACCCATGCTGGGATGTTCACAGCCAGAGGAGCATCAAGGATTCATTGCAGACAAGGCACTCCAACCCAGCCGTTTCTCTTGGCAACCAAGCTGCACTGGAACGCTCTGTGCCGCTCTGTATCGCTCTGTGCCGCTGGACACCCGGGGAGCGGTCCTGGGTGGCAGGGATCGAGACGGTCCTGAAAGGCCCTCGCTCGGAGCTAGATCCCCTGGTCCCCTCTGCGCCGATAATGTCCGTTATGTAAAGTAAGAGTTGGGGGAGACCGAAACCAGCCCCTCAGCCCCCTCGGCGCGTTCGCTTGCCCCTTGGGTGCCATGGCACCAACGTCGCATCCGCTTCCACCCGCTTTGCCAGGATGAGAGCCCCCACAAGGACCACGACGACACCGACCCCTACGGCCATCTGAATCAGAGCCGTCTGTAGGGCCGCCGTGCTGATCCTGCCGTCCAGGGCCAGGTGCGCCGAGGCGCTGAGGATGTCTCGGACTGCTGCAAGCACACCGATGGCCAAAAAGGGCCTTACCGGCAACGCAGGCGTGTCGTAGTGAGCGGTCAGGGTGCGCAGTATGTCCAAGAGAATGATCACGACCAAAATGCCATCGAGCGCCCCAACCACGCTTTCGGGATATTGCGCCGGGTGGTCCAAAAATCCGACAACCGTCCGCACCAGTACATCCAGGGCAACAACTGCGATTGCGGCAACCACCAGCATCTGCAGGGCATCAGAGATAAGGGCCGGAAAGCCTTTGGCCAGCGGTTCCGACTCCAAGCCCGGAACATCCTTGTCCGGCAGGCCGCCGGGCGGTTCCGCCTCGTGAACCGAGGTCACCGCTGGCCGATCCCCGCCAACTTCGCCATCTTCTTTGTCATCAGCTTCACTGTAGCTTTCAGCTTGGACCGAAAAGCGTCGATAATACCTCTATGGTGTTTTCAAGGCGTTCGCGCGCTGTGGTCGTGTCCCGCCTGCTATTTGTGGTGCTCTTCGGCCGGCGACGCCGCCCACGGCCGAGACCATCGGAGATGGTCGTCACCCGTCGCGAACCTTGGCGCAGGGTCGTAGCAGTCCTATCGGTCGGCTGCCTGGTGGTCGCCGGCATTCTCCTCTTTCACGTTTCCACCTTCTACCGCCACTCAAGATCAGCTTCCAGGCGGCTTCTGCAGAATCAACTGGCACTTTCTCCTGCCGCGTCGGGACAGCTGGCTCCCAAAGCCTCCTTGGCGAGCGGCACCGCCATATCGGATTCCAGCCTGGCCTGCGTCTCTTCCAGGTCACCAGTCTCCTCGAGCAGGGCCGATGGCAGGCTTTTGATACCAAAGCTCTCCCTCACGGCTCCGGTGGTCCAGGGAGATGGCTCTGCCCAGCTTGCCGTCGCCGTGGGTCACATACCTGCAAGCCCTTGGCCCGGACGGAGCGGCTCTGCGGTGTTGGCAGCCCACAACGTCTCGTGGTTTTCCCACATTGACCAACTCTCGGCGGGTGACAAGATCTACTTCGAGACTGCTTGTAGGCGCTATGTGTTTGATGTGACCTCCGCCCGGGTGGTGTCGGAGGGATCTCCCCTTCACAACTCCAACAGGCCCACCCTGGTACTGGAGACCTGCTATCCCCTCAACGCCCTGTGGTTCACCTCCCGCCGCTATCTGGTAACGGCGCAACTCTCTGGCGTCAGCAATCCCACCGGTGTCGATTCCACCTCAACTCAGAACTACCCCACGCCGGCCGTCTCCCTACCGCCCTCTGAGAGCCAACCCAGCTCATTGACCCCAGTGCCGCTGGGAGGTCTGGTGGTCCTGGGAACCAACCCCGCCCCCTGGCTCCAAAGCCTCTCCCCCCTTCGGGCCAGTTCGACTCTGGTAACCCTGTATGAAGCCGCCATGGCCGCCGCAGCAAATCAGGACACCTCGGCAATGGCTGAACTGTCCCTCCCGGGAAGGCCGGTGGCCATCCCGGAGCCACTCGCCGGTGCCACAGTCACCCATTACCTTCATGGCCTCTCCCCCACCATCACGGCCAATTCGGCATCGGTGACCTCCGCCTCCACCTTCTCCCGCATACAGCTGCAGGGTGGGCCAATGCCCGGCACCTACGGCGTCACCATGTCGGCGGTCGTGAGCAACGGGGAATGGAAACTGACCGCCCTAACCGCAACCCCAAACTAGAACCACAGCCTCACTCCGCTGGGAGGCCCTCTGCCGCTCCCCCAATGAGAGCCAGCACCGGTTTGGCCGCACCGAATAAGGAATCGAGCCAAGCCGGAACACCAGCCTCCGGCTTTGCTCGGGCTAGCGCCTCGGAATGCCGAAGATGCTGGCCGAACGGCGCCGGCGGGAGGAGATCCACAACCCTCCCACGCCCAGAGCAGCAAGCGTTGCTGCAATGACCGTTTCTCCTCTTAGTGCAAGCCCGGTCTGAACCGTGGTCGCCCCCTGCACCGTGCTCCCCCCCGTGCTCGAGGCGGAAGCAGATGCCGCAGGTTGGCTCATGAGTGCCACATTGGTGTTCGATGCGAGTGAAACGGTGGCGGTCCCAGTGCTCACCGTTGCGGCGATTGGGGTTTCACCCGCAGAAGATACCGCCACGGCCTGGGCGCCCGAGGCTATGGCTGGGTCATTCAGGACCAGGGTAACGGGGTGAGCAAAGCCCGTTTGGATTGGGACCCCTGCCTGTTCCACAAGCACCCCGGCCCCCGCCAGGGCGGCCAGTCCCGAAGAACTCGAAGAGGCCAGGAGCGGCGAGGTCAGCAGCACCTGGACGCTGGAGGAAAAGGCTCCGGCCGGCACCTGGACACTTGCACTCCCCTGGGCCAGCTGGGCCGATACCGTTCCACCGCTCGGGGAGATGGTCTGGGCCGCTGCCACAATGTCGTAGCCTCCCGGCACCGCTGCCCACACCGGAGCCGCCACCGCAGCCCCTGCCAGCCAGAGTGATGCCCCGCCGACCAGAGCAAAGGGAAGGCGGCGGCCCACCTTGGACATCGTCTTGGTCACTTGATGCTTGGCCACAACCCTTTATCGGCCAGGGCCTGGGAGATCTTTATGCCTGCCCAGCAACTTGGCCGACCGCACCCAAATCAGTGATGCCGCCGCTGTTTGTATGGCACGGCTCAAGTTCAACCGGAGACCTGGGCAGCCAGTGTCGGTGTGTTGTCCCGACGCGCCCTGGCCTTGGCAAGTTCGGCGATGGCCCCGTCGACTTCGTCGACTATGCCACCCATCGCCACCACGTTCAGCACTCCCTGCCTGCCCCGAAGCAGATCGATTACTTCTTCACCGGTGTGTGCCACGACGGACTTGTTGCCCGCCAACACCAGGGCCGCCGATGAGAGCGGTGCTCCCACATCCGACCGCAGGCACTGCACCGCCTTCCGGGCCGCCTGCAGAGACAAACCACCATCCAAGAGCTGTTTTATGACCTTCAGCTCGACAAGATCACGATAGGAATAGCGCCGCTGAGTACCACTGCCCCGCGCCTCGGCCAGCGAGGGCCGGACCAGTCCGGTGCGTGCCCAATAGTCGAGTTGCCGGTAGGTGATACCGACTATGGCGCAGACCTGCGGCCCCCTGAAGCCTTCCGTTTCGCCCATGCGACACCCCTTACTCCGCCCGGGACGGCCTGGCCGCCCACACGTAACTACACCCCGGTGATGAACGTAGCGGAGCCCGCGGGCTGGGTCAACGAATGCCTCAAAGTTAACGAACAGGTTTGTTCCGGACCGTTACCTTAACTCTAACGTCGAGGGTAATGACTGCGGCCCACAATTTGGAGAAACCGCTGGCTGGCGATCAGGAGGAGCCGAAATCCTCCGGCCGGACCGTGTCCAAGAACCGCTGGAACTCATTCACCAGCTCCTCGGAGTTCTCCGGGGTTTCCTCCTCGTCCTCTTCCGACTCGGCAAGGACAACCCCCTCGGCATCCATTAGATCGTCTGCCACCGACAGAGGCGCCCCCGTGCGTGCCGCAAGGGCAAGGGCGTCGGAGGGACGGCTGGAGACCGTGATACGGCGCGCCCCCAGGGTCATATGCAGCTCCGCGTAGTAGGTGCGGGCAACGAGTTCGGTGACCACGACCCTGTCCAAAGTCGCCCCCAGTGCCGACAGCATGTCCCTCATGAGGTCATGAGTCATGGGCCGGGGAGTCTCCACCCCTTGGAGGGCATACGCGATTGCAGTCGCCTCGGAGGTGCCGATGAAAATTGGCAGGGTCCGACGTGCTCCCCCGATCTCCTGGAGCAAGACGACCGGCGTATTGGACTGCACGTCGACCCTTACGGCTTGAAGCTCAACTTCCGCCACGTACTGAAACTTAGTACCTCCCAGGGGCCTCTGGCGCCCCGCGGGGGGTGGTTTGCTCCAGAGTCAGGCCCGGCGCAGCTCTTCGATTGCCTCGGCAAGCAGGGTCGAGCGAAGTTGGCCACCGAGGCGGGTCAGTTCCGCCAGGGACTCCTCCGCGGCACTACGAGCCTGGGGGTTGCGCATCTTGAGCAGCGAACTCACCGCCTGGCCGTAGAGGTTGACCTCCCTGTCCACCGCACTGCGGTAGGCGCGCAAATGACGGGCTTCCAGGCCGTATCGGCCGAAGCGAACCGCTAGTCCCGCCACCGTTCGAGCCTCGGGGCCATAGGTGCGAACGCCTTGGGCCTCCTCGCTGTGGATGAGGCCATACTGCTCCAGGGTGTCGATGTCCTTCTCGGTGAGTCCGACCGCCCGGGCAAGCTCCCTGCGGCTGAGCCTGGGCGCCCCTTCGGCGACAACGGGCGCATCGGGATCCGCACTGGCTTCCAAAAGCGTTACCCGATCCCCTTCCTTGGCCTCCCTGGCCTCCTTGCCGCCACTGGGTTCCAGGCCATCGTCGAAGGCCAAGGTGGGAGTTGGGTCACTCCCCGGATGCACAACGCCGTTGGATAACAGCTCGGCAGCCTCTGACATCTCAGGCTCCGCCGGTGCCGGGGCGTCCAGCTCCTCACCGTTGGGGCCAATGGTCAGGCCCTCCTCGAGCCGCTCCTTTATGACCTTGAGGGGGAGGAAGTTCTCTCGCTGCTGACGGAGCACCCATCGGAGCCTTGCGACGTCGGGTCCGAAGAACTTCCGGTAGCCCGAGGGGGTCCGTTCCGGTTGCACCAGACCCTGGCTCTCCAGGAATCGGATCTTGGAGATGGTGACGTCGGAGAACTCGACTTTGAGCAACGCAAGCACGTCGCCGATTGAAAGATACTCCCTATCCGCCATTGTTCTACCCCTCCGACGAACCGACGACAAAAAGCAACTTGAACTTCCCGATCTGGACCTCGTCGCCCGGGGCGAGCTTGGCCTCTTCAATGCGCTCCCGGTTGAGGTAGGTCCCATTCAGCGAACCGACGTCTCTAACGGTGTAGCCCTCGGCGGTGCGGAGGAACTCGGCATGGCGGCGGGAGACGGTGATGTCGTCTAGGAAGATGTCGCTTTCGGGGTGGCGGCCCGCACGGGTTACATCGCTTTCGAGGGGATAGCGCACACCCGCGTCGGGACCCCTCCTCACCAGCAGAACCCCGATGCCGAAGGGCAGTTCGGGGACGGTAACCGAAACCTCCTCCTCCCCCGCTTCCGCCGAACCTTCCAGCGGGAGAAAGGTCACGGTGGTGGACTCCATGGCACCCGTTAGCGGTGCCCCACAGGAGGAGCAGAAGTTTGCACCGACCGGATTGCGATGCCCGCAGTTGTTACAGAACACAGTGGTCCCCGTATCCCTCGAGTTGAACCCGAGACCCTAGACGACGCCCATCCCCGTTTCTACCAGCACTGCCGCCAGCGAACCACCTAAACCTCAGCTCGAAATCAGCTCCGTGTACGCCGTTGCGTCCATCAGGGCCGCCATGTCGGAGGCGTCGGTCGGCTCGATGACACAGATCCAGCCCGCTCCGTAGGGGTCGCCATTGAGGGTTTCGGGGGAATCCGCCAGCGCAGCGTTTACCTCGACCACCCTACCGGAAATCGGAGCATAGATGTCTGAAACAGACTTAGTAGACTCGACCTCTCCCAAGGGGTCAGATGCCGCGACGGTGATGCATGGCTCCGGAAGCTGGACAAAAACGATGTCTCCGAGCGCGTCCTGGGCATAGTCGGTGATGCCGATCCGCACCGTCTCCCCCTCCGGCTTTACCCATTCGTGATCCGAGCTGTAGCGAAGGTCTTCGGGAACGTTCATGGGCGGGCACGATACCTGAACTTCAAGCTTGTGTCTCCCCCGAAAAGCACTTAGTTGGGCACCAGGGACCCCTGAAGGCGCATTTCTTGGGCTCAGCAGGCTTCATTGCTGGCCAAAGCCCGAGGAGGAGGATGTCGTGTGGTCCAGCATCCTCTCCCACCGCGTGGCGCGTTCCTGGGCATCGTCTTCGCTGCCGCCCTCGACCCACAGATCAGTGAAGGGCTCCTCGGGATCGGGCAGCACCAGCACCCATCCCCCCTCCTCCAGCACCTTCACTCCGTCGACCAAGAGCAACTCCGAGCCGTGGGATGCCTCGACCACCGAGCGCATGAGATGCCCCTTTGCCTCCCACGGAGTAGGGATTCGCCGGTGAAGGATGTGGACGGGAGCCTCCCCGTCAACGACTTTGGACAACCTCAGCCCGCTCTCGGCCAAAAGAGAAAGCAGCTTTGCCAGGGTTGCTGTCGCATCGAACGCCGGGAGGAACTCGGGGAACACGTAGCCGCCGTCGATGCCGATCCCGAAGTCGATCCTCGCAGATGCCGCCAGTTCCATCAGATGGGCGGTCGCCGTCTTGGTCCAGACCACCTCGGCTCCGGCCTGCTCGCAAAGGCGCTGGGCAGCCAGTGGCGAGGAAACCGGAAGTCCCACGCGGGAGGTCTCCCCCATCGGGAGCAACAGGCTGAGCATGGCCAGCGAAAGCTGATCATTGGAGAGGATCCGTCCCGTATCGTCGATGACCTTCAAAAGCTCCCCACCGGGCTCTATCACCACCCCGAGATGAGCCCCGGAGGAACGGACCAGTTCCGCAACCCTTGTCGCATGCGCATCGAGGTCGAAAGAGATCGCCTGGGCGGTGGCCGCGTAAGGGTTCACAGCCAGCACGTCGGTGCTCAACTTCGACAAGATGTTTGGCATCACGAAACTGGCTGTCCCATACGCGTAGTCCACGACCAGTTTGAAGCGTGCAGCACGCAGAGAGGAGATATCCACATAGCTGGTCAGGGCATGCGTATACCGCTCCAGGGCCCTGGCAGGAAACTCCAGGTCGCCGATCTCGCCGGCAAGGGCCCTCCGGAACTCCTCCCTGCCGAGCAGCCTCTCGATCTTGCGCTCGAAGGCCTGGTCTATGTCTACGCCATCCTCATCGAAGAAGCGGATAACCACCGACTGGGGATCGTCGGAGGCCAGGCGCACCGTCACGCCGCCCTGGGCCCGGGTCGTGCGCACGGCAAACCGTGTAGCTGGGGTTGAGGCTGCCTCGAGGTCCTCAACATTGATCGCCGAGGTGTTCAGCCCAACCATGATGGCCCGCTTGAGCACCCGGGCGGCGCGGCTCGTGTCTCGGGAGGTCACCACCCTGGAGCCCCTCGGGAGAGTTGCCGCATATGCCATCGACAGCCGGACCGCGAGCTCGGGGCCGATGTCGACGTTGGCCAGTCCGGAGACCCCCTGGCGGCCGAAGAGGCTGCGGGCCGCACGGCCTTCCCAGATGATCGAGGAGTTGACCACCGCCCCGTCCTCGACCGTCTTGGAGGGATATATCTTGACGCCCGGCCCCACCATGGCGTGCGCACCTATCCTGCAACGGTCCCCTACTACGGCTCCCTCTTCGCAGTGAACTCCTCTACGAAGATCGGATGAGCGCCCAATCACACATCCCCTCAGGGACACCGCGGGACCGACCAGGCAGTTGTCATGGACAACAACCCGCTCAAGAGATGCATCCGCCCCGACCCTGACGTTTGCACCAAGCACCGTGTGACTCCCGAGGCGCACATGGGGGCCGATCCGGCAGTAGTCGCCAAGCACCGCTGGGCCCTCTATGACAGCAGATGGGTCAATCTCCACCCCTTCACCCATCCACATGCCCTCACGCAGCCTGAATCCGGGGATATCCAAAGACACCTTGGCATCCAAGACATCGGTGTGGGCCGACAAGTAGGCGCCGAGTGTCCCGACATCCTCCCAGTAGCCCTCGACCGTGCAGCCATAGACACCCTTGCCCGCCTCCAGCAAAGCGGGGAAGACCTCGGAGGAGAAGTCAACCGGACGGCCCCCGGGAATGAAGTCGAAGACCTCGGGCTCCAGCACATAGATACCGGTGTTCACGGTGTCGGAGAAGACCTGGCCCCATGTGGGCTTTTCCAAAAAGCGCTCCACCGATCCGTCGGGATTGGTGATGACAATCCCGAACTCGAGGGGATTCTCCATCGACTTCAGAGCGATAGTGGCCATCGCGGACTTCTCTTCATGGAAGCTGAGCAAAGCCGAGAGGTCGACGTCTGTGACCACGTCGCCCGAGATCACCAAGAAGCGCTCGGTCAACTCCTCCCTGGCGTTCAGCACCGAGCCCGCGGTCCCGAGGGGAGACTGCTCGGTGGCATAGGAGATGTTCACCCCGAACTCGGAGCCATCCCCGAAGTAGTTGCGAACCGCATCGGCCAAAAAGGCCACCGTCACCACGATCTCAGTGATCCCGTGCCGGCTCAGCAACCCTACGATGTGCTCCATCATTGGCCGGTTGGCCATGGGGATCATTGGTTTGGGCTGGTTTGAGGTGAGAGGCCGCAGGCGGGTCCCCTCTCCACCAGCCATGATGACAGCCTTCATTCCGTCCTCTCAGTTTGGGCCTCGTCAAGGGCGGCTCTTGCGGCGCGTATGTAATCACCCGCCGCCAACCAGCTGCTTATCGCCCCCACAAAGGCACTTGCCCATGCAAATTTGCGTAGCCTCTGCCAACGGGAACGATCCGGGTCAACCATGAGGAAGAGCGGGAGCGCTGTCATGAGCAGAAACGTGCCCACCTTGCCGTGGCGGACGACATCCAGCCTCCTGTGATGACTACGGGCCAAGAACACCCCGCCTCCCGAAACGAAAAGCTCTCGGGAGAGAATCGCAGCCCCGAGCCAGCGCGGAAGCCGGCCACTGGAGAGGGCCGAAAGCACTGCGGTGCTGATCACTATCCGGTCCACCGCTGGATCCAACACCTTGCCGATGGCCGACACCTGCCCCAGGCGACGAGCCAGGTAACCATCGACCCAGTCCGTTGACCCCACAAGACCAAGCATCACGGCCGCCTCGGCATACCGCTGCTTCCTCAGGACGAGCCAGGCGACCCCTGGAGCCATCGCCAGGCGCGTCGCGGAAACCAGGTTGGGGACCGTAAGCACACGGTCGCTCGAGGCTTCCGCCGGTGCAGTCGTAGTCACGGTTTCAGTCTAAGCCTCTATCGAGGGTCCGGTCCTGTAGGGACCCCGCACTATGTTTCGCCCAGGGTGGTGGGCTAAGCCATGGTTTGGGTTCTCACCCACCCATGGCTGGCTTCTGAGTCCGGGGGCGTCAAGCTATGTTGGAGCCGTGCTGGTTGCCTATCTTGTCGCCTTTGGCGGGGGCATAGTTTCCTTCCTGTCGCCCTGCGTGCTCCCCCTGGTTCCGGCCTACTTATCGATTGTCACCGGGCTGGAGGTGGCCGAGGTGCAAAGCGGGGCCAAAGGCAACGCCAAGCGCATCGCGTGGGACACGGCACTATTCGTGGCCGGTTTCGGGACCGTGTTCGTGCTTTTGGGCCTGAGCGCCACGGTGGTGGGAAGAGCACTGTTCGACCAAAGGACCCTCCTCACCCGGCTCTCGGGCGTTGTCATCATCGCAATGGCGGCCTTCATGCTTCTCTCGGCCCTCGGGCGCCTCCCGGGCCTGCAGCGAGAACGCCGCTTCCACATAAGCCCCCGCCGTTATGGAAACATGGCCGCTCCGATCGCCGGTGCCGCCTTCGCGTTTGGCTGGACCCCCTGCATCGGGCCGGTGCTGGCGTCTCTTTTGGCTCTTGCAAGCACCTCGACCAATACCTTTCAGGGCGCGAGCCTGCTTGCCTCCTACACAGCCGGGCTCGGCTTGTGTTTCCTGGCGGCCGGACTGGCGGCCGGAAAGTTGGCAACCCTGTTCGGTTGGGTAAAGCGGCACTTCACAGCCATTACTGCAACCTCTTCGACGGTGATGGCAGCTTTCGGGGTTCTTCTCGTAATGAACCGTCTCATTACGGTGACCACCAGCCTGCAGCAGGCCATGACGGCCATCGGCCTGGGCCACCTGGCATATTTGGGCTGAACCACGCCCTGGCTCTCCAGCACCCCAAGCCTTGGCGGGATCTGCCGCAACCAGCCACCGAACTCACAGTGGCCGTCGGCACCCTCACTCCGTGTGCTGCTTAATATGTCCCTGGCTGTCACTCATCGTGGTAACATAAAAAGTACAGCGGAAGCGATGGCGGAAAGTTAATTTTTCTCCAGTAAAACTGTTGCTGACGCACATACCGCTATAACCTTCTGCGGCCGCAATGCGAGAAGGGAGTCCCATGGGCACAAAAAAGAGTTGGACCTACTGGCTGTTGCTGTTGCCGTTCATCGCTCTGGTCGACCCGGCTCTCTATGCCCGGAATGCCCCGACCCTTGGAGGGATACCCTTCTTTTTCTGGTACCAACTGGCCTGGGCAATCCTGGTGGCCGGCCTCTTGGCAATCACCTGGAGTGCCACCAGAACCAACTCAAATGGGACCAGCCGATGACCGCAAGCCCCGCTGAGTTCATTGTCTTCTTTGTCCTTACCGGTGGGATTACCGCCCTTGGATTCGTAGCAAGCCGTTGGAAGCGCTCCGATCTGAGCGGCCTGGAGGAGTGGGGTCTGGCGGGCCGGCGCCTGGGCACCTTCCTCACCTGGTTCCTGCTTGGAGGCGATCTCTACACCGCCTACACCTTCGTGGCCGTGCCCGGCCTCGTCTTCGGCAAGGGTGCCCTTGGCTTCTTTGCGGTGCCCTACACGGTGCTGGTCTTCCCCATCGCCTTCTTTTTCATCCCGGTGCTTTGGCAGGTAGCTCGAAACAAGGGATACGTAACGGCCGCCGATTTCGTCAAGGACCGTTTCCAAAGTAAATCACTTGCCGTTACAGTCGCGATCACCGGAATCCTCGCGACCATTCCCTACGTTGCATTACAAATCTACGGCATCGAGGTTTCCATCGGGGAGATGGGCATTCCCGTGCACCTCGCACTCACGATCGCTTTCGTGGCTCTCGCTGCCTTCACATACGTAAGCGGTCTGCGTGCACCGGTGCTCATCGCTGTCGTAAAAGACCTATTGATATTCATCACAGTGATTCTCGCAGTCATTATCGTTCCCTCTCATCTCGGCGGGTTCAATCACATCTTTAACTCCGTGCCAAAGAAGTACGTTGGGCTCCCACCCAAGTTCTTCAGTGCCTACTCAAGCCTTGCCATCGGCTCCGCTCTAGCCCTATTTCTTTACCCGCACTCCATCAACGGATCTCTTGGGGCGCGGTCCAAAGACATAGTGAAGCGAAACATGGCTCTGCTTCCCATCTACTCCGTGGTTCTGGGGCTGATAGCACTTCTGGGATACATGGCAATAGCCGCCCATGTGCACGTCCCGAAGGCCTACGGCGCAAATGCTGCGGCCCCGGCTCTGTTCCAGCAGATGTTCCCCGCTCCGGTCGCCGGCATGGCGCTGGCCGCCATCTCGATCGGGGCCCTGGTGCCAGCCTCGGTGATGTCGATAGCCGCAGCGAACCTCTTCAGCCGAAACCTCTGGCATGACCTGCTGAGGCCGGGATCTGGCCGAAACCAGGAGGCGACGGTTGCCAAGATCGCATCGCTTGCGGTGAAGTTCGCCGCCCTCGTGTTCATCCTGGCGGTTCCCACCAAGTACGTGCTCTACTACCAGACCGCTGGTGGGGTATGGATCGTGCAGACACTCCCGGCCGTATTTCTGGCTCTGTTCATCAAATGGCTGGACAAGTGGGCCACGCTTCTCGGAATGTTGGTTGGCCTGATCTGGGGTACGTATCTGCTCGCAAAGGTTGCGTTCAAGACCTCGTTTTATTCTTTCAACATCTTTGGCCATCACAGCGTTCTCTACATCGGCATACCGACGCTCGTGATCAACGTTGCAATTGTGCTCGTAGGAACACTGATTTCCCGCGCAGCGCGGTCTGGTTCCGCTCTTGGCGCTCTCAGAGAGGAGGACTTTTTAGAAAAGCTACTTGCTAACTAGCACCTTTCAAGACAACTATCGCATTGAAATAACATGGCACAAGTGACGCCTCTTTGTCTGTCCGGTCCGGTAATCTGGGCCTGGCGGCGGGAAGGCAAGTGCCGCCAAGGAGTCCAGTGGTAGACACCAGCATTTCTACAACACCCGTGACCTCACTTACACGTGCACAGATACTGACTTTCCTGGCCACCAATGGCCCGATCCTCGATGCGAGCGGGCACGCCAACCGTCGGCTCCGCGATGCCTTGGGCTTTGCGGGCTCGACAGGCGCCTTTACCCAAATGCTTGCAGCCATGGACCAGTCTGGCCTTTTACAACGGAACATCAAGGGGCGCCGTACCTACTCCATTCAGCTCGGCCCAGCCGCGCGGAGTATTCGCAGCGAGGTGGTCCAGCCCGGATATCAGAGCCCGCCTGAGGCGGCGCTTCCCGCGGTCCCAGAACGGCCACCGGCACTGCCGGCGGTCCCGGACCAGGGCCAGTTGGACTACGACGGAATCGCGGTGAGCCTCCTCAGGGCACTCGGGAAGATCCTGGGCTCTGTTCCCCCCGGGGACCAACCCGTGCAGGCGGAGCGGCCCTCGGCCACCACCGGTGCAGCCCAACGCCGCATCCTCAATCTCGAGCGCACCATCGTGGCACTGGAAAAGGATCTTGCCCGGGCCAGGGCGGAACGCAACGAAGCCGAGGAAAAGAGCACCCAGCTGCAACAGCAACTGCAGCTTGCCGAGCGCAATGCCGATCTCCTGCGCGAGCGGGCAGGTGGGCGTGGCCCACGCCAGAGGCCCCGCATGGAGGAAAAGGCGCCCCTGGACGAGGAGGAGACCCTGATGCTGCAGCGGCTCTCGCAGCGGAGCGGTGGCAGCGACAAGGGACCAAAGAACCCCGCTCCGGTACCCGGCTGGCCGAGGTAGGCGTCGCCATCCCCTGAGTGCGGATGGCGACGTTGGACCGGGTCACAGAGAACCGGGTCGCAAAAGCGGTAGCGGGCGGGATGTGGAGAGGGCCCGCGGGGCGGTAGCCGAAATGCCGACCGCCGGCGGGGATTTTCCTGGGACCCTAAGGGAGATCCGAGATTGCTTCTCCGGTCCGGTCCACGATTTCGCCCATCTCGGTGTCGGTGACGACCAAAGGCGGGCAGAAGGCGACGGTCGAGGTGCCAATGGGGCGGGCGATTACGCCACGGTCGAGCATCTTTTCCCGCAACGCCGACGCGTCCACCCCCTCGCCCAGGCCAAGGGCCCAGACGCCCTGAGCTCCGCGCACCGAAGTGACCCGCTCGCCATCGACCAGAGTTCCAAGCCCCTTGCCCAGCACTGCGGCAATGCCCGGGGCCCGGTCGAGGAGGGACTCCCTTTCCATGATGTCGAGATTGGCCATGGCGGCCGCGCATGCGACGGGGTGGCCCGAGTAGGTGTTGCCATGCCGGAGATAAAGGGACTCGTCCGCCTCCAACGGATCGTGCACCGCTGGGCCCACCACTACCCCGCCCAAGGGTATGTAGCCCGAGGTGACTCCCTTGGCAAAGGTGACCAGATCGGGCACCACTCCGAAGTGCTCGGCCGCAAACCATGTGCCCATGCGCCCGAACGCGCAGATCACCTCGTCCAGGATGAGCAGGGCACCCGCTTGGTCACAAAGCTCCCGCAGACCCTGCAGATATCCTTCAACAGGCGGGTAGACGCCACCGGCGCCGACCACGGGCTCGGCGATGATTGCCGCTACCCGGCCCTCGTATTGGGCGACAGCAGCCCTGGCGGCCTCGAGGCTGTCGTGGGGAACCTGGACGATCTCGGGGGGAAGGGGACCAAAACCCTCTCGGTTTGGCGGCAGTCCCGTCGCCGCCATGGCGGCGTAGGTGACGCCGTGATAGGAGGGCTGGCGGCTTATGACGACCCTACGTTCGGGATGCCCCGCCGCCACCTGGGCCAGTCGAGCCAACTTGATGGCCGTCTCCACCGCTTCTGATCCCCCCGAGGTGAAAAACACCCTGGCGTCATCCATGGGGGCATAAGAAGAGATGCGATCTGCAAGCGCGTCCGCGGGAGCGTTGGTGAACCGGTCGAACAGGTGAAAGGCGTCCAGCTGTGTCATCTGGGACACCACGGCCTCGCCGATCTCGCCCCGACCATGGCCTATCGCGCAGTACCAGAGGCTGGCGAGGGCATCGAGATAACGCTTGCCCGAAGAGTCGAATACCTCGGATCCAGAGGCGGAAGCGATGGTGAGGAAGTCCTCTGTCCTCGCGGCGGGGCGAGCGAAAGGATGCAGCAGCCTGGGGCGCTGGCCCGCTGCTGGATTGGGGCTGCTCGTGGTCATGGTGCCATGTTAAGGAGATCG
>JAKAOS010000039.1 GCA_021823165.1 Actinomycetes bacterium | reverse complement strand
GGTCCCAGCCACCGCTGCGGCGCAGCAAAAGCTCCAAGGAGCCGTCTGCCACCTCGAAGTGGTAGCCGGCATGCTCCAGTTCTTTGAGGTGAGCCAGCGCCCGCCCCACCGCCTGGTTGTCCAGGGAGACGCCCAGAGCCGCCGCCTTCATCGCGATGGTCGAGCGACCGGCGAGCTCGCTCACTACCACACGGGCCCCGTTGCCCACTACCTCGGGTGGGATGTGTTCGTAGGCGTCGCGCCGTTTCGATATGGCTGAGACGTGAAGCCCGGCTTTGTGGGTGAAGGCCGAGGACCCCACGTAGGGTTGCTGGGGCGACAGGGCCACGTTCACCAACTCGGAGATGTGATGAGAGACCGAGGAAAGCCGCTCCAGGCGGTCCCGGGGAATGGTCTCAAGACCCATCTTCAAAGACAGGTCCGCTATCACCGAGACAAGGTCCGCGTTGCCCGTGCGCTCCCCGTAGCCGTTTATGCAGCCCTGGACGTGTGTGGCTCCGGCACGCACAGCCGCCAGGGAACTCGCCACCGCACAGCCGCTGTCGTTGTGCAGGTGTACCCCGAGCTTGGCTTTGGTCCTGGAGCGGACCGTAGAGACGACATCGTGGACGTACTGTGGGAGCGATCCGCCGTTGGTGTCACACAGGACCAGGGTCTCGGCTCCCGCCGCGGCCACCGCATCCACAAGCGATAGGGCAAAGCCGGGATTGGACCGGTAGCCGTCGAAGAAGTGCTCTGCATCCAAAAGCACCCTTTTTTTCTGAGACACAAGGAAGGCGACCGATTCGGCCGCCATGGCGACAGCTTCGTCAAGGGTGGTGCGCAGCGCCTCGGTGACGTGGTAGTCCCAGGCCTTTGCGACGATACAGACCCACTCCGTGCCCGCCGAGATCAAATGAGCCAGCGTGGGGTCCTCTTCGGCTTTGGCATTGGGGCGCCGGGTGGCTCCGAAGGCGGCCAACTGGGCGAAGGAGAGCGAAAGCTCGGTGCGGGCCCTGCGGAAGAACTCGTCGTCTTTGGGGTTTGCCCCCGGCCAGCCGCCCTCTATGAAATGTACCCCCAGGTGGTCCAGCTGGCCTGCGACCCGGAGCTTGTCGTCCACCGAAAGAGAAAGCCCCTCCTGTTGGGAGCCGTCCCTCAGGGTCGTGTCGTATACCTCTACCGCCGGCGATTCGCCCTGGGTATTGACGATGTGCAGGGGAGGTTGGTCAACGGACATGGAACAGCCACTCGGGATGGGTATCGGTTTTGCCATGCACCGCGGAGAAGTAGGCATCCTGGAGCTCTTTGGTGATGGGCCCCCGCGCACCCGAGCCCACCGTGCGGTCGTCCACCGAGGCGATGGGCACTACCTCTGCGGCCGTCCCGGTGAGGAAGGCCTCATCGGCGGTGTAGAGGTCGCTTCGGAGGATGTTCGCGGTTTCGGTGGGATAGCCCAGTTCCTCAGCGAGGGTGACGATTGTGGACTGAGTGATTCCCTCCAGGGCGCCGGCTGACACCGGTGGGGTCAGAAGCCTGCCGTTGTTCACCACAAAGAGGTTCTCGCCGGTGCACTCGCTCACATACCCCTGAGGGGAGAGGAGAATGGCCTCGTCGTAGCCGGCTTTCAGTGCCTCGACTTTGGCAAGCGAGGAGTTGATGTACATGCCGGTTCCCTTTGCCGCCGGGGGCAATGCATTGGGGTCGTGACGGCGCCAGGAGCTGATCTTCATGCGCACTCCGCCGGCCAGAGCCTCCTCGCCCAGATAGGTGCCCCACGGCCAGGCGGCAATGGCGACCTTGACATCACAGGGAAGCGGGTTGAGACCCATCTCGCCGTATCCGAGATAGACGATTGGCCTTATGTAGCAGGAATCGACTCCCGCGCTCCGCACGACATCGGCGGTCGCATCGACGAGTTCGGCAGAGGAGAAGGGCACATCCAGCATGTAGATCTTGGCAGATCGCAGCAGCCGGGAGATGTGGTCTTCGAGGCGGAAGATCGCTGGCCCATCTGGAGTCGGGTATGCCCTTACTCCCTCGAATACCCCCATGCCGTAGTGGAGAGAGTGGGTGAGGACGTGGATCTTGGCCTCTTCCCAATTGACCATTTGGCCGTCCATCCAGATCTTCGGTGTGGGGGTGATGGGCATTGCTAACCGATCCTTCCTTGAGGTGTTGAATCGCTGCCGTGCCCAGAATGCTCCGGCCCAGCGGCTTTGGCCACCAGTTCGACGACGGCATCGCCAATGGCGGCGGTGCCCGATTGCGACAAAGAGTGCATGCCAGAAACCTCGGTCACGGCCGCCTCAAGTCGGGCGGCCGCCTCTGGTTCTCCCAGGTGTTCAAGCATCATCGCAGCAGAGCGGATCGCTGCCAAGGGGTTGGCTGTTCCAGTCCCTGCGATGTCGTGGGCGGCGCCGTGAACCGGCTCGAACAACGACGGACCGGTCCTGGCGGGATTGAGGTTCGCCGACGCGGCGAGGCCGATCCCACCCGAAAGGGCGCCTGCCAAGTCCGTCAGGATGTCCCCGAAGAGATTGTCGGTGACTATGACCCCAAAGCGTTCTGGGTGTTCCACTAGATGGATACAGGCCGCGTCAACGTGGAGATAGTCGGCTTCTATGCCGGGGTAGGAGGCGGCCAGTGCTGCAAAGGTCCGGGCCCAGAGATCCCCGGCAAAGGTGAGCACGTTGGTCTTGTGCACGAGGGTTACCCGGGATATGGAGCGTCGCTGTGCAAGTTCGAATGCGAACCGGATGCAACGCTCGACGCCCATGTAGGTGTTCACGGACCCCTGCGTTGCTATTTCCGCGGCGGTCCCCCGGCGCAGGACGCCGCCCTCACCCGCGTAGGGGCCCTCGGTGTTCTCCCTCACCACCACCAGGTCCAATCCGGCCCTGGCCGGGGCGGGAGCGCCCAGTGGCGTGGCAAACGGCCGGAGGTTCACATATAGGTCGAGTTCGAAGCGCAGCCGTAAGAGCAGGCCTCGTTCCAACAGACCCGCCGGCACCTCTTGGGAACCGATGGGCGGCCCGATTGCGCCAAGAAGAATGGCGTCGAAGTCCCTGAGGCGCGCCAGGGTTTGATCGGAGAGCACCTCGCCCGATGTGAGGTATGCCGCCGCCCCCAGTTCGAAGCTTTCGGTCTCCAGTTCCACCCCGGTACTTTGGACGGCCCGGAGGGCCTGATCGGTCACTTCCGGGCCGATGCCGTCTCCCCCGATCAAAGCAACCCGATGCGGGCGGGGCTGGGTTGTTCCAAGTTGAGTCATGCCCGACCGAGGTTATCGCCCTCCCGTAACGAGCCAGCAGTTTTGGCCCAGTAGATGGCAGGTCAGCCCGGTGCTACGAAAGCCGGCTGTTGTCACGATGGCTACCCTGTTTCTGATGAGCGAAACCATCCTGTCACGGCATGCCTTCGAGCGGCTACAAGCTGAGCTGGAAGACCTCACTACCCGAGGGCGCGTGGAGATCGCGCATGCGATCGAGACGGCTCGGGCTCTGGGTGACCTGTCGGAGAACGGCGACTACCACGCCGCCAAGGACTCCCAGGGCAAGATGGAGGCCCGCATCAGGGAGCTGCAGTTCATTCTCTCAAGCGCCAAGGTTGCAGAGGGCGAAGCCTCTGCCGACGGAACCGTGGGGGTTGGTTCCGTGGTGGGCCTTCGCTACCAGGGAGAGTCGGATGTGGAGGAGTACCTGGTTGGATCGATCGAAGAGAAGCGCGATGGCGTGGACGTGATCTCCCCCGGCTCCCCGCTGGGTAGGGCATTGCTCGGCAAGGCTGCCGGAGTCACCGTCGAGTATGAGGCGCCGGGAGGAATGCTGCAGGTAGAGGTGGTGCGGGTCGGCTCCTAGGACCGGTTCCGTTCCGCGCGTGTTGTCCGCATCGGGCTTCGGGGAGCGCATGCAACTCGACTGCCCCAGGGGGCGGTTCCGCGTCCGGCTGATTCCCGGGCCGCCGGGGTCTCAGGCGGTGGTCCTGCTCCATGGCTGGACCGCAACGGCGGATCTGAACTGGGCTGGGGCATACCAGGAGCTGTCTCAGAGCTTCACGGTGCTGGCCCCCGATCTTGCCGGCCATGGGGCAACCAGGCGCGGGAGCGTTCCTTTCACCCTGGCTGATTTGGCAAAGGACGTGGCAGCCCTGCTTCGGCAGGCGGCATCCAGTGGCCTCGTCCCGACCGGGCCCGCAGTGGTCGCCGGTTATTCGATGGGCGGAGCCGTCGCGCAGCTGTTGGCCCGTGATTACCCCTCGGCTGTCTCTGGCCTGGTCCTGTGTGCAACCGGGGCACGCTTTTTCCCATCCACCATCTCCATTCATCTCCAGCGCCTCGCCATCCACGGCCTCTCCGTTGGCGCAGCTGGGTTGCCGGATGCCGTTAGTCGGGGCATATGGGAATGGCTTCTGTCCGCTCGCGCCGAGAGGCTGGATCAAGGGGTTAGAGAAGAGATCGCATCGGCCAGCATTTCCTCCCTTTTGGGAGCCGCCGCAGCCCTGCGGTCCTTCGACTCACGAAGCTGGCTACAAGATGTCGGGCTTCCTGCCGCCGGGGTGTTTACCATCCAGGACAAGGTGGTCCCCCCCGCCGCTCAAAAAGAGCTTTTTGGATCCCTAAAGGCCCTCGTAGAGGTTTTCGAACTGGATGGCGGCCACTCTGTCTGCCTGGATCGGCCTTCGGCCTTCTCAGGGGTCCTCACCCAGGCCTGTGCGAGTGTGGCGGGGAGCCAGGCATTGGTTTGATGCCAACCCCAGCCTGGTAGTTTGGCTCAATCGCCTGGAGCCCTGGTGCGCTGGGTTAGGTCTCGAGATCGGATCTGTGGAGATGGCTGGAAAGACCCTTGCGGAAAAGGTGTGGGAACGTCACGTCGTAAAGGCCGGAGAGGGCGAAGACCTGCTCTATGTGGACTTGCACCTAGTTCATGAGGTGACTTCGCCGCAGGCTTTCGAGGGATTGCGCCTGTCGGGCAGGACGGTCCGCCGCCCCAATTTGACCGTGGCGACCGCGGACCACAACGTCCCCACCGAGATCGGCTCCGGCGGAACAATGGACCCCATCTCGGCCCGCCAGTTGCAGCTTTTGAGCCAGAACTGTGAAGCCGAGGGCATCACCTGCTACCCCATGGGGAACGGGCGCCAGGGCATCGTGCATGTGATCGGTCCCGAACTCGGCCTCACCCAGCCCGGCATGACCGTGGTGTGCGGAGACAGCCACACCTCCACCCATGGCGCATTCGGGGCGCTGGCTTTTGGCATCGGGACCTCCGAGGTTGAACACGTCCTCGCCACCCAGACCCTCCCGCAGAGACGGCCACAGACCATGGCCGTCGAGATCGCCGGGCCTCTGGCCGGGGGGGTAACGGCGAAAGACGTTGCCCTGGCCGTGATCGGCGCCATCGGCACCGGCGGCGGCATCGGACACGTCATCGAGTACCGGGGAGAGGCCGTGCGTTCGCTGTCCATGGAGGGCAGGATGACGCTTTGCAACATGACTATCGAGGCGGGAGCCAAGGCGGGTCTCATCGCACCGGACGAGGTCACCCTCTCCTATTTGAAGGGTCGTCCGCATGCACCCTCTGGTTCGGCATGGGCGGCCGCGTTGGCGGACTGGTCTCAGCTGAGCACCGACGAGGACGCAGTCTTCGACAAGGTCGTGGTCCTGGATGCCTCTGAAATCTCTCCCCAGGTGACATGGGGCACCAATCCCTCCCAGGTGGCACCCATCGACGGGGTGATTCCCGATCCCGAGTCCCTCCCTCAGGGGCCCGCCCGCGACGCTGCCCGCAGGGCCCTCGCCTACATGGGGCTGGAGCCGAACACCCCATTTTCCGCCATCGGGGTGGATGTCGTATTCATCGGTTCATGCACCAACTCCCGGATCGAGGATTTGCGGGCGGCGGCGGCCGTAGCGGAAGGCAGGTCGGTATCCCCCGGCGTTCAGGCTCTGGTGGTCCCAGGGTCGGTTGCGGTGAAAGAGCAGGCCGAGGCGGAGGGGCTTGACGTCGTGTTTCGCAAGGCAGGCTTTGAGTGGCGGAATCCGGGATGCTCGATGTGCCTGGCAATGAATCCCGACAAGTTGGAGCCGGGCCAGCGTTGCGCCTCCACTTCGAACCGGAACTTCGAAGGCCGCCAGGGCCCGGGCGGGCGCACCCATCTGGTGTCGCCAGCGGTCGCCGCGGCAACTGCGATCGCTGGCCGTTTTGCTTCTCCCAAGGAGGTTGGCTGATGCAAGCCGTTCGGATGCTTCAGGGACGCGGGCTACCCCTGGACCGCAGTGATGTTGACACCGACCAGATAATCCCCGCCCATTGGCTCAAGCGCGTGGAACGGAGCGGGTTTGGCCAGGGGCTTTTTTCTGCATGGAGACAAGACCCAGGCTTCGTCCTCAACGACGAGCGCTACGCAGGGGCGTCGGTGCTTGTCGCAGGGGCAAACTTTGGGGTGGGCTCCTCGAGGGAACATGCCGTATGGGCACTGGTCGACTACGGCTTCAGGGCTGTCATCGCTCCCCGGTTTGGGGACATCTTCCGCAACAACTCGATCCGTTCGGGGTTGGTGCCCGCTCAGGTGGCGCCTGAACTGGGCGCCGCTGTAATGGCAGCGGTGTTGGCAGATCCCTCCAGTGAGGTCACCGTGGACGTCGAATCCCTGGTGGTGTCGATCCCCTCCGCCGGCATTTCGGGGCCGTTCCACCTCGATCCCCAGGCACGCGAGCGGCTCCTGGCCGGCCTGGACGACATTGCCGTCACCCTCCGCGACGCTGCCGCCATCGCAGCCTTCGAGGCCACCAGGCCCTCGTGGCTGCCCTCCTCCAGGGTCTCCTAGGAGCGTTGGCCTAAAAGACACATAGCCCAGCGCGGACGCGTCGGGCGTGGCTCGGGAGTCCTAGCCGCGTCGTTGCGGCTCTCCCCGGCGACGTCCCTGGCAAAGGGGGACGCCGTTTGCATCGGTGACGATCGACCACTTGCACCCGAGCTTGGCTCGAACCCTTTGTGAATCCCCCGTTGGTGCGGTGATCTCGGTCCAGGCCCTCCCGCTGCAGTGACGAGACGGTTGGTGACGTGGCGGCCGGTGACGTGGCAGCTATGGATCACTCACTTCATATCGATCAGTTGTTGGAAGCGGGTCTTGTTCTCCCCCTCCCCTGAGTTGCACTGCGGGTCGCTTGGGTATGCCCAGGTGTCCTCCCGCTCCGGCCAGGCATATCAGCAGCACTGCGCTGCCCAGATATGCACTCCAGCCAAGGTGCTCCCCCCGTAGCGTCACCCCCAGGATCAAAGCAACCACAGGGGAAAGGTAGGTGACGGTCGAGGAGCGGGTTGCACCCGCCCGGCGTACCACCATGTGATAGGCGATGAAGGCCGCACCGGTGTTTATGGCGCCCAGGACCAACAGCGCCGCCAGTGGGCCAGGCGCAACCGAGAACCTTGCACCGACCAGTGGTATCGCCACCCCAGCCTCCAGGGTGGCCAAGCTGAGCTGAACGGCGGTGAGGGAGGTCGCCGGCACTCCCCAGGGCTGCACCACGACTTTTGTGTAGACAAAGCCGATCGCATAGCTGAACGCAGCCACCAGGCATGCGACATCCCCCCAGAGCGAGGCGGCAGAGGAGGACCAGGGGGAGAGGATTCCCACGACCCCGATAAATGCACCCGTCATCCAGGCCACTCCGCCACCGCTCAAACGCTCTGCGGGGAGCAAGGCTGCGGCCAGAGCCATCGTCCACAATGGCGTGGTGGCGTTTATCACGCCTGCAACGCCGGACGGGACCTTGGTTTCCGCCCATGCCAGCAGGATGAAGGGGCCTGCGGTGGCAAAAAAGGCCAGAAGAGCCATATGAGCCCAACGGCCAGGTGTGAAAACCACCCGCTCCCGCCTGGCGAGGGCGACTGCCCAGACGAAGATGGCACCCAGCGCCAGACGCAGCGATGCCACCCAGGAGGGCGACATCGCTGCATCGGCGATCTTGATGAGTAAAAAGCTCGTCCCCCAAACGAAGGACAGCCCCAACAAAAGGACCGGTACTACCCTGTCGGTTTGACTAAGCCGGCTTTGCAATGAAGCGGCCTTCGTCGTGGGACATCGATACCACGATAGGTGCCAGTCGAGTCCTTCTGCGGCCCCGAGCGAGCCGGGTTTGATGCTCTACGGGGTGGCCTCGCCATGGCGCCGGCGGGCACGGTCGATGCGGTTGACTGCGCTCAGATAGGCCCGGGCGGAGGCCTCTACTACGTCGGTCGACACTCCCCTGCCCGAGACCCGCAAGCCGTCCTGTTCTAGCTGGATTACCACGTCGCCCAGGGCGTCCACGCCTCCGGTCACCGAGGAGACGTTAAAGCCGACCAGTGTTGCGTCGGTCTTGGTGGCCTGGCGGATGGCATTGCATGCGGCATCGATCATGCCGTCACCCTCGGAGGTGGCGTCGGCCTTGTCCCCCTTGTGGGAGATCACGACCCTTGCCTTGGGAACGCCCACCGTGCCGCCCACCACCTCGAGTGCCTCCAGGGCGAAGTCCTCTTCGCCAGCGTCGCCTACCTCCTCCCCCACGATTGCCTCCAGGTCCGCCTCAGTGATGGCGACTTTGCGGTCGGCCAGTTCCTTGAAGCGAACAAAGGCGGAGTTGAGGGCCTCGGGAGCAAGGACGTAGCCCATCTTGGCAAGGGTGTCGGAGAAGGCGTGCCGCCCGGAGTGCTTGCCGAGCACGATCTGGCTCCCCTTTTGGCCCACCGACACCGCGTCGATGATCTCATAGGTGCTTCTCTCGGTGAGCACGCCATGTTGGTGGATGCCTGACTCATGTGCAAAGGCATTGCGGCCCACCACCGCTTTGTTGTACTGAACGGGATATCCGGTGAGCCGAGCGACCAGCCTCGAGGTGCGTGCCAACTCCTCGGTCCTTACGGCGGTCTCGACGCCCTCGAACTGGTCCTGGCGGATGGCGATTGCCATGACCACCTCCTCCAGGGCGGCATTGCCGGCGCGCTCGCCCAGGCCATTCACGCACACCTCCACCTGCCTCGCCCCGGCCTTGACGCCTGCGAGGCTGTTGGCGGTGGCAAGGCCGAGGTCATTGTGGCAGTGGGTGGAGATTACATAGTCGCCCGGCACCTGGGCCCTTACATACTGGATGAGGGCCCCGAAATCCCAGGGGATGCCGTAGCCGACGGTATCGGGGATGTTCAGTGTGGTGGCACCCGCCTCTACCGCGGCAGAGAGTACCTCCAGCATGAACTCCATTGGCGTGCGGGTGGCGTCCTGGGGGCTGAACTCCACATCTGGGGTGTGTTCACGCGCCCGGGCCACCGAGGAGCGGGTGGCCTCGATCACCTGGGCCTCATCCATGTGGAGCATGTGCTCCATGTGGCTCGGGCTGGTGGAGATAAAGACGTGGATACGTGCGCGATCGGCGTCGCAAAGGGCCTCCCAGCAGCGGTCCACGTCGCCTCGATTGGCCCGGGAAAGTCCCGCTATTGCCGGTCCAGAAACGGTTCTGGCAATGCTCCGTACGGCTTCGAAGTCACCCTGGCTTGCGACGGGAAATCCGGCCTCTATGTAGTCGACGCCAAGCCGGGCCAACTGCTCGGCGATCTCCAACTTCTCCTTGGCATCAAGGGATATCCCCGGCGACTGCTCGCCATCTCGCAGGGTGGTGTCGAATATGACCAATCGCTCTGACATGATTCGGTCTGTCCTTTCGTCCGTGCTGCAGTCCAACGGGTCCGGGGCAAAAAAAAGCCTCCTGCGAAGCAGGAGGCAAGGCGGGCATGGTGAAATGCCCGCCTAGGTAAGGAGGAGGCCCAGCCCGAGAAGAATGCCAGCGCGCATGAAGAAATATTCTCGCATCTTTGGCCTCCGGTCAAGTCGACCTGGGTGCTGGCTTGGCGGGGTAGCGTGGGGTCATGTTGAGATTCCTCTTCAGGTTGCTCTTCAAGGCGCTGGCGGCTGCGGCGTTCACGGGAGGCCCCTACCTGGCCTGGCGGTGGTTGCGCCAGAGCGCCCCGGGGATGTCGAACGACCAGTGGCCGCCGGTCGCGAACAAGAAGTAGCGCCCAAGCAGTATTTGGTAGCCGGGCCGTCAAAGAAGCCGCCAAAGCCGCCGCCAAAGAAGTTGTGGAATCGGCTCTAGGGCAGCAACTCGCGGCCGAAGGCTCAGCAACGCGGCGCTGAAGATGAGGAGCAGGAACCCAGTGGCCAGATGCGATGTCGGCCATGGCGTTTTTCAGCCTCTTTCCGGCCCCGTTCAGTCGGAACTCTGCTGCAGGTGTTTGGGCTGGCAGCGGCCGCAGGATTTTCTGCTGCAGTACGAGTTTCTGTCTGATTTGTGATACTCAGGCCCCCAAGCGGGGCACAGTTCTCAGATGACCCATCTGGCCACACACGCCCGCGGGCCGGGTCACGAGCCGATTGCGACTGGAGGGTTGGATGGCGCAGCATGATTCAGTTGATCTCCGGGAGAAAGATGACTTGGCCGGTGCGGTGCGGCCTTCGGAGGAGGATCAACCCGAAACGGAGGACCTCACTCCCGAAAGCGCATTCCGGCGCAGCGTGGAGGAGGGCCGTCGCCGACTCCGGAGAGGACCTGTGGTCCTGGTCGCTACCGGCCTGGTGGGTGGGATCGACATCGGGATCGGCGTGTTGGCGCTGCTGATCACCGAGGCGGCTACCCACAGTGCTCTTTTGGGCGGGCTGGCCTTTGGGATCGGATTCATCGCCTTGGCCCTGGCGAGGAGTGAGCTTTTCACCGAGGGATTCCTGCTTCCCGTCGGTGCCGTGATTGCCAAAAAGGCAAAGGTGTCGTCCCTGGTCCGGCTGTGGAGCGTAACGCTGGTGGCGAACCTCGCAAGCGGGTGGGTGATCACCTATCTGATAGTGACAGGACTCCCGAGTCTCTCCTCTTCGGCGCTGCAGGTAGGCCGGTACTATGCAGTTTCCATCGGCCTCGGCGGTCGAGCATTCTCTCTGGCGGTGCTGGGTGGGGTCGTGATAACCCTCATGACCTGGATGCAACAGAGCAGTGAGTCGATTTTTGCCCGGGTGGTGGCGGCGGAGATGGCGGGATTCCTCCTAGGGGCGGGTCGCCTCAATCACACCGTGGTGGCCTCTCTCGCCATGTTCGCCGCTTTGCATGTGGGCCATGCCGGCTTTGGTTATGGGCGCTGGGTCCTCGCCGCAGGCTGGGCAGCCCTTGGGAACCTTGTCGGCGGAATCGGCCTCGTCACCTGCCTGAGGCTGCTCCAGGTGCCTCACCGGCTCCGCCTGGAGCGGGAACGGCCGGAGATCTGAGCCCTCACCGCCCCGGCCCCACAGTGGCCCCGCCTGGCTCAGTTCTCCAAGTCGACCCGCTGGGGGTTGGAGTAGAGGTTGAAGTGGTTGTCCCGGAGGAACCCGGCGACGGTCATCCCGACCTTCTCTGCCGCCTGGACGGCCAACGAACTCGGGGCCGAGACGGCCGCCAACACCGAAACGCCGGCCGCTGCGGCCTTCTGGACTATCTCGAAGCCGACTCGGCCCGAAACCATCACCACCGCCGACTCCAGGGGGCGGTGCCCCTTGGGGGCGCCCCAGGCCCCGGCGTTGCGCAGTAGCGAGGCTCCTATCACCTTGTCCATGGCGTTGTGGCGGCCGACGTCCTCCCGCACAAGGAAGCGCTTGCCGGAGGCATCGAAGACCCCCGCCGCATGCAGGCCGCCCGTTTGGCCAAAGACCCTCTGCCCCCTCCGGAGGCGGTCGGGCAAAGAGCACAGCACCGATGCAGCGATCACCGGCTCCTCGGGAACTGGCTCCAGCGACAAAGCGAGTTCTTCAAGGGTACTTTTACCGCACAGGCCGCAGCTGGAGTTGGAGATGGCCCTCGGGGCGGTCGGTGGCAACGGGCCGACCAACTCCACGGTGACGATGTTGTAAAGCTGGCTTTCACCCCGGGGGCGGCAGTAGCGGATGGAGATGATGTCCTGGGATCCCCGGGCGAGTCCCTCGCTCAATACAAAACCTGCGGCCAACTCAAAGTCATGGCCGGGGGTGCGCATGGTTATTGCCAGGGGCCGGGCCTCCTCGCCGGGCGAGGAGATCCTTATCTCGAGGGGCTCCTCGGCCACCAGGCGGTCGGGCTTGCGCTCGGAGCCCGAGCCCTTGACCGCCACCACCCACGCCGCCGTAGTGGCGGCCGGACGAACGTCGCTTTGGGCAAGGTTCATGGCCCGGCCCCCCCTTTTCTCGAACAGCTCACCGGGTACTTTGCACCCGCCGCGATCAGGACCCGGCGGTGACTGCGGCGACGGCCAGGATCCCTGGGGCACTCCGAAGCGTGTCGCATACCGAGCCGGGAACGTCTTGATCGGTGGAGAGAACCATGAGAGCTGTCCCGCCCTCGGCAGAGGGCCCCACTCCCATCGAGGAGATGCTGATTCCCTGCTCGCCGAGGATCGTTCCCACGATGCCGATCATCCCCGGGCTGTCGTCGTTGCGGACCACCAACATGTGCTCGGAAGGGGGCACCTCGACGCGGTGCTCGTCCACCATCACGACCCGGGGTTCTCCCCGCACACCTGCCAGCGTCCCGGCTACGCAGTGGCCGCCGCCCCGCAGCGTCAGCAGGTTCACGTACTCCTTGGTGACCGAGGTGCTCACCTCCTTCACCTCAAGGCCGCGCTCGGATGCCACCCTGGGTGCATTTACGAAGGAAACCGGCTCCTCGGTCCCAGCTGCCAGGATCCCCCTCAAAGCCGACAGGGTGAGCACCTTGGTGTCTGCTTCTGCCAACGCTCCGCCGCACTCGACCTCGAGCCCCTGGGGCAGAGCGCCGACCAGGGAGACCAACAGGCGACCCAATGACTCGGCCAGTTCCACAAAGGGCCGAACCGATTGGGGAACCTCTTTGGCGGAGAGGTTGACGGCAAAGGGCACCAGGTCTCCTCCCAGTGCAGCCTTTACCTGTTCTGCGATGGTGATGCCCGCCTTGTCCTGGGCCTCAGTCGTAGAGGCTCCGAGGTGTGGCGTCACCACAACGGTCGGAAGCGAGAACAGGGCCGAGGAAGTTGTGGGTTCTGCGGCAAAGACGTCCAGGGCCGCTCCTCCCACCCTTCCCTCGGAAATGGCTTGGGCCAGAGCTTGCTCATCCACGATTCCGCCCCTGGCGGTGTTCACGATGCGGAGTCCGGCCTTGGCCTTGGCGAGCATGTCGGCTCCGAGCAACCCAAGGGTCTCTTTGGTCTTGGGAAGGTGGATGGTGACGAAGTCGGACTCCTGCATGAGCCGGTCCAGGGTGACCAGTTCGATGTCGAGTTCCGCCGCCCTTTCGTTGGAGACGTAGGGGTCGTAGGCGACAAGGCGCATGCCGAAGGAGGCGGCACGCTTGGCCACAAGGGTGCCTACCCTGCCCAGGCCGATCACGCCGAGAGTCTTGCCATAGAGTTCGACGCCGCCCCAGCGGCTCCGCTCCCAGCGGCCGTCCACCAAAGCGGCGTGCGCCTGGGGGATGTTTCGAGCCTGGGCAAGAAGAAGCGCGAGGGCATGTTCTGCGGCGGAAAGGACGTTGGACTCGGGGGCATTGACCACCAAGACGCCGGCCTTGGTTGCCGCATCCAGGTCGATGTTGTCCACGCCAATGCCCGCCCGGCCCACGACAACGAGACTGGATCCCGCGGCAATGGCCTCGGAGGTCACCTTTGTCGCAGACCGTACGATGAGCGCCGCCGCCCCGGGCAGTGCCTCCAACAACTGTTCTGGGGACAAGCCCAGGCGCACATCGACTTCGTGCCCGGCCGCCTCCATCAGAGCAATACCCGATTCCGCGATCTCTTCTGTCACCAAGATTCGTGCCACTTCACCATTTCACCCGGCGAAGGCTCCCGAACCGGCCGCGAACGTTGCCTTAGCGGCGAAGGCGCCAGTAGGGGGTGCGGGATGGGTCGAGATTGGCCTTGGTTGGATTCGCCTTGTCCCTGGGGGACAGAACCGGGTCGGGTATGCCCCAGTCGACGCCGAGCACGGGGTCGTCCCACGCGACGCCGAGTTCGTCGTCGGGGTTGTAATAGGAATCGACCCAGTAGGTGAGGGTCATGTCGGATAGCGCAGCAAAGCCGTGTGCCACCCCGGGAGGGATGAAGACACCCTGCTGGTTTCCCTCGCCGAGGCCCAGCACCATGGTCGCTGACTCGGTGGGCGAACCTTGGCGGAGATCGTGGAGCACCACCCTGGCCGACCCGAATGGCACATACCAGTAGTCGGCCTGGTGGAGGTGGTAGTGCAGCCCCACCAAAGATCCCGCCGATTTGTCGGACCGGCTGGATTGCACCATCTCCCTGCCGAGGGGGAACCACGATCTGCGGTAGGTCTCGATAAAGCGGCCCCTGTCGTCTGGGTGCTCCTCCAGGCTCACCACTACGACATCCGCTATCTCTTGGGAATCGGCGATCTTCACCACGCCGGCAGACCCTACTGTGCTGGGGCGCCAGAGGGGGAATCCGGCTCAGCAAACCCGGGCTCTGGCACGCCGGTGCGACCAAAGGTCCCATAGCCACCCCGGAAGTAGACGAGGGGGCGACCATCTGTGGCGCCCATCTGGACGACCCTGCCGATGCCGAGCGCGTGGTCCCCCCCGTCGTGCACGCGCTCCAGGGTGCATTCCACCCAGGCCAAGGCGCCCTCCAGGATCGGGCAAAGCGCGCCGGGGTGCCAGGGAATTCCATCAAACTTCTCCCCCGCCTTGCTGGCAAAGCCATGTGCAAGGGACTCCTGGTCGTGGCTCAGGACGTTTACGGCAAAAGACCCGCTCCGGCGGATGCGCCTCAGGGTCCGAGAGTCCGATGCCGCGGCGAAGGCAACCAGCCCGGGCCGCAGTGACAGGGAGAAAAATGCCTGGCAGGTGAAGCCGGCCGGGCCGGACTCGTCCTGGGTGGTGATGACGGTGACGCCGCTTGGGAACCGGCTCAGCACGCTGCGGAACGATGCGTGCTCCTCGGCCAGGTGTTCGTCCCGGCCGTGGTTTCCCTCCAGCTCAATTTCGTCGGTACTCGTCCGTGTCCCCCCGGATATTCCACCTGCGGTTTCGATCAAGGGTAGTTGGGCCGTCCCAGGCTCGTTGCGGACACCTTCTCGGGTGACCAGGGCCCCGGTGGTGTCGTGGCCCAGGGAAGTGGACTCGGTAAGGTCGCGGTAAGGGAAGATCCGGCGCCGCCGCGCTGTTTTCAATATGTGACAGGATGGGAAACGTTCCCCAAGGAGCAGGAGTCGCCTTCCGATATTGGGAGTGTCGGGTCGGCCGGGAAAGGATGGGTGCACATGTCGGGAGAAGCCATCGAGCGGCTGGAGCAGGGCATCGAGGAGTTCCTCTCCGCCCACGTCGACACCGCCATCTCAGCTGGCAGGGTCATCAATCCCCTGCTGGACCTGTGGTCCATGGCCACCGAGGTGGACGCGTCCGTTGCTGCACCCATTGAGAGGTTTCTTACGGGACTGGTGAGCCGGGACCTGACTACTGCATCGGAACTGAGCGAGTCCATGGAAGAGGTTCGCCTCGCCTACCAGACCCTGGAGCCGACCACGGTCTGAGAGGGTCCGGCGGAAAGTCGCTTCTCCCCTATGGGTGGGGCGTTTAGGTCAACGCCAGACCGCGGTCGAGGCAGCCAGCGGCTGCCCGTGGGGCGGCATGAGCGG
>JAKAOS010000038.1 GCA_021823165.1 Actinomycetes bacterium | reverse complement strand
CGTAGAGCCGCTAATGCGCACCTATCTTCGGCATGGGCATACGGGACAGCTCCGAGACTCATCTCTGTGGAGTCTCCTGCCTTGCGAGCCACACAGGCGCAGAGCCAGTAAAGCAAACACACCTACCGAAGCGTGATTGGCGTCTGATCGCCGGCGGCTGCTTTTTGTTCGCTCACCCGTCGCCGTGCCGTCGAATCACCCCAGAGACGGCACTTTTGGCATGTGCCAGGATTTCTCGGTGCGCCACCACGTTTTGTCCGCGTTCGCTGCGGAAGCGCCAGACCCGGACTCCTTTGGCCGGCGGTTCGTCAAGGACCTCCTCAGCTGAACTGACCTCCCCTACCGAAGCCCCAAAGGACGCCGCCACCTCAAGGACGTCTGCTGCCTGCGGGGTGCCAAAGAGCGACTCGAAGAGCGTCTCGGGAAGCCCTTGGGACTGGGCCAGGAAGGAGAATATGCCCCCTCCCGAGTTGTCCACCACCACGACATCGAGGTCTGGGGCACCTCTTTGGCCAAGTTTTGCCCCGCTGAGTAGGGCCGAGGCATCGTGCAAAAAGGCGAGATCCCCAACCAGCAATAATGTCCGGCCGGGAGATTCTCTTCGCGCTGCGGCGATGCCCAGGGCGGTCGAAGTTGTGCCATCTATCCCATTCACGCCCCGATTCGCCAACACCTTTGGCGGAGCGGCTCTCGGAGCTGCAAAGACCTCCAGGTCCCTGACCGGCATGGAGGAGGCAACCATCAGGGTGTCCTCTGCCCCCAGGCCCTCCCATAGCCGCCTGGCAAACAGAGGCTCCGGTGCGTCCAGGGTCGCTAGTGATACCTCGAATGACTCCTGCGCGGCCTTCTCGGCTTGACGCCATAGCGACAACCAACCCCGGGGAGCCTGGGGTGAAATGGCCGAAACGGCCTCCGCCAGGGCGGCGGGCGTGCAGGAGAGCACCTGGGAGGCCAACCGTTCCGGATCGGACCAGCGCCAGTTGTGGTCCGCCAGGATCACCTCGCCCGCTTCTGCCAGCCAACCAGAGAGCGTCTTGGACGCCCAGGGCCGACCCAGGCGAAGCACCACCTCGGGCACCAGAGCCTCCGAGTCGGGGGCCGCCACTATGGCATCGACGGCACCGATGCTCCCAGCCACCCTGGCCCCCGAAAGCGGGTCGGCAAGGAGAGGCCAGCCCAGTCCGTGGGCGAGGGCCACCACCGAAGCGGCATCCAAGATCCCCCCGCCTGCCACCACCACGCCCCTCCGGCTCGCCAGGTCCTCTGCAATCCCAGCCGGAGCAGGGGAACTCTCCCTGGAGACCCGGTGCCACGGCCTGCGGTCGGGACGGCCGGGGGGCATGTCATCCGGCTCGGCCAACAGCGGTTCGTCGAAGCCGAGGTTCAGATGGACCGGGCCGGGACCTGCGGGATGAGCAGCGGCTTCCCAATAGCAACGGGAGCCAAAGGAGCGCCAGGACCACTCCGGCAGGCTGGCGGCTTCGACGCTGGTTTCGAAGCGAACCGAGGAAGAAAAAAGGCCCGCCTGCCGCATTGTCTGAGGGGCCCCGACCTGCTGGAGGCTCGCCGGACGATCTGCGCTCAGCACGATCAGGGGGACCGATGCCTCCCCGGCCTCGGCGACGGCGGGGTGCAACTCAGCGGCGGCGGTGCCGCTAGTGGTGACCACGACCACGGGACGGCGGCTTTCCAGCGCCAGGCCCAGGGCGAAAAAGCCGGCTGAGCGCTCGTCCAGGCGGACGTGCAGGCAAAGCTCCCCCTTCTCGGCCGCCCCGGCGAGGGCCAGCACCATTGGGGTGGAACGGGATCCTGGGGAACAGACCGCGTCTGTGACCCCGGCCCGCAGCCACTCATCAACCAGGGTCGCACAGAAGGCGGCCTGGCGCCTGGGACTCAAGCGCCTATCCAGAGGCCCAGGGTGAACAGTGCCCCGAACAAGAGCTGGTAGTAGCCGGTCTGAGCCAGGGCTGGGAGCAGTTCCCGGCCCTTGGCACCCCCAATCACCAGACGGAGAGGACCCAGGGCTGCCACCCCTGCTGCTGCTGCAATCACAGCCCAGGGGCGCCACAACGCCAGCAGTGCGGCCAACGCCAAGGGCGCAATGACACATGTTGCATACAACAGACGGCTGTTGCGATCCCCCATGCGCACCGCGAGTGTCCTTTTCCCCACCGCACGGTCGCCGTCGATGTCACGAAGATTGTTCACCACCAATAGAGCCACCGCCACAAGGCCGACTGGGACCGAGGCGACAAGGTCCTGGGCGCTGATCGACTCCGCCTGCACAAAGACCGTCCCCAATACCGCTACGAGGCCGAAGAACACGAAGACGAACAGTTCGCCCAGCCCCCCATACCCATAGGGGCGGGGGCCGCCGGTGTAGGCCCAGGCCGCCACCATTGCAGCCGCTCCCACCCCCACGAGCCACCATCCCGCCACCGCCGCAAGAGGAAGTCCCGCCACGCCGGCAATAACAAAGGACAACAGTGCAGCCCGCTTCACCGCCTGGGGACTGGCGGCCTTGGATGCCACCAAGCGAGTCGGGCCCACCCGATCCGCGTCGGCGCCCCGTATTCCATCTGAATAGTCATTGGCGTAGTTCACACCGACCTGCAGGGCGAGGGAAACCACCAGCGCGCATCCCGCCCGCCACGCCGAGGCATGGGGAACGGCAAGAGCGGTGCCCACCGCCACGGGGACCAGGGCAGCAGGCAGGGTCTTGGGCCTGGCACCTGCCAGCCAGGGACGGAGCATCTCCACATGCCCAGGGGTGCCCGCAGTGGTTCCCAACCCTAGGGCCGCCTCGGGAAGCGGCCGAAATCCGGCCTGCGCTTTTCCACATAGGCATTGCGGCCCTCCTGGCCCTCCTCGCTCATGTAGAACAGCATCGTGGCATCCCCCGCCAGCTGCTGGATGCCTGCGAGACCGTCGTCTGCGGCGTTGAAACCGGCTTTCAGCATCCGCAGGGCGAGGGGGGACAACTCATTCATCCGGGCACACCAGCGCATCGTCTCCTCCTCGAGCTGGGCAAGGGGCACGACGGCATTCACCAATCCCCACTCAAGTGCAGTCTCCGCGTCATACTGTCGGCAGAGGAACCAGACCTCCTTGGCGCGCTTGGGGCCGATGGTCCGGGCCAACAGGCTGGCACCATAACCGCCGTCGAAGCTCCCGACAACAGGCCCGGTCTGGCCGAAGCGTGCGTTGTCGGCTGCGATGGTGAGGTCGCAGACCAGATGAAGGACGTGCCCTCCCCCAATCGCATATCCGGCCACCATCGCAACCACGGGTTTTGGCAGGCGGCGGATCTGGAGCTGCAGGTCCAGGACATTCAGCCGGCCTATGCCCTGCTTGGCCAGTTCATCCGATCCCAAATAGCCGTCGTCGCCACGGGCCTTCTGATCACCCCCCGAGCTGAAGGCGGCCGTGCCCTCCCCGGTGAGGATCACGACGCCTACCCCGGGGTCGTCCCGGGCCAGATCGAATCCGACTGAAAGCTCCTTGATGGTCTTGGGCCGGAAGGCATTGCGCACATGAGGCCGGCAGATCGTGAGCTTCATGGTCCCCGCCGCCCGCTCTACTCTTATGTCCTCAAAGGAGCCGATCTTCTCCCAAGAGATGCCCTCCGAAGTTGTCTCGCCAAGCTGCTTCTCATCCACCCGGCCAGTCTTCCCGAAACCCGTCTCTCTTCCTGCAGCTGTCATCTGCCGGCCCCGTCCCAGCCGCATGCCCAAGTCCTCGTCCCCCTTGGGCGGATAAGGGCCGCCCTATGGTCACCCAGGGCCTCTCCCCTGCTGGTTTCGCTGTCCAAGCAGGCTTTGCGCCAACACCTGTGCCAGATGCAACGGTTGCCGGCCCAGCAGATGCTCGGCCTGCAACCGGCAGGAGAAGCCATCGGCCACCGCCACCGCATCTGGGGATTCGCGCAGCGCCGGGAGATAGGAACGCTCAGCCACCGCCACGGAAAGCTCGTAATGCCCCCTCTCCATCCCAAACCCTCCCGCCATGCCGCAACAGCCGGCCAACCGGGTGACATCGGCGCCCGCGGATGCCAGCAGATCCTCGTCTGCCTGCCAGCCCATGACGGAGTGGTGGTGACAGTGCGGCTGGGCGACCACGGCCACCCCGGACAGGCCCTCGGGCCGCCAGCGACCTTTGGAACAAGGGCCGGAGAGGACCTCTGCCATGGTGCGGGTCGCTTGGGAGACCGCAGCCGCTTTGGGATCGGCACCCAGCAACTCAACCAGGTCGCCTCGCAGCACCGCCGTGCAGGATGGCTCCAGGCCCACAATCGGGATGCCGCTCTGTGCGGCGGGGGCAAACTCCTCCACCAGGGAACGGAGCCTGCGGCGGGCGGGGCCGAACTGACCCGTCCCATACCAGCTGAGCCCGCAGCAGACTCGCCTGGACGGCAGGCGGATCCGGTAGCCGGCGGCGGAAAGGACGGAAATCGCGTCCCAGGCGATGTCGGGCGCGAAGTAGCCGGTTAGGCAGTCAACCCACAACAGGGCCTCACCGGGCCCATACCGAGTGCTCGATGTCTTTAGATTCGCGCCCGCCCCGGCCCAGAAGCTTCTTTGCGCCAGGCGTGCAAAGGGCCTGGCCGGGTCGATTCCGGCTACTCGGTGCACGACAGACGCCCTCTCGGCCAGGGAAAGCAGGGCGTTTGCCAGGCCAGGAGAGCCCGATCCGATCGCCGCCCATCTTGGCAGCCATCCCAGGCTGTAGTGCCCGGCGGGCCGGGGGCGGTGGCGGTAGCGGTGGTAGAGGGCCTCGGCTTTGTAGGCGGCCATATCCACAGAGGCGGGGCACTCCACAGAACAGGCCTTGCAGGAGAGACAGAGGTCCAATGCCTCTTTGACCGCAGGATCTTTCCACCCCATCTTGACCACGGTTCCCTGCGCCATCTCCTGCAGCACCCTTGCTCTTCCCCTGGTGGAGTCCTTCTCGTTGGAGGTTGCCAGAAAAGATGGGCACATAAAGCCGCCGGAGGTGGAGTTGTCCGCACGGCAGCGGCCCACTCCGATGCAGCGGTGCACGGCCTTTTGAAAATCTCCCGAGTCGGAAAGGAACGCCAGTCCGCCGGGTCTGGAAATGGGTAGGGCAGAAGCCAGGCGAAGGCCGTCATCGAGGCGGTCAGGGGCCACAATGACGCCGGGGTTCAAGATGCCATGGGGATCAAAAAGCGCCTTGAACTCCGAGAAGGCCACAAGCGCTGCGGGGGAGTACATCTTTTCGAGCAGTTCGCTCCTGGCCCGGCCGTCACCGTGTTCCCCAGAGAGCGACCCATTGTGTGCAACGACGACCTCGGCGGCGCCTTCCACAAAGGAGCGCAGGCGGGAGGGATCCTCCCCGAGAGGAAAGTCCAGCCGCACATGCACACATCCCTCCCCGAAATGGCCATACAAGAGTCCGTCCAGGCGGTGGGAGCGCAACAGAGTTTCGAAGTCTCTCAAATATTGAGGAAGCGACGTGGGAGGGACCGCCGCATCCTCCCAGCCGGGCCAGGCGGCACTCCCCGCCGGGGTCCTTGCCGCCAGGGCCGCGCCGTCCTCGCGGGCCCGCCACAATCTCCTGGCCGAAGCTTTCTCGCCATAGACCACCGAAGCCCCCCGAGACAGCCCGGCAATCTCTTGGGCAACTCTGCTCGCCTCCGCCTGGCTCTCCCCACCGGTCTCCACCAACAGCCACGCTCGACCGGAAGGCACCCCCAGCCCACTACGGCTGGAGGGACTCATCAGCCGGGAGTCCATTGCCTCCAGAGCCAGCACACCCCTGCCTGCGATTTCGGGGACCACCTCGGCGGCCTCTGCCATGGTGGGAAAGGACAGCACAGCCAGGGCCGTATGGGGTGGGGGACGCAGGAGACGCAACTCCGCTCCGAGCAGCAGTGCCAGGGTCCCCTCCGAGCCCGCAATGGCCCTCGCGATGCCAGAGGGCCCGGCTTCCAAGAGGTGCTCCAGGCCGTATCCGGAAACCTGGCGAGAAAAGCGCCCCATCTCCGACTCGATCGTGTTGCGGTGGCGTGCCACGAACTCCCCGATCTCCCCAGACAGGCTCCCCGGGGCCTCGTCGGTTCGGAACCGGCGGCCCGTGCCATCTATTGCGTCCAAAGAGATCAAGTTGTCCGCGGTGCGTCCCCACGCAATCCCGTGTGCCCCACAGGCGTTGTTGCCGACCATCCCGCCGATGCTCGCCCGCGACGCCGTCGATGGATCGGGGCCAAAGCGCAGGCCGTAGGGGGCGGCTGCCTCTTGCAGGTCGGCAAGGATGACGCCGGGATCGACGGATGCGACCTCGGCCTCCGGGTCGATTTCAATGCGGCGGCCCATGTGGCGGCTGAAGTCTGCGACCACACCCGCACCCACGGCATTGCCGGCAACCGAGGTTCCCCCGCCCCTTGCAGTGAAGGGGAGGCGCTCTTGCAGGCAAAGCTCGACAAGCGTGACGACCTCCTCGGCCGTGTGAGGAAAGACGACCAGGGCCGGGAGCACGCGGTAATTGGAGGCGTCAGAGGAGTACTCGGCCCTTGCCCGATCCGATGCGTCCAGGTCCGCTACGCCCTTGGAGGCAAAGTGGGAGGCCAGCGCTGCCGACATGTCGCCCCGACGAGCGGATGTGGCCAAAAAGGACACCTCCTGTGGGTGGCTCGGCCCAAGCTACCACCACCGCCATGATCCGGACCCGGCGGGCAGTTGAGCCCAACGCCAACGGGGCTATCGTGAGAGGCCGTGGCTGAGGTCGTGGCGCTCGCATTGCCCCCAGGGGACGGCTTTTTGGCCGCCATGACAGCAGCGTGGGAGCGCGGGGACGCGGTGGCACCTTTGGACATGCGCCTTCCCCGCCCCGCCCTGCAAGCCGCCATCGCCGCCCTTGATCCCACTGCGATTGTCGATGCCGAGGGCCTGACATCTCGCCGGGGCCAGGGTGCCGAGGAGGGCGATGCGGCCGTGCTGGTCACCTCGGGCACCACCTCGGACCCCAAGGCAGTGGTGCTTTCCAAAGAGGCGATCGAGGCGTCTGCGGCTGCCACTTCGGCACGCCTCGGGGTCCAGCCGGACCAGGACGTTTGGCTTGCATGCATCCCGCTCTCCCACGTCGGGGGGTTCTCCGTTGTCTGCAGGGCCATCCTTGGGGGATCCAAGCTCGTGGTGCACGAACGCTTCGATGCCCAGGCGGCCATGGAAGTCGCCGCAACGGCGCCCACCCTGGTATCCCTCGTCCCCGCCGCCTACCGCCAGATCCGGCCGGAGGTATTCTCCAAGATCCTGCTCGGCGGGGCCGCCCCGCCCGAAGGCCTGGCCGAAAACGTCGTCACAACCTACGGCCTGACCGAGTCCGGGAGCGGCGTGGTCTATGACGGGGTACCGCTGTCTGGGGTGGAGATCTCCTTTGGCAACAACAACGAAATCCTTATCCGAGCGCCCATGCTTGGCTCCCGCTACCGCAACGGCACACCGGTCGCCGACGCCGACGGCTGGTTCCACACCGGGGATGGTGGGGCATGGGACGACTCGGGCCGCCTTATCGTGCACGGGCGCATCTCGGAGGTAATTAACACCGGAGGGGAGAAGGTATGGCCGACAGAAGTCGAGGCGGTCCTCTCCAGGGATCCCTCGGTCTCCGAGGTGGCGGTGTGGCGGCGGCCGGACCCGAAATGGGGCGAGCGGGTGGTGGCGTGGGTGGTGCCTTCAAAGGGGCAAGAGCCGCTGCTTGCAGACCTGGCCGGCGTGGTCAGGGAGTCCCTTTCGCCCTGGGCGGCGCCAAAGGAACTCGTCCTGGTCGACTTCCTCCCCCGCACCCCCTCTGGAAAGCTTCGGCGCTCCGCGCTCGAATAGCCCGGCTGCGCCCGCAGCTGCTTTGGCCGTTGTCCTGGTGGATCCTCCGATCCCTGATCACCAGGACAGAACTCGGCTGCCAGATGAGACTTGATTGGCAGATGAGACTCGATTGGTCCCGGGGCCAAATCTGGCACCCTTACATCAAGGCGGCCTTGTCCAAAATGCCGGGGGCGGCGAGAACGGCCGCAGTCACATGGATCTTCGCTTGCCGTCCCCAGCCAGCCATGGCGTTTGGCTCTGGTCGGGGCCCTGAATGGCGGGCATAATGCTTGGAGGCAACGACAGCAAATGCGAGCAAGGTAAATCGATTCGTCCGCTAGGGTGAGCAAACCCTGGAGCCACTACAGCGAGCGGGAGAGAAGCGAGCGAAGTTTCGGTGTCGGCGAGCGTGGGACCCTGGGACGTACATGGCCACGCCCTTGCCTGGGGCATCCTGGCCGCTCTTGGCGCGTCCTACCTAGTGATGGCCGCCTCCTCGGTGCCTGGGGGTGAGGGGGCTTCGGCAAGAGCGAACAGGGGCCAGGTAATCCGTTTCAGCCTCGCCTGGGTTGCACTGGCCATCGCAATGACATGGCCCATCGACGACCTCGCCCAACGCTGGTCCCTTACGGCTCGGATCTGCCAGGAGGCCCTGCTCGCCCTGGTGGTCCCCCCGCTCCTTTTATCGTCGCTCCCCCGCCGGTCGGTCATCAAAATGACCAGTCCTCACGTCGTAGACACCTGGATGCGCCGACTCACCCGGCCCGTTACTGCCACCGTGATCTTCAACGGGGTCATCCTGATAAGCCTGCTCCGCCCCTCCGTTGCCCTCCAGGCGCGCTCTGCGGCCCTGCATGGGCTGTTCAACATCGCCCTTTTGGTCTCGGGCCTGATCATGTGGATCCCCGCCCTGGGCATCCTGCCCGGGGCCGGTCGGCTCAGCACGGCCGGGCGCAGCGCCTATCTGTTCATACAGTCGCTGCTCGCCAACGTCCCCGCCGTCATCTTCAACGTCTCCCACCGGCCTATCTACGCCGCCTACGAACACAAGGCCCACCCCCTCCTGCCAGCGATCCTGGATCAGCAGCTGGCGGGGGTCGTGGTGAAGCTGGCAGCAATAGCGATCCTGTGGGGCACCGCTGCGGCCATCTGGTGGGGAGCCAGGCGAGCGAAGAACCGGGGCCAGGATCCCAACCCTTTGCGATGGGAGGACGTCGAGCGGGAACTGCTCCGCGTCGAGCGGCGCCCCCGTAGGCGCTCCATCAGCGGCCGCTAGGCCCACTCCCTACCCGCTTCTCGGCGTGCTCTTGGGGAAAGAACCCTGGGATGCAGCCGGCGGGCCCTGGAGGGTGGGCTGGCTTGGATAATCTTGGGCCAGGGCACCATGCCCACCTCCGAAGGCGGCTGGGCGCCCGAGCAGGAAACCTGACCCGGATGGAGTGCCCATCGTACCTGCAGTCACCCTTTCTACCTAAAGCCTCTTACTAAGTGTTCCGATCATCCCGTTGGTGAGCGATATCACCTTGGGATGGCGGAGAACTCCGTCCCTATAGCGGTGGAGGCCAAGATGGCTGGGGAAGAGGGATCGGATGTTCCCGGGAACACTCACCGGAGGTTCCAGCGGCAGAAGATGCTGGCTGGGCTGGTGGCGGCAACCTTGCTGGCAGGGATGGCCGGCGCTGCAACACCTGCGTCTGGGTTATCTCTCCCGACAGGGGGAGGCGGTAGCGGCACTTCTGGCACCGGCTCAGTGACAGGTCCAGCCGGATCGGTCCTGATCCTGGCCCCGACGGTCTCCGGTGGTCTCAGCAGCCCCGAAGCCCAAGCCGCTCAGGCCGCAGGATACGGAGTAAACGTCGTCGATGGCTCTACGTGGGACTCCATGACGACTTCCCAGTTCGCCGCTTATTCGGCCCTGGTGCTGGGCGATCCCAGCTGTGGTAGCGCCTCCGACGTACAAGCCGCCGTGGCCAACGCTCCAACCTGGAGTGCGGCCCTCAGGGGAAACGTAGTGGTGGTGGGAACAGACCCCACCTACCACCAGTACTACGGATCGAACAGTGCAGGGGCAGCGGCAGTCGTTCAAGATGGCATCTACTACGCGCTCGGCGGAGCGCCGGGCAGAACGGGTGCATACATCTCCCTCAGCTGCTACTACGCCTCGGCACCGGCTCAGACGGCAGTCCCGGTGCTCTCCTCCATCGACGGAGGGAACTTCACCGTGCAGGGAGGATTGTCCTGTGCGGACTGGGGCCACGTCGAGGCCGGCCTTGCGACGCGCATCCCGGCCTTTGGTAACCTGAGCGATGCCGACCTCGCATCCTGGGGGTGCTCGGTGCATGAAACCTTCGATTCCTGGCCCGCCGGTTTCACCCCTCTTGCCATTGATCCGGGTGCAACACCCACTAACTACACCGGCCCCGATGGCATAGCTGGCCAGCCCTACATCCTTGTCAACACCGCCGCTCCGGCAACCGTGATGAACTACGTAGCCCTTGGTGACTCCTACTCATCGGGGGAAGGCAACCCCCCATTCCTTCCCGGTACTGACGGCTCGCACGACTACTGCCACCGGTCTGCAGCCGCCTATCCCAACATTTTGGCCGAACGCTACGGCCTCGACCTGCACTTCTACGCCTGCAGCGGAGCGGGCACCATCAACATCCTCCTTAATAAGCTCGACACCGAGATCCCACAGATCAAACGCCCCGCGCTGAAGCCCGGTGACGCCTTGGTGACCCTCACCATCGGGGGGAACGATGCCGGCTTTTCTGGCGTACTCATATCCTGCGTGGAACAGCGTTGGAAAGGCTGGGCGGGCTCCATCGTCGGGCCCGTGGCAGCATGGATGCACTTCTCCAAGAACAGAAGTTGTGTGGCCTCGTCCAACTTCGCCGCTTCGGTGACCTCACAGATCGACCACGTGCTTGGCCCAGCACGCAATACGTATTCGAAACTATTGGCCCAGGTAAGCACTGCTGGCAAGACCAACACCTCTGTGATCGCCGCCGGATATCCCGAGATCTTTCCTACGACCCGATCGGCCCAGGACTGCAGCGAGTTGTGGCCGTGGCTTACACCAGAGGACCAAACGGTCCTCGATAGGTGGGCTTCCCGCCTCGACGGTGTGCTGTCCCAAGCCGCTGCCCAGGCGGGAGTGAACTTCGTCGATCCACAGGCGGCCTTTGTTGGCCATGGAGTCTGCGGTGCCGGCGGTGCCTGGATCAACAGGGTGACTGTGAACTCCCACTTCGGGGGAACCTGGTTTTCCATTGTCGGCTCTTTCCACCCCAACGCCCAGGGCCATGCCGCCTACGCATCGGTGTACGAGCACTTCATCACCAATGCCACTTCCCTCACGCCGGACGGCTTTCCGACCAATCCAGCACCGACACCCGATCCCCCGCCTCCGCCCTACAAGGGCACCGATCAGATAGGCAGCCTGCATGTCACACCTTCCCCCACCGGTCCGGCGGTCTGCGAGCAGGTGGTCCAAGCCGGCCAGGAGGTGCCGATAAGCGCAGGTGGCTTTGTTCCCGGTAGTGCCGTCCGGCTCTATGCCACAGCAGGGGGGCTGGGGCCGACCAACGAAACAAACCTTGGCAGCTTCGTCGCCGATTCCTCTGGCAGTATTGCCACCACGATCCGCATACCTTTGGGAGCGGCCTCCCTCCCCATTGATGGAAAACAGGTAGGTGTGGTGTTCCTGGACGCCCTTGGTCATGGGCAACAGGCTCCTCACGCCGATGACACGGCAATGCTGGGCCTGGCCTCCCATGGGAGCTACTGCGGATCGGTTGGCTCACTTGGATTTGCAGGCTTCGGACATCCGCTTGCAAATCAGCCCCGGATAACGGCCGCCGAAGCGGGATCCACCATTCCGGTCCGCTTCAGCCTCCCAGGCATCGATGCCAGCTTTGCCGATGTGGTGGCCGCTGGATATCCCCAGTCGGCTCCCGTATCTTGTGCCACACCACCACAGATCACCACGGCTGTCTCGACAGTCTCCACCTCATCTGGCCATGAGGAGGCCAACAACGGCCAGGCAGATGTTTCGGATCACTACCTCTATGACTGGCAGACCTCTGGGTCCTGGTCAGGATGCCGGGAACTGGTGATAAAGCTGGTTGACGGCAGCTACCACAGGGCCGTGGTCGACTTCTCTCCCCATAAGGACGGCTGATCCGATGATCGGGCATCATCACCGCAGACGGAATAGCCGGATGCATTCCGCCAAGGGAGTCCTGGCGAGCGTCGTCTTTGCCGGGTTGTTGCTCGGGCGGTGCAATGGACCTCCGGCAGGAAGTGGGGACCCGGGCAATGTGAGGCTGCACATGCTGAGGGCGGATCCCGTCTTCAGCGAGCTTCCCCCACAGTCGCATCTGCTGCAGCCGATCAAGTCCGAACCTGCCAAGTGGCAGGCACCGATATTCGAAGGCGGTGGCTGGAACAGCCCCGATGTCCAAATGATCTTCCACAGCAACCTGTCAGTGGCCCAGGTGGCCGCCTTCTACAACGCCAGAGCCCAGGCAGCCGGGTGGCACCTTGACCAACTGACCAACGGCATGCCTGGCAGCTGGTCCAAGGACTACCCCGGCAAGATCTCAGCGGACCTGCTCTTCTCCTACGGAACCTCGGTGCCCGGCTCGGACACCTACGGACCCAATGGCACCTACGAGCTCGCTGGCAACATTTCACCGAAGTGGGGGTAACCAGGTGGGGTTGTCGGGCATTCAAGATGAGTCCGTCCCCAGATCCACCGTTCGCCGGCTGGCGAGGTGAGGATTCGAGATGACCGGTGCCTGGTCGCCATCACTGCTGTCTACCCAGAACGCCTGGGCTCCCTGCCTGCTTGCAGTGGGGCGAACGGAAAGCACCACCGCATGGGAACGTCCTGTTGGACTCGGCCACCTGCCACTTGACTGGATCCCTGTTGGTGAACTTCCGGTGTGACTGGCTGCCCTGGGGCGCTGTCCCAAAGGCCAACGCCTGGCCAATACTCCGAATGGTCGCCCCAAACCTCGACAGCCTCGGCCACCTGCGCGCATTACCGGCCCTATTGCCCACCACTAGGCTAGGCCCACTCCCTACCCGCTTCTCGGCGTGCTCTTGGGGAAAGAACCCTGGGATGCAGCCGGCGGGCCCTGGAGGGTGGGCTGGCTTGGAGAATCTTGGGCCAGGGCACCATGCCCACCTCCGAAGGCGGCTGGGCGCCCCGGAGCAAAAGGGCACGGCCCGGCCTTCCCTTTGCCACAGCATCGGGAGCCATCCGGGGCCTCGTGCGAAGTGAAACCGTAACAGACCCAGACCGTTGGCCAGCCGATCGGTTGGAGCTGTGGGAACGGACCACCGCCTCCTCCTCCCCGGCCAAAAGCGATATCAACTCCAATGTCTGGCGGTCGTTGATGCCAGCGAGGACCACCTTGGCCCCGAAAAGCGTGAAGAAGCCATCGGCCGCCGGCCCCCAGCGGCGGCGGGCCTGGGAGAGATCCTGGAGGCACACCAGGCTCAACAGCCCCTGGCTGCCGCCCTCGGAGGCAATGGCAGGCAAGTCGGGAAGTGGAGCGATGTTCGCAGCCTCGTCCAAAGCAAGCAGGATCGAGGCCGCCCCATCTGCGGCCCCGGCTTGGACAAGGCGGGTCGCACGGCCATAGGCAGCGCTCCGCACGTCGGAGATGGCCCCCACCACCAGCGGAGCCAGAAGTGCCTGGTGATGCCCCGGGGCGCACACATACAGGGTGGCGGTGCTATCGACAAAGCCTGCGGCGTCGAAGGTTTCAACTGCCTCGGGATGTCTCACCGAGGCGGATCGATAGGGAGCGAGGATCCCTGCGGCGCTCGAAAATATGCTCGCCCGTTCTCTCGATGCGGTCCTGGCGATGCCCTCTAACACCGTGGCCCCAACTCCGGCATCCCAGCGCTCCAATATGGCAAGGGCCGGGCCGAGGTCGTGGCGCTCCACCCAGGAACATGCTTCGGCCACCGTCAGCCCCGAGAGCGCCGCAGCGTGGAACATCGGCGCGAGTAGGGCCTCGGCTCGTTCCGTCCAGTGGGCCGAATCGCCGGCCGAGGAGTGCTGGTGGGATCCCCCGACCATTGCCCGTGCCACAGAAACAGCTCCGTCCCAGTCCGCAGAGCGCACCAGTGGGCTCCACTGCACCCTCTCCACACCCTCGGGTGCCTGGACGGTGCCGGATGGATCGAACAACATGCACCGGCCCCTGTCGCGGCGTACTCGCCAGGTGGCCTCCAGCACATCGGGCTTGGTGGAAGCCGCCACGACGGCTCCGGCGTGGGAGGCCACATTCGGCATCACCACACAGGAGGACTTGCCAGACCTGGGCGGCCCTAGAAGCATGACCGCCACCTCCGGGGGGGCAAAGACATCACCCCGCTCGGCTCTGCCCAGATAGACCCTTCCGCCAAAGGTCATCCCCGCTGGCCCAGAACATCCCACCAAAGGCATGCAGCGGGGCGGGGCCCGAAACCATCCGCACCCAACAGCGAGTCGATCTCGGCGTCTGCATCAGGCCCGAGGCACAGCTGGCGGCGAATGAAGCGCACCTGGGTCTCCCGGTCCGCCCGCCGGGTCGCAGGGGCGTCAAACAGCTCCATGTGGACCTCGTAGCCCTCCTCGGCAACGACCGCGGCGGCGTCGTCGGCGATGGGCGCATCGGGGAGCTCAGAGCCCCAGAAGTGTTTCCACATGGCAGACAGCATCGACCTCGGGTGGCGCTGGGTGATCTGGATCACCACCCTGTTGCGGGCATGGGAGTCCAGTGCCGCCAAAAAGGACGGAAGGTCCGCCACGTTGTAGAGCACGTTGTGACAAACCACCACGTCGGCTACGGGCACCGACCCCGCCGCGTCGGGCCAGCGGCCCATGAAGGTCTCAACAGCCAATCCCGGACGCTTTTGCGCCGATGCCCGCAGCGAGTCGAGCATCTCTTGGCTCTGGTCCACCGCCACGAGCCGGGCCGCAGGTGGAACCAGACCCAGGCCCGCAGCTCCCCCGCCGGCACCCACATCGAGCACTGTCCCGCCTTCCGGCAAGGCTTCGAGCGCCCGAGAGCGGGAGGGAGTCTCCACCGGGTCGTCGCCCGCCACGAAACATGCGGCCGGACAACCAAAGGGACTCTCGGGTGCAGAGGAGAGAATCTCTTGGGGTATTGCCCAGCGTCCGAGCGATTCGGCCCAGTAGGCGCCAGCAGGCCCATTCATCGTCAAGGTCGCCCCCAGTGAGAAGATGTAGCTATGCGCCCGGTGGGATGGGGGTCCGTCCCGACCCCGAACTCACCGGTATCCGAAAGACCCATCCCGAAGGGATCATCCAATAAGGGAGATTCGGGATCGGTCGGCAGGTTGGCCTTTCCGGGAGAATCGGGGACGGCGTAGGGCATGGCCAGCCTGTAGGCACGACGCCAGCACTCGGCCACGAACTGGCCGGGGGAACGCACCGAGTAAAGAACCCGGGGGATCCGCTGGCCGAAGACGGCCACCCGGACCGTGCCAGTATTGACCAGGCGCTGCCAGATGGACTGGTCGTAGGAGACGTCGATCACCTGGGAAAGCATCACCGGTGGGAGGATGTCGGCGCCCCGCCTCGGCCCGGCCAGGATGCGCTTGGTCGTAATCGTGTGCCAGTTGCGCCTCCAGCGAAGCCATCTCGCCACCAGCGGCACCCCCGCCAACACCAGGGCTCCCAGCAAAACATAGAGCACAAGGAGCGGAGCCGAGGGGTAGAGGACCATGAGGCTGATCACACTGGCAAGCAGCGCCAGGGGCAAAAGCACCGAGGGGAGCAGCGAAAAGGGATGTGCGCGTGAGCTCAGCACGATGTCCTCGTCGTCGTAGAGGTTCCTTCGCCGCGACACGGCTTCATCGTAGAGTGCTGCGGACACCAACGGAAGATCGAAG
>JAKAOS010000037.1 GCA_021823165.1 Actinomycetes bacterium | reverse complement strand
GGTCCCGGCAATGACCTCTCCCACCTGCCCCGGCCTCTTGGCGTGCAGGCGTGAGACAAGGTCGCACCCGTCGTCCATGGTTATCTGCGGCTTGGCATCCAGGACGGCGTCGATGTGGGCCCAGTAGCGGGCTTCGTCCTCCCCCCTTACCGCAAAGACGGGGATCCCCTCGTCGACCACCAGGGAGGCGGCCACGTCGTCCTGGGTGGAGAGCGGATTGGAGGCACATGCGACCACCTCGGCCCCTCCCGCTTTGAGAGTACGCAACAAGTTGGCGGTCTCGGTGGTGATGTGCAGACACGCCGCCACGGTCAACCCCGAAAGGGGCCGGGTTTCGCTGAAGCGTTCCCTGATGGTCGCGAGCACCCCCATGTGGGAGTCCGCCCACGCGATTCGCTGGCGCCCCAGGGCGGCCAGTTCGGGATCCGCTATGTCGAAGTCCATCTTCAGCCCCTTCTAAGTCTTACTTTGAGTTCGTCCAAAACGGTGACGGGTCCCGGGTCGATCCCGTCATTGGCCGCCAGGAACAGCGACACTGCGTCGCCGATCATTATGAGGTCCAACAACTGCGAGAGCTCACCCTCGCCCTCGGCGTGCACTTCCAGTATTGCGCCCACACCGTCGCCGGCAAGCTGGCCGACCAGCTCCATGCGCCTGGCGACCTGGGGATGCTCGGTGTCGTGACGCAAGTTGACCAGGGTGAACGCGCTTGCGGATTCCCTTGGGTGGCCCTTCCAACCCACGACTTCGTTGTGGCAGAGCTCTGGGTAGACCGAGGAAAAGGCGGCGCGCTTGGCATTTTCGTTGATCTGGGTCTTCCACCGGAGCGCGGCGGCTGCCCCGAGGTTCCTGGAACTCTCGATCAAAGGGATGCTGGAGCCGATGCGATTTGCGATATCGGCCGCAATCCCAGACGGGGAAAAGCACTCCTCCCGCCTTGCTCTCAGTTGGGTGACCGCCTCGTCCACCCAACTCGATGCGCCCGGGAAAAGCCCCATGGCTTCGAGTGCAAAAAGGGGCGGGACCGCCATGGCCCCCAATGCCGCCCTGGGCTGTGGGATGTTGCTTTCGAGTTCGAAACAGGGAAGCTCGGCACGGTGGGCAAAGGCCTGCAACTCACCGGGGCCGCTCACCACGACGAGCTTGGCCCCTGCACCCTGGGCCTCCGTGGCGGCCTCGACGGTCTCTTCGGTATTGCCCGAAAAGGACACCGCAAATACCAGGGAGCTCTCGGAAACAAATGCCGGCACTTCATAGGACTTGACGACTAGCACCGGCACCGAGAGATACGGCGAAGCGGCCGCAACAAGGACGTCGCCGACTACGCCGCTCCCCCCCATGCCCAGCACCACGATGTGCTCGATTCTTTCCTTGGGGGGCAGCTTTGCCTCGGTTACCCAGCTGGCCGCAGCCGAGGCAGTCTGCGATACCAGGTCGGGAAAGGCCCAGGTGGCCTCCCACATGTTCAACGAGTCGAGCACCGTAGCGAAGTTGGGGATCACCGCGGCTCCTCCTTTTCCCCCCCAGCGGGGGGCTCGAAGGTCAGCCCTATGCCATCCTCGGCAATCTTTGCCTCGATCCGGGCCACCTCGGCCTCCCCTACCGCCTCGGCCTCCTCTATCAGCATCACGGGGATCCCCTCGGTGACGCGGTAGCGGAGGTGCAGCCGGGGGTTGTAAAGGGTGTCCTCGTCCTTTAGGTAATGAAGCGGGCCCTTGTCCTTGGGGCATGCCAAAATCTGGAGCAACACGGGGTCCAATGCCAACCTCACGCCTCCCCCTCGAGGACAAAAAGTCCTTTCACCTCGGCGACCCTTTCTTCGCATTCAACGGCGTTGGGCGCTTCCACATTCAGCCGCAACAACGGTTCGGTGTTGGATGGGCGCAGGTTGAACCACCACCCACCGCAATCTACCGTGAGCCCGTCTGTCCAGTCGAGAGTGCAACTCTCGCCGTAGTGGGCTGCGACCCGGTCCAACACCTTCGACACGTCCGCCACCTCGGTATTGATCTCCCCGGAGTCCGCGTAACGCTCGAATGGCCTGCGCAGTTCCGACAGTGGCTGGCCAGACACCGACAGCTTCTCCAGCACGATCATCGAGGCTATGAGGCCAGAATCGGCCCGGTAGTTGTCTCTGAAGTAGTAATGCCCGGAGTGCTCGCCGCCGAAGATCGCCCCCGTCTCGGCCATGACCGCCTTTATAAAGGAGTGACCGACCCTGGTCCTCACCCCTACCCCGCCCGCTTCGGCAATGATCTCTGGGACCGCTTTGGAGCAGATCAGGTTGTAGAGGACAGTCGCCCCGGCCTCCCGCTCCAGCATGGCCCTGGCCACAATCGATGTAGTCAGGGAACCTGATAGCCCCTGGGCCCTGTCGTCCACCAAAAAGACCCGGTCGGCATCCCCGTCGAATGCAAGACCGACATCGGCTCCCCTGGCCAAAACGGCGGCTCTTAGGTCCGCAGTGTTCTCGCTCTGGATCGGATCCGCCGGGTGATTGGGGAAGTTGCCGTCCAGTTCCTTGTAGAGGTACTCGACCTCGATGGGTAGGCCGTCCAGAACCGCCGGGGCCACCAGGCCACCCATTCCGTTTGCGGTATCTGCCACCACAGAGAGGCCCTTTATTGCCGACACGTCAACAAAGGACCGGACGTGTTGGGCATAAAGCCCCAGGAGATCCCGGCGTTCCAGGTGGCCCCGCGCCGCCGAGGCCGGCGGCGGATCCTTGGCCAGGGCCTCGATCTCGGCGAGGCCACTTGCCTGGCCCACCGGAGCCGCTCCCGCCCGGCAAAGCTTGATCCCGTTGTAGCGGGCGGGATTGTGCGAGGCGGTGAACATGGCTCCGGGGAGGCCCAGGTAGCCGGAGGCGAAGTAGAGCAGGTCCGTGGAGCCAAGCCCTATGTCGACCACGTCGCAGCCGGCCGACATGAGCCCTTCGGCAAAGGCGGCCGACAGCTCCACCCCGCTCGGGCGCATGTCGCGGGCGACCACGATCTGGCGGGCACCACTCCATACCGCAAAGGCCCGGCCCACCCGGGCGGCCAGATCGGCATCCAGCTCCACGGGAACCACGCCGCGGATGTCGTAGGCTTTGAAAACTGAGTTAGGCATGCAGCAGCGGAGCCTAACCTGTGCAAGCAGATTTTGCCTGCCGAGGAGGGCGAAGATCCACTGAGAAGCTCACCGCTGCGGGGCGCGGGGCAGCGCCGAGAGGAGTTAGGGGCGGATTTCCCGGGCCCGATCTGAAGCGAGGCAGTCCGCACACGTTCCCGATACCGCGCTGTGCCACGGGTTGACCCGGAACCCCCAGCGCTGGGCTGCGGCCTGGGCCAGAGAGGCAAACAGCTCGTCGGGGGTCTCTATCTCCACCCCGCAGTGCTCACAGACAAGGTGCCCATGGGCACGGGAGGCGAGGTGATAGCTGGCGGCGCCATGACCCAGATGGGCATGCACGACGACGCCGAGGCGCTCCAACTCCTCCAGGTTCCGATACACGGTGGACAGTCGCACGCCGGGGTGGGCGACAGAGACCGCCTCGGCAAGCTCCTCGGCCGAGCAGTGGCCACCCCGCTCCAGCATTGCTCCCAACAACGCCCTCCGGGCCGTGGTGACCCGGCCTCCCTTGCCGCGGAGCGCAACAAGCAGCTCCCCCAGTTCCGCCTCGGCTTCCGGCTCCGCAGCATCACGCACCTGACTCATACCGAAGCCATCGCGGTCTGCTCGCTCGACAGCGCCTCCGGGGCGGCGGGGCTGCCCTTGGCCCGCCGGTCCCGCCAGATAACCAGAGCCAAGGCGCCGACCCCGCCCACCGTCGCGGTGGCACCCAGAGCCCCGGGAAGGCTCCAGCCGTAGTTGAGCGAGACGTGATGGGATCGGGGGACCACAACCATCAGGTTGGGAGCGACCCTCCAGGGACCCGCGGCCCCCTGGGCATGCCAGTTGGGGAAGTAGGAGATCTTGACCAACACCGGCACCCCGGGCCGGCTGACGTTGAAAGAGATTCCCTGGCTCGTGGTCCGGATGGCGCTCACCGCGTCGGACCGGAGCGTCGCCGGATGCGCCGGGGACTTCCACCAGTCCAGGCGCCTCCATCCGGCCGGGCCCGCGGCGGCATGCACGACCGGCGTTGGGCCGGGATGTAGATACCACTTCAACGATGCGTGAAGCCATCCTGTGGCTCCGGGAGCGAGCTTTTTCATCACTACGGGGTTGTGGTGGAGCGGCCTTACCAGCGCGGAACCGGCTACCAGGTAGATGTTCCAGGTCCGATTTTGCATGCTACTGCCGGCCGAAGCCGATCCTGGCCCCGAAGTTGCAACCAGGTGCAGGGAGGGATCCGCGTTCGCCTGAGCCTTGGCGGCATTTGTAAAGGCCATGTAGTAGCGCACGCCGAGCTGTTGCAGGTGGCGCACCCCCAAAGCCACGTTCAGGCCCCCATAGGGAAGGTTGGCCATCGCTTCGGAGGGCTGCTTGGATAGCTCGGCTTGGTTGATGAAGTGATAGGGGGTGGTGGCCGAGGACTCGAAAAGCAGCCCTTCCATGGAGTCCACACACCCATGGGTCCAATAGGGCAAAAGCATTAGCGCCATGGGGGTCCCATAGGAGTTCAGCTGCGGGCCGTACTCCCACATCGCCCGCCCGCATCCGTAGCGCCTGGACACCTTGGACATGGTGGTCATGAGCGCGTGATACTGCGGCCAGGCCGCTTTTCCCTGGTAGCCGGTGTAGTTCCACTGAACCCAGGAGGGCACGAAGCTCGATGCCGACAACTTCACCGGTGACCAGTCGGGGAGCCCAAGTGGCACCTGGGCCCCGACCAGAGCGGCGATTGTGAGCAGGCCCGGGGTGACCACCTCGGCCAACAACCGCCGCGATCGCGGCCGGGCCGCCATGGAGAGCCACCTTGCGCACTGACCTGCACCCACACCAGCCAGGAGGTAGACGCCGAGGATCCAAAAGGGAAGGATTCTGGCGTTGTAGAGCTTTCCCTGGGGCATGACCACAAAGGTCACGCCCGAGGCGAGGGTGAGGGCAACCAGAAGCTTGATGCCGGGCATCTTTTCGACGGTGGCGACAATTGCACCCAAAAGGGCAAGTGCCAGGGCCCACCGGAGTTCCCCTGGGAACAAAGAGGCCACGTAGTTGGACAGGTTGACCCATCCCATGTTCGTCGTATACGGCAGTGCTGCCACAAAGGGAAGCGCCCACCAGGCGGTGAGGGAAAAGGCCACCAACGCCACCGGGGCACCCCAGCGCAGCCTCTCTCGCCAGCCACCGGGGCCCTTTACGAATAGCACCGCCGCCACCGCCCCGGCTGCGGCATACATCCCAACCACTACGTGCGAAAGCACCGTCGCCGCCAGCAATACCGCCGCCAGTGCCCGCATCCGGCCCCGCTGGAGACCGGCCACCGTCACGGCCAGAAATGCAAGGCCGAAGGCCAGGGCAAGGGAGAAGTCATACTCCCCCGCCAAGGTGGAGGCGATGTTGCCACCGTCGATTGTGAAGCTGCGATCGAACAGAAAGAGCACAGACGCCGCAGCCATCGCCTCTGGAAGCGGCCGACGGGCACCCGAGGCGCGGGCAAAAACCCAGGTGATGATGGGGAGGGAGATCGACCCCAACACCGTCGCCATCTTGAAGGCGATGTCGTAGGGGAAAACAAGGTTCAAACCCGCCACCACAAGAGCAGGGAGGGGGAAGTAAAACGTCGGAAAGGGGAACCCGGCAAACCAACCGGGGTTCCAACCGGCCAGCCGACCGTGAGCCAAGAGCTGGTGCTCCAAAAATGCCGGGAGCATGACATGTGCTCCGGTGTCTCCCCCGGTGGCGGTCGTGTTGGAAAACAACAGCACCGGGTCCAGGTGCCACAAGACAAAGGCGCTGCACGCGACCACCAAGACCCAGCTCGTCAACGTCCCCAGACGATTTGCGACCATGCTGCCATGTTGCACCGTGGGAGGGGGGCGATGCGCTCACCGGGCCTCAAAGCTGGACAGATCGCTCGAATAACCAGCGATGCCGACCCAAACCCCGGGTCCAAAAGAAGCCGGAAATACCCAGGACCCACAGGAGCCAAGCCGGGGCACGCGGTGTCCGTTCGGGGCCCCAACCGAAAAACCGGCGCCCCACAGATCCGGTGTGGCTCAGCGAGCGGCGGCGAAGGCCTCTAGAACCTGAGGAAGCTTGACGGGCGACCCGCCCATGTTCCACCACCGGGAGTCGCAGGCCGAGCAGCTACGCATGCGCACCGACTCTCCCCCTGCGGTCATGGAAATCTCCACCAGCTGGCTCCGGTTGCAAACCGGGCAACGCTCGACGCTAGCAGCCATGGTCCCCTCCGTCTCCGCCAATCCGATGAAGCCCTATCGGCAGAAATGAGCCCTGAGTTTTAGCTACTGAGCTGGTCATTTACCACAATGCCCCGCAACGGCCAGGCTTTGTGATCCCCCCGCGCTATCACAACACCGCCATGGGTAGTCCCAACGGACTACTGGGCACTGGCTATCCGAAGTCGGCCGACTCAGTGATGGGCGGCGACCACATGAGCAAAGATCACCACGCTGGCCGCGGCATTGAAGGCGCCGTGCGCGAAGATCCCCGGTCCCAGCCGCTTGGTAACCACCGCCAGGACCGCCAGGACGATCCCAAAGACCACCAAACCCAGCGTCTGAAGTGCCTCGGCATGAGCCAGGCCGAACACCAGGGCCGACACCAGCACCGCGGCGGCGGTCCCTGCTCTGCTGGATCCGAAGCGCCGCTGCAGGGAGCGCAGCAGCAAGCCGCGGAAGAACAGCTCCTCGACCACCGGGGCTCCGATGGCCAGGACAACCAGGGTGACCACCATCTGCCAGTTCCCGTGGGCTCCCGATGCCAGCTGCAGCGCCGGGGCGCTCAGCTTCCGATTCAAATGCGGGATTAGCGGCCTGAGTGGCGCATAGAGGAGCCCAAGGACCCAAAACTGCATCACGACGCCCAGGCCGATTCCCAGGGGCACATCGGGCCACAGCCGAACACGGAACCCAAACTCCCTCGAAAGCCTCGATCTCGCCGCCCTGGCCGACAACAAGACGGCTCCGGCCAAACCGGCCCAGACCGATGCCAAATCGATCAACAGCACCGGCGTGCTCAGTGCAAAGCGGCCAGCACTACCGGGGTGGGCGAACGCTGCGTAGGCTCCGAGGGTGAACACCGGGAGCACGAATGCCACCACGAGCCCCCCAAGCGCCTGTGCCAGCCCCCAGGGAGGCCTGGATTCACGACCGCCGGCGGCAACCTCTGTGTCCACGCCTACACCGTAGATGGGCGCGAGAGCCCTTGCCGAGCAGGGCGGCAGCGGGCAGGGCATCCGCGCGCCTACGATAACTGCATGAGTCGTCAGATGCCCGACCCGCGCAAGCCTGGCGGTGGGGGCCAACAGGGACCACCGGAGCAGGGCTGGCGCTGGATCGGCGTAGCCGTGATCGTAGTAGTGGTGATAGCGGTGGTCGCGTCGTCGCTCTTGTCGAGCCCGCCGGGTGCCTCCCTCAACTACAGCACCTTCCTCGCCGATGCCGCCGCGCATCGCGTGGCGGACGCCACCTTCAACAACACCTCGGGCGTCATCACGGGGCACTTTGCCAACGGGTCCGCCTTCAGCACCAACGGGCCCGTGCCTGCGATCTCAGGTGACATCTCCAAGCTGCGGGCCGAAGGGGTGCACGTCGGGTTCGCTCCGCCCCCCAACAGCCTGTTGTCGACGATCCTCATGTATGCGATCTTCGGCCTCATCTTCGGGGCGATCATCCTGTGGATGAACCGCCGGGCCCAGGGCCAGATGTCGGGGATCATGTCGATCGGTCGTTCCAGGGCAAAGGTCTTTGCCACCGACCGCCCCCGGACCACCTTTGCCGACGTCGCCGGTTACGGCGGGGTCAAGCAGGAGATCTCCGAGGTGGTCGACTTCCTGAAGAACCCGGGCCGATTCAAAGAAATCGGGGCTCGCATCCCCAAGGGGATCCTCCTGGTGGGCCCCCCGGGGACCGGGAAGACCCTCCTTGCCCGCGCCGTAGCAGGCGAGGCGGGCGTGCCCTTTATGTCGGTGTCCGGATCGGATTTCATGGAGATGTTCGTAGGCGTGGGTGCCAGCAGGGTCCGGGACCTGTTCCAGACCGCCCGCAAGCAGGCTCCGGCAATCATCTTCGTCGACGAGATCGACTCCATCGGACGCAAGCGGGGAGCCGGCCTGGGTGGTGGCCATGACGAACGGGAACAGACCCTGAACCAGATGCTGTCCGAGATGGACGGCTTCGATGCCACCGAGGGCATCGTCATGATGGCGGCGACCAACCGGCCCGACATCTTGGACCCTGCGCTGCTGCGGCCCGGCCGTTTCGACCGCCAGATCGTCGTCCCCCTGCCCGACCTCGATGAGCGACTGCCGATTTTGAAGGTCCACTGCCGGGACAAGCGCATCGGCACCGACGTTGACCTCGAAGTGGTGGCCCGGGGCACGCCCGGCATGAGCGGAGCCGACCTGGCAAACCTGGTCAATGAGGCAGCCCTCCATGCCGTACGCCGGGGCAGCGCCTCGGTCGAGGCAAAGGACTTCGATGCGGCTCGGGACCGGGTGCTCATGGGCCAGCGCCGGGAATCCCTCGTCCTGTCCGATGACGAGAAGCTCCGCGTCGCCTACCACGAAGGCGGCCATGCGGTGCTCGCCTACGTGCTGCCACACGCCGACCCGGTCCACAAAGTGACGATCCTCCCGACCGGTATGGCACTGGGTGTGACCCAGCAGCTGCCGATGGAGGAGCGCCACATCTATCCCATCGAATACATAGAGGACTCCCTATGTGTGAGGATGGGTGGTCGGGTTGCCGAAATGCTCATCTATGGCGACCTCTCCACCGGAGCGGCCAACGACCTGGTCGGCAACACCGAACTCGCACGCAAGATGGTGCGGGAATACGGCATGAGCGACAAGGTCGGCCCCATGGCCTGGGGCTCCCAGGGCATGGTGTTTTTGGGCGAGGACCTGATGCACTCCCGCGACTACTCCGAGGACATGAGCCGCGTCATAGACGAGGAGGTCTCTCGCATCCTCCGGGAGCAGGAGGGCCGGGCCCGGGAGTACCTAACCACCAACCTGGAGGGGCTGCAGGCCCTGGCCAGGGCGCTAATCGAGAAGGAAACCGTCGATGGTGCCGAGGTGGCCAGGCTGGTCGACGAGAGCCGGGGGCGCAGGAGTGCCAACGGGGCGGACACGGCCCGCACGGCAATAGGCGGGCAGGTTTCCACCCCCGGCGGGGAACTCCAGGCCGGAGGGGGAACCACCCCCACAGAGGGCCCATCCTGAATCCTGCCGGGATTCACCGGGCCTAGAATGACCCATAGCCGAGGCCCGGACAGGAGGCCACAATGGTCGAATCGATCGGCTCCATCGAACGGCGGATGATGGGGCTTGCGAAAGAGGCTGCCGAAATAGCGGTCGGGGCTGGTGTGCTCGCCTTCCAGCGGGCACAGGTCGAACGCCAAGAGCTGCTGCGCACCCTAGGTGCTACTTCCGCGCACCGAGGGCCCGTCCATGAGCGGCTCTCAGAAGCCCGGGTCATCACCCAGCACTGGGCGCAGCTGCTCTCGAGGTCTTTCGAGGACGGCTTGGACAGGCTGGAAGATTCCCTCCCCGAGGAGGGACGCCGGGTCCTGGGGGCGGGGCGGAAAGAGGTGCGGCGGATAGCCGATGGGATTCAGTCCGCAATCGGGATCGCCTGAGCCACTCTCTACAAACCGACAAGGCTCTACAAACCGATAAGGCTCTACAAACCGACCAGGACAGACGCCGCTCCGAGCACCGCCTGGGTCCTATCGAGATTTTGACCTCGGCTCAGATGCGGCCCTTTTTGGCCTGTCCGGCCCTGTCTCCGAAGTGATCCATTGCGTCTCTGTAGGCGGCCATGTGACCCTCGGCACTGGCCTCCCAGGTGAACCCGGCGGCCAACTCGAGGCCCCGCCGTCTCCTGTTTGCCAGCGCCGAATCACCCCTGACAAGCATGTCCAAGGCTCCGGCAAGGGAGTATTCGTCCTTGGGTGGCACCAGCAACGCCGCCCCCTTTGCGAACTCCTCCATCGCCGAGCCGGTGGTGGTGACCACGGGTGCCCCACATGCCAGGGCCTCCAGGACCGGCAGGCCGAACCCCTCTTCCAGAGAGGGGTAGGACACCGCAGAGGCGCCCCGGAAAAGCGGTGCAACCGAGCCGTGAGGCAGATAGCCGACCCGCAGGATCCGGTCCCCGTGCCGGGCCTCCCCTATCGCCCTGGCCAGCTGATTCTCCGCCCAGCCTTCCACGCCGGCCACCACCAGAGAGAGACTCTCATGGGCAGACGCAATCCGATCGAAGGCCCGGACAAGGCCAACGACGTCCTTGCGAGGCTCCACGGTCCCGACGAAGGCCACATAGGGCTTGTGCACGCCGAGGCCGGCGAGGATGGCTTTGTCTGACCCGCTGACTTCCTCGTCGGGCCGGAAGGTGTCATGGTCCACCCCATGGTGAACCACATGGAGGGGAACTTTGGTGGGGAGAAGATCCCGGACCCGGTCTGCAGTCGAGCGGCTCACACAGACCAGTGCGTCCGCCTCCTTTGCCGCAACCTTCATGGCGTGGCGAAAAAGAAGCACCTTGGAGCGTTCGTGCCACTCGGGATGGTCGAAGACCGTGGTGTCGTGAAATGTCACCACCCTTGCAACGGCCGAGGTGTCCGGCATGGTGTAGTGGGGGCTGTGGTGCAACTCCACCCCCAGTTTCTTGAGCCGGCGCGGCAGGGATGCCTGCTCCCAGGCCAGCCGCAGCGGCCTGGAGCCAGGAGCGGCCGCCACGACGCTGGCGACACCCTCGACCCCCTCCCACCTGGGCGCATCGTCGGCCCGCGCCAAAAGCGAGAGTGCCACATCGGGCCTCTTTGCCAGACAACGCGCCAACTGCGCTATGTATCGGCCCGCACCGGCCATTCGCGCCGGGACTGCGCTCACGTCCAGTGACATGGCAAGGGGACGCCCCGGCCGGAAGCTCATCTCGCCACCTCCCGCCACAGCTCCAGGTGGTGCCTGGCCGTGGCCTCCCAGGTCAGGGAGTGGACCCGGGACCTGCCTAGGGCAACAAAATGCTCTCTTGTCGCCGCGTCGGTCGCCAGGGCCACGATCCCCTCGGTCACCGAATGCACCGAGTGAGGGTCCACCTCCAAAGCCGCCCCCCTGGTGGAAGGCATGGGGCTTGCCACCACGGGTGTAGAGCACGCCATGGCCTCAAGGGGGGGAAGACCATAGCCCTCGAGCAGGGGGACATAGGCCAACATCGAAGCCTTGTGGTAGAGGGAAGTGAGGATCTCTGGGCTCACCATGCCACCCAGAACCATAGCCGGGCCCGGCTCCAGGCCATCTCCCCAACCACGGGGCCCGATAACCACCAGGCGCCACTCCTCCCCCAGCGAGCTGCGGGCGAGCCTCCATGCCTCTGACAACAGCCGCAGGTTCTTCCTCGGCTCCAGCGTCCCCACCGAAAGCACAAAGGGCCCCGTCACCCCGAGTGACACAAGCAGCTTCTCTGCCCCGGCGTCATCCGCCGGTGCCAGGTGGTCCACCCCGTACTCGATGACCCTCACCGCAGATCTCGATGCCCCGGCGCCTATCAGATCCGCCGCCGACTCCTCCGAGGGCACCACGAAGGCCGCCGCTTTTCGCAGGGCCCTGGAGAGAGCCATATCGTGCCATAGCCGGCCGCGACGGGGGAAGGTGTCGGGGACCTTGCGCCAGGCGATGTCGTTCACAACCACCACGGCGGGGGCCTTAGTGGGGGGGAGGGCCAGGGAGGGGGCATGCACCACGTCGAAGCCGGCCGGCACGCCGCCCAGGCCAAGATCCCATGCCGGGACGACCAAACGTGGCTCGATCCTTTGCCCCAAGGCCTTTGGGCGGACCCAGTCCCACTCCCCTTGCGGCTGGCTCCCTCGTGGGACCGAGCCAAAAAGCGTTACGTCGGGCTCCTTTGATTGGGTGAGTGATCCGAGGGCTCTCAGCAGGCCCATGATGTAGGTGCCGATGCCTCCAGAGGCCCCACGGGCCAACTGCTGGCCGACTATTGCCACCCTCATCTCTGGGAAAATGCGTCGCCATAGAGGGAGGCCAGGCCATCCGCACAGGCCTCCCACCCATATCGCTTCACCCAGTCCCGGCCCTGGGCAGCCTGGCTCACCCGGGCATCTGGGTCGGAGATGAGTGCATCGATCGCCCCGGCAAGGGCCGAGGTGTCCCCGGGTTCCACCAGCACCGCCCCCTCCCCCAACACCTCCGGCAACGATCCGGCAGTCGTGGCAACCACCGCCACCCCTTCTGCCATTGCCTCAAGAGGTGGAAAGCCAAAGCCCTCGTATCTGGAGGGGTAGGCGAGCAGGGTGGCATGTGCCAGAAGCGCTTCACGCTTGCGGTGGCTCACCCAGCCGAGCCGGATGATGCGGCCTTTGTTGCCACAGGCCGCGATGGCCGCGTTCAACTCCCCCACTCCCCAGCCATCCTGGCCTGCGATCACAAGGGCGAGGCCCGGGTGGCCGGCCGCAACGGAATCAAAGGCCTCCACCAGCCCAGCCAGGTTCTTCCTCGGCTCCACCGTGCCCAGGGCCAACACATAATCGGTTACCCAGTCGGGCAGATCGGGCCGGCCGGGCGGGGCAGATCGAGATCCGTCCATCTTGGTGGGAAGACCCGGGTACACAACTCTCACCCTGGATCTAGGCGCTCCGAAGTGCTCCATGACCTCCTCGGCCACAAAGGAGGACAGCACATGCACCCAGGCTCCCTCCGAGACGGCCCGGCGGACCAGTTCCGAAAATGCCAGGTTCGATGGGTGACACATCTCGGGGAATCGCTTCACCGTCAGGTCATAGACACTCACCACCCTTGCCGCCCTCCGGGCGGGCGGGACGAGGTAGTTCATCCCATGCACCACGTCCATGGGGCCCGTGAAGCACTCCAGGGGCGGAAAGGAGGATTTCGACCACACCAGCCGCAGGGGACGGGCCGGCATGGCCGCACCGATCCGGCGGATCCCCTCGGGGACCTCGCCATCCAGCTCCTTCCGGGTCCGCCAGCTGAGGGCGAAGGCACCCACATCCAGATCCGAACGGCGCCCGAGGGCGGACAGAGCCCCGGCGCAGAACTGCCCGATGCCGGTGCGGGGGCCCAGTAACGGCGTGCCGTCCACCCCGACCCGGATCCCAGGGCCACCGAGGGGCAAAGGCCGCAGGCCCAGCTGTGCCAGGCGCCGGGAAAGCCCACCGGGGCCGAGGCGGGCATTCGCTGTGGGAAGGGGTGCCACGGCCATGCAGGCTAAGCGGACGGCGGTGTGCCAGGGCACGCCCATCCTCTAGCGTTTCGGCATGATCGTCGCCCTTGCCGGTGGGGTTGGTGCCGCCCGATTCCTTGCCGGACTCGCATTGGCCAGGCCCACGGAGAAGATCACGGCCATCGTGAATACGGCCGACGACTTCACCCTCCACGGCCTCTACATAAGCCCCGACCTCGACACCGTCACATACACCCTTGCTTCGGCCCACAACGCCGAGGCGGGATGGGGCCTGGCGGGCGACACCTTTTCCGCCATGGAATCCCTCGACCGCTACGGAGGCCAGAGCTGGTTCCGCCTCGGGGACCGGGATCTTGGCACCCACCTCTACCGCACCCAGAGGCTCTCCGAGGGCGTCTCGCTCTCGCAGATCACCGCCGAGATCACAGCCGCCTGGAACCTGACCACCACGCTTTTACCCATGTCCGATCAGCCGGTGCGCACCATGATCACCCTTGAGGACGGCGAGGAGGTCTCCTTCCAGCGATACTTCGTGGCCATGGGCCATTCGGTGCCCGTTAGGGCAATCCGGTATGACAAAGCCGATTACGCCAAACCCGCCGAGGGGGTGCTCGAAGCCATAGGCGAGGCTTCCTCGGTGGTGATATGTCCTTCAAATCCCTTTTTGTCCATCGGTCCCATCCGCGCCATACCAGGCATCGAAGCGGCCCTTGCCGCCCGGCGGGAGCAGTGCGTGGCGATCTCTCCTCTGATCGGCGGCAAAGCGGTGAAGGGCCCGGCCGACCGGCTCATGGCCGAACTGGGCCAGCAGCCCTCCTCTGCCTCGGTGGCCCGGATCTACTCACCCATAGCATCGGTCCTCGTGGTGGACCATTCAGACGCCTCCTGGGCAGCATCGGTAGAGGAGGCGGGGATGCGCTGCAAGCCGAGCAGCACCCTGATGTCGGATTCGCTGCGATCAGCAGCCCTGGCCGAGGACGCGCTCGCGGCGATTGGGAGATGACCGGGGGGATAAGCATCTACCCGGTCGGATCCATCGGCGAGATACAACCCGGGGACAGGATCGCCGATCTCATCTGCCAACATGTGTCCCTTGTCGGCAACGACGTGGTCGTGGTCACCCAAAAGGCCGTCTCCAAGGCCGAGGGCATGGTTGTGGGAGTTAAAGACGACCCCGAGTCAAAGCGTGCCCTTATCCTCTCCCAGTCCCGCCGGGTGCTGCGTCAGCGGGGTGAGTTGATGATCACCGAGACAATCCATGGTTTTGTCTGCGCAAACGCAGGCGTGGACTACTCCAACGTCAACCCCGGCCACGCTGCGTTACTCCCCAGGGATTCCGATCGCTCCGCGAGGAGGATCAGGGACGGCATCATAGCCAGGACCGGCGTCTCGGTTGGCGTGGTCATCTCCGACACATTCGGTCGTCCCTGGCGGCAGGGAGTCACCGATGTGGCCCTGGGGGTGGCGGGGATCGCAGCCATCCTCGACCTGCGGGGCACCCGCGATTGGGGCGGCAGGGAGCTTTCAGCCACCGAGGTCTGCATAGCAGACGAGATCGCATCGGCGGCGGAACTGGTAATGGGCAAGGCGTCGGGAATCCCCGTCGCAGTCATAAGGGGCATCGACCCAGCCTGGCTGCGGGAGTCCTCGGTCGCCAAAGAGGTAATACGTCCCCATGGGGGAGACCTGTTCCGCTGAAGCCTGGAGTTGGCCGACCCATTGCCCAAAGCGCCCCACGGCCGACATCCGCCCAACCGCTTTCACCGTTGCGAATGGAGTGATCACTAGCATCACGCCACTCTTCTCCTTGCGGAGTTTTGATTCTCGCCTCACCGCACACGGCCGAACTGCGTGGTCTTACATGTGCTCGTCGGTCCAAAGACTTCTTGGACCGACCCTGGGTCTGTGCCACCGTTTCGGTGGCCTGGGTATCCACAGGGGCGCTGGACCCAACTGGTCCAAGAGCCAACTGGTCCAGGACCGGCTATTTCTTCCTCCCGCCTGCCACGGAGGTTTAGTGCTGCATTGATGTCCCTGTCCAGCACCTCGCCCGTAACAGAACAAGAGAGGACTTTGGACAACTTGGCTGGGGACAGGAGACGACAGCCGCACCGATGGTGGAACTGCGATGATGCAAACCACCTGTCTGTTACCACCAGAGAGGTTCCTGCCCTACGCATCTTGTAATCCAGCATTGGCCGGAACATCCCCAAAGCTGCATCTGAGACAGATCGCCGGAAGGCTCTTCGTCCCATCGACCGCTTCATTGCGGCGATGTTGAGATCCTCGATCTCCACCCGCCTGGTCAACCGAGAGCCATCGTCGGAGACACGGGGACGCCGCCGGTCAGGGATGCCACCTTCTCTGCCTGTCTGGTTGTCCTCATCCGGACGATCACCGGCCTTGTGGTCCTCCTGAGGTAGCTGCTGTCAGGGCGGCCCTGGCGGTGTTCTCCGACACTCGCCTGCCATACGGACGAGCACAGAAGGAGGCGAGGATCTCACCCATCTCCCTCACCAGGTCGATTCACTCGGTTGGGTCCATGACAACCAACTTCCTGGCGTGGATCTGTAGGGCGGCCTC
>JAKAOS010000036.1 GCA_021823165.1 Actinomycetes bacterium | reverse complement strand
AGGACCCATCTCCTTTCTCGGCTCTTGTCGTGGGTGCGGCTCTTTCCCTTCCTGGCAGTTGCCGAGACAGGGCCGAGCGGTGACAGGGACAGGGAGCGGCTCGGCGTGGCACTGAACATTCCCATGGACGGGCCCACCCAGGGGCGGGACAACCGGGAAGCAGTCGCTGCGGGGAGGCTGGCTCCGCTCAACTATCCCCAAACACCCCAGGGCGTGGTGGACCGGGAGACATTGAACGGCTTCACCGTTGGCATCGTGGCTTCCCGGCGGCGCAGGGAGCTCACCATGGCCTTCCAACGCCGGGGTGCCCGGGTGATGTCGGCCGAGGCCATCGACATCCTGCCCCTCGTATCCGATCCCGAACTGGAGGCAATGACTCGTGAATGCGCTGCACGGCCCCCACAGGTGCTTGTGGCAACCACGGGCATCGGCTTTCGGGCTTGGATGGAGGCGGCCGATGCCATGGGCATCGGGGAACTGCTGCGAGCCAAGCTTGCCCTTTCCGAGATAATTGCACGTGGGCCCAAGGCGGCTGGTGCGGTACGGGCTGCGGGCCTGTCGGAGTCATGGCTTCCGCCATCGGAGTCGATGGCGGAAGTCATGGAGCGTCTGGAGGAACGAGACCTACTCGGTTGCCGGATCGCCATACAGCTCCATGGGGACCAGGGCCCCGATGCTGCAGCAAGGCTCCAGGCTCTCGGCGCCGAAGTCCTGTCGATCCCCGTCTACCGCTGTGCGCCCCCAGGCGAGGTGGACGATGGCTTCAATCTGGTCACATCCTGCGCCGAAGGCCAGGTGGACGCCTTGGTGTTCACCTCTGCCCCGGGAGTGGCCTCGCTGTTGCAAATCGCCGCTCAGCAGGGCCTCTACGACGTACTCTGCGAGAGGATGCGGGACCGGCTCACCTCCTTCTGCGTCGGGCCAGTCTGCGCCGTGCCGCTGCGGGAAATCGGAGTACCGGTGGTCCTTGCCTCCAAGGGCCGGCTGGGCGCCCTGATCCGCACAGTGGAGGAGGTGTTGCCCAAGACACAGACGATCTCGGTAAATTCCCGATGCCACGAACTGGAAATCAAAGGTCACCTGGTCGTGATGGACGGTGCGGCCACCTCTGTGTCCCCAACGTCAATGGCTATCCTTCGCACCCTTGCCCGCAAGCCAGGAAGGGTCTTCACCAGGGCGGAACTCGCCTCGGACCTTCCCGCCAGGGGAGGAAGCGACCATGCGGTGGAAATGGCAATCACGCGGCTGCGCAGTCAACTGGGCGATCCCAAAGTCATCGAAACCGTCTTCAAACGCGGCTACCGCCTCGCCCTCCCATCCGCCCCACGGCCTGGGCAAAGCCCTGCATGACCCCACCCCCCAAGCCGGCGAGGCCGCATCAAAGGCCGGGAGCAGCCCGGCCGTTGATCTGTGTTGCTCACGGGAGCAGGGATCCCAGGTCCATGGCGATGGTCACCTCCACCGCCAACCTGCTGCGCAGACGGCTGGGCAGCCAGAGGGTGACAGTCGCCTTTTTGGAACTGGCACGGCCATCCTTTGCCGAGGCCCTGGACGCGGCGGGTGGCGACTGCGTCGTGGTTCCCCTCCTTTTGTCCCGCGGCCACCACATGGAACAAGACGTCCATGAAGCCGCACGCGGTCATGGTGTGACCGTCTCTGCGCACCTCGGCCCACACCCACTGCTGGCCGAGGCCCTTGCCCAGAGATTGGTCGAAACTGGCGCCCCGGCCGGAACGCCAGCCGTGCTCGCGGCTGCAGGCTCCTCAAATCCCGAGGCATCCCGCGACGTGGCCGCCATGGCCGCTCTCACCTCGGCTCGTATCGGTGCCCCGGTGACAACGGCCGCGGTCTCGGGGATAGGAGAGCGCCCCAGAGAGGCTCTAAATCGCCTTGCCGACAAGACCTCCAGGCACCCTGCGCTGCTGCAGTACTTGGTCGCACCGGGTCAGTTCTCCGACCAACTCGAGGACTGCGGGTCGGACTGGGTGGCCAAACCTCTTGGCAGCCATCCCTCTCTGGTCTCTCTCATCGCCCTCCGCTACCGCCAGTCCTGCTGGGCAACCGGTCAGGGACAGGGCGAGAAAACACCCATCGGGGCCTAATGCGGCTCAGTCCATCGGGGCCTAATGCGGCACTAGCCGGATAGGGCGACCAACGAGCGGCCGCCAAGCCCCCACTGGCAGCCCGGTCCGGCCTTGTGGTGCCCGGAGGCCGCTTATTCGAGCAGACCCCCGGTTTTCTGGAATCAGCCAGCCAGAGCTATCTCAACGTTGTCGCCGTTGACCCGGACAGCAAAGGTGTCCAGACGTGCGGCTGGGTCTGAGAGGCAGCTGCCGTCCAAGAGCGAAAAGGCCTGTTTGTACATGGGAGAAAACACCACCGGGATCTCTCCCTTGGTGCCCACCAGACCACGGGCAATTACGTTGGCCCCGCTGAAGGGATCACGGTTGCCAACCGCGGCGATGGTGCCGTCATGCAGCCGGAACACGGCCACCTGGCGACCCCGGACCAATGCCGCCACGCCCCGTTCGGGGGGCAGGTCCCCTATGCGGCAAACCGGCATCCACCCTTGGTCATCTGCGTATGGCTGGAGGTAGTAGGAGCCATCTTGGCATTCGGCATCCAGCCTGGCTGCAGTTGCGTTGTTCATTTGTCCTCCTTCGTCGTCGTGTCCTTGGTGAGCTCTACGCCTTGGCCGCCATGGCGGCGATGTGTCTGGGTGGTTTGGGCGGCGCAGGGCGGATCTGGCCTCTTTCGTGGACGAACTCGATATCGGGGTCTCCCAGGTGGGGAGCGTTCACAAAGGAGCGGAACCGGGCCAACTTGGCCGGATCTTCAAGCACCGCTTTCCATTCATCCTCATAGGAGGCGACATGGTGAGCCATCTGGTCGTCGAGATCGGCACAGATGCCCAGGGAGTCCTCGCAGATCACCGCTCGCAGGTGCTCCAGGCCGCCGTCCATCGATTCGATCCACGACGCCGTCCGCTGGAGCTTGTCCGCGGTTCGTATGTAGAACATGAGGAAGCGGTCCAGGTAGGTGACAAGTGTCTCGGTGTCCAGATCGGATGCGAACAGATCCGCATGCCTCGGCCGGAACCCCCCGTTGCCTCCGAGATAGAGATTCCACCCGGCCTCGGTCGCAATGACTCCGAAATCCTTTCCCCTGGCCTCTGCACACTCCCGGGCACACCCCGAGACCCCGGCCTTCACCTTGTGCGGAGAGCGCAGGCCGCGGTAGCGGAGCTCGAGGCGAATCGCCAGGGCCACCGAGTCCTGGACCCCGAAGCGGCACCAGGTATCTCCCACGCAGGACTTCACCGTCCGCAGGGCCTTGCCGTAGGCGTGGCCGGATTCAAAGCCTGCGGCCACCAGCTTGGCCCATATGGCAGGCAGCTGCTCGGCACGTGCCCCGAACATGTCTATGCGCTGGGCCCCGGTGATCTTGGTGTAGAGGCCGAACTCCTTTGCCACCGCCCCTATGACCATCAGACCATCGGGGGTGATCTCACCTCCGGGGATCCTCGGCACGATCGAGTAGGTGCCATTTCGCTGGATGTTCGCCAAGAAGTGGTCGTTTGTGTCCTGTAGGGCTGCGGCTTCCCCCTCGAGGGGATGATGGCCGGGCTGGGAGGCCAGGATCGAAGCCATGGCGGGCTTGCACACATCACAACCCCGGCCCCTGCCACCCCCCCCTACGGCCTCGGTGAAACTCCGGTAACCGCGCACCGACACCAGTTCGAAAAGCTCCTGGCGGGACAGATCGAAATGTTCACAGATCGCCTTGGACGGCTCCTTGCCTGCCTTTGCAAGCTCCAGGCCCACGAGGTCCTTCACCATCGGGACACAGCTCCCGCACCCGCTCCCAGCACCGGTGCAGGCCTTGACTCCCGCGGCATCCTCGCAACCGCCCTCGCCTACGGCCGCCACGATGGCTCCTTTGGGAACATTGCGGCAACTGCATACAACCGCCTCGTCGCTCAGGGATTCGAGCCCGACGCCATTTCCGGTGGAGATTTGTGCCAGCAACAACCGCTCCGGATCCTCCTCGAGCCGCGCCCGCCTCGATGCGAGGTCCCGCAGCATCGCGTATCCGGTGGTGTCGCCCACCAGGATGCCGCCCAGCAACTGCTGGCCGTCGTCGCTGACCACGAGCTTTCGGTAGATGGCGGAGACGTGGTCGGCATAGACGAGTTCCAGAGCCGCATCGGATTCACCAAAGGCATCGCCGAAGCTGGCCACCTCCACGCCGAGCAGCTTCAGCTTGGTGGACAGATCGGCGTTGGTGAAAAGCGTCCCGGCCGGCGACAAGTTGCCTGCCGCCAGCTGCTCGATTCGCGAGGCGACCACCTCGGCCATCTGATATCCGGGGCCCACCAGGCCGAACACCTCGCCCTGGACCGAGGCGCATTCCCCTATGGCAAAGATCGCCGGGTCTTCACTTACACAGTCGCTGCCGACCAGGACTCCGCCTTTCGGCCCGATACCCAGGCCGCAGGAGCCAGCAAGTGAATGATCCGGCCTGACCCCGGCTGCAAAGATCACCACATCGGTTTCTATGACCGAACCGCCGGACAGGCGCACCGCGGCGACAGCGCCCGACTCATCTTGGTCTATGGCCTCGATCCCAGCAGAGGTGTGCACGGACAACCCAAGACCCTCCACCCTCCGGCGCAGCACCGCCCCGGCGCCCTCGTCGACCTGCAGCGGGAGCAGCCTTGGGCCCATCTCCACCACGTGTGCCTCTACTCCCAGGGCCAATAGTGCCCCCGCCGCTTCCAGGCCGAGAAGGCCACCTCCCACCACGACCCCCCGGCGAGCGCCTTTCGAGGACGCCCGGATCAGATCCAGATCCTCAATGGTGCGGTAGGGGTGACAACCCCGGGCGTTCGCGCCGGGAATCGGCGGGACAAAGGGCACCGAACCGGTGGCAAGCACCAAAGCGTCATAGCGGGCCTCGATGCCACAAGCGGACCGCACCAGCCGTGCCGCCCGGTCGATGAATACCACGGGGTCATCCAGGTGGAACAGGATTCCCCGGTAGCCGTGCTCGCCCACCAGGGACAGCTTGTCGGCATCGAAGCCGTCAAAGTAGGAGGACAAAGAGACCCTGTCATATGCCTGGCGGGCCTCTTTGGCAAATACCTCTACTTCGCAGGGCCCCAAGAGGTTCTTTTCCTCCATCAGCTCCAGGAAACGATGGCCAACCATCCCGTTTCCCACCACCACCACCCGCAGCGGACTACCTCTCACACCGGAACCTCCTCTAGTGCAGCAATCGATCGCATCCGAACCCGGCCGGGTTGTCGGCTGTCTGGGCATGACGTGGGCCAAAGAAGCCGTTCGGGGACGAACCTCCCCGGTTGGCCAACCAGACATGAAGGATCCCAAGAAAGGGGCACCTTCTGGGCCAAGAGCAAACGCAACATCGGAGCCGGGGTGCAGTCACCCACCAGCACCGCAGCTTTGAGTCGGCCCTCAGACACCGTGGCCGCTTTGTAGATGCCTCGCAGTGGATTGGACACATGCGCGCTGGGCGGGCCTAGGACAGGGGAGCCGAGGACAGCCAGGTCCAACCCAGGGGTGCCAAGCTGCACATCCACCACCGGCTCCCAGGACCTGTTCTCTTTTTCACTCAAAAGGCCCGCCAGCACCTCTGCCTGCTCCATTGCGGCCATGGGGGACCAGCCGAGACCGGGTGGAAAATAAGTGCAGCTTCCCACCGCATACACACAGGGAGAGGAGGTCTCCAGTTTGGAGTCGACCACGATGCCTCCTCCCCGAGGCGCGCACAAAATCCCCGCCCGGCGAGCCACGCGGTCCTCTGCGATGCTTCCGGTGGCCCAAAGCACAAAATCGGCTCCGATGTCGGGCCGGTCCTCGGCAGATAGCACCACTCCCCCGCCGGATCGAGACGGGCGAGCATCCGAAATGCGGTGGTCCAGGGAAACCTCGATGCCGGCCCTCGACAGGTGTTCACCAACGACCGCCGCGCCGGGATGATCCAACAGGCCGGCCATCAGCCGGGGGGATGCCTCCACCAGCCGGACAGCCACGCCCCGTGCACGAAGCGCCCACGCCGCCTCTATGCCCGAGGCGCCACCCCCCACCACAACGGCACTGCTCATAGGAGCGGCAATGCGGGACAGCCTGGCCATCTCTACAGGGTCGCCCAGGCTGAAGGAGACACCTTCGGGCCCCCGACCCAGCTGGCACCCGGAGATGGGCACCGAGCCCGTGGCAAACACGAGGCGCTCATATCCGATGCTGGAACCATCCCTCATCACCAACCTCTTGGCCTGGGTATCCAGATCGACAGCGGTGCTGGCGCAGCGGAGTTCCACCCCGTGAGCCCCGAAATGATCGGCGATGGAGGCCGAGATGGACCAAGTGCTTGGGGATCTGGCGGGTGCGGTAGGAATCAGCCCGGAGCGCTGGAAAATGTGAGGCTCGGGGCAGACCAGGGTGATGCGATAACGGGAGGCGGCGCCCAGTTCGATCAAGCGCCCAATCAATCGCGCTGCGGCCATCTTGCCACCCAGGACAACGAGTGTCTCCTTCATGCAGACTCCAGGCGCACCGCACACCGCTTGAAGGAGGCCATCTTGGACAACGGATCCAAAGAGGTGTCGGTAAGGGAGTTGGCGCGGCCCGATCCGCCCCAGTGGAAGGGCAGAAAGATGGTGTCGGGCCGGATCGCATCGGTGAGCCTCGCCACCACGACCAGTTCTGCACGGCGGGTCGTGAGCCTGACCAGGTCGCCGGTCGTAACGCCGATGTGGCGGGCGGCGAGAGGGTGCAGTTCCGCGTAAGGCTCGGGGCATGCCCCAACAAGTGCCTTGATCCTTCGGGTTTGGGCGCCGCTCTGGTAGTGGGCGGCAACCCTGCCGGTGGTGAGGACGAAGGGGAACTCGCAATCCAGCTCTTCGAAGCCCGGCATGTGATCCACCGCGAAGAAGCGGGCCCGTCCCGAAGGGGTGGGAAAGGTCTCCTCGAACAATCTGGGCGTGCCGGGATGACTGCTGGCCGGACAGGGCCAGCAGACCCCCTTGTCGACCTTGTCGTAGTCGATCCCGCTGTAGTCGGCCACACCTCCCCGGGATGCCCGGGCCAGTTCCGAAAAGACCTCCTCGGGGTCGGGACCAAAACCGGAATCGAAGCCGAGCAATTGGGCAATGGCGGAGATCACCTCCAGGTCGTTGCGGACCCCCTCGGGGGGCTTTGTGGCCGCTCGGCGCATGACCAGGCGGCCTTCGAGGTTGGTGAGGGTCCCCGTTTCCTCCGCCCACTGAGCCACCGGCAACACCACATCCGCCATGGCTGCGGTCTCCGACATCACGACGTCGGCCACCGCCAAGAAGTCCAGGCGCCCAAGGGCCCTGTCGATTCCCTCCGCTGCGGGGGCCGATACGGCTGGGTTGGAACCCGCCAGCAATAGGCACCTAACCCCTCCCGCCAGGCCCAGGTTTGCCAGCAATTCAAAAGCCGATGGCCCTGGCCCAGGAAGCGAATCAGGCTCCACGCCCCATACCTCTGCGACCTGCCGGCGAGCTTCGGGATCGGAAATCGACCGGTAGCCGGGCAGCTGATCGGCCTTTTGGCCGTGCTCCCGCCCGCCTTGACCATTACCCTGGCCCGTAAGGGTGCCAAAGCCACCATGGGGCCGTCCCACCTGGCCGAGAGCCAGGGCAATATTGATGTAGGCCATTACCGTCTCGGTGCCCTGGGCATGCTGCTCGGCACCCCTGGCGGTGATCACAGCGGAGCTGTCCGCCATCGCCAGCATCTCCGCCGCCTGGCGTATCGAGGAGGCGGGAACGCCGCTCACCCTCTCTGCGCGCTCGGGCCACCAGTTGGCAACGACCGCTTCCACCTCTTCGAAACCCACGGTGCGCCGATCGATGAAATCCCGATCCACCCAGCCGTTCTCGACAACAACGTGCAGAATCCCATTGGCAACAGCCAGATCGGTGCCCGGAAGCGGCCGCAGTGCCAAAGTCGCACGCTGCGCAGTCGGGGTGAGGCGGGGATCGATCACAATCAGCTTTCCCCCGGCCTCTGCCTGGGCGTCCAGCACCGCTGCTGCTGGGGGCATGGTCTCTGCCAAATTGCTGCCCACCAGCATGATGGTCCCGGTGCCGACAAGATCGGAGAGCAAAAAGGGCAACCCCCGATCCACCCCAAATGCCCTGGTGGAAGCGGCGGCGGCCGAGGACATGCACCATCGGCCGTTGTAGTCGATACAGGGAGTGCCGATAGCGACCCTTGCCAACTTGCCGAGCAGGTAGGCCTTTTCGTTTGTCAGGCCACCTCCGCCAAAGACGCCCACCGCCTGGGCTCCATAACTGGCCCTGGTCCGCTTTATCGCTCCTGCGACCCGGGCCAACGCCTCTTCCCAGGAAACGGGGTGGAACTGGCTATCTCGACTATCTCTCGCCAGGGGCTCTACCAAGCGCTCGGCACTGGACAGCAAAGCCGCCGCAGTCCAACCCTTTTTGCAGAGCCCGCCTGATCGGCTTCGGTCCAGATCCACCCTGATTGCCCCATCCGCCACAACCCCATCTGTGCCGAGATCGCCGTGGAGTTCCATGGCGCACTGAAGCGAGCAGTAGGGGCAACGCGTCCTGGTGACCGGCACAAAAGAAACGCTATGGACTGGGCTTTTCGACAATGATTCTGTTGTATTACAGGCTTTGCACCCCAGCATCACACCGCTTGGGTGCCAATGTGCAGCATTGGTCTCCTGCCGCCCGCACCAAAGTCGGCTTGCTGTAACACTCGCTTTCTAACTTCGGGCTCAGCCAAGCAAAAAGGACCGAGATGAAACAGCCGCTCCAGCCCGAGGTTGGCCATGACAACCAATCACACCGCTCAGGATCTGCCCAGCTCACCCTCGCTGCGGCCACCCTGGCCTTCTTCGGGGGCTTTGCCGGGGTATCCACCTTCGGGCCCCTTGTGCCCAAGTTGGTAAAGGACCTTTCCCTGGGCCCCTTTGATGCAGCCCTCCTGGCAGCCATCCCCAGCCTGACCGGAGCGCTGGCCCGGCTCCCCTTCGGTGCCGCAGTCGAGCGTTTCGGGGGAAAGAAGCCCTTTTTGATCCTGCTTGGGACAACCATCGTGGGAATGGCAGGACTCATCGTCGTACTGGCGATGCGCTATCCGCAGCACATGGCAGGCACCTTTTCACTGCTTGTGCTCCTCGGCGCCGTCGTCGGGTGCGGGATTGCCACTTTTTCGGTAGGGATCGGGCAGGTCTCCTACTGGTTTCCCCACCGCCACCAGGGCAAGAGCCTGGCGCTTTACGCCGGGCTTGGAAATACGAGCCCGGGCCTGTCCGCAATACTGCTTCCCCTTGGGGTTGCGGCAGGCGGCATTGTCGCCGCCTACGGCACCTGGCTGGCAATCCTTGTCCTGGTGACCATCGCCTATGCCGTATTTGCCAAAGACGCCCCCGCCTCCAGATCCGCTGGGAAACGACTCTTGCCAGACTTGGCATCTCCCTCCCCGGCGCTGTCTGGATCGGCCAGAGGAGCTTTGACCACAGCAGCCCGCAGGACGGCGACGTGGGAGCTCACCTTCTACTACTTCGTTTCCTTCGGAGGCTTTCTGGCCCTTACCGCCTGGCTCCCCTCCTACTGGCACGCAACCTATGGGACCAGCCTTGCCGAGGGTGGCCTCCTTACCGCCACCTTTTCACTTTTGGGAGCGGTGGTCCGGGTGCCCGCAGGCGTCGTGGCGGACAAGATAAAGCTTCGGGTTCCCCTCGTTGTGAACTTCCTTTTGATCCTCGCCGGAGGGGTTGTCGTTGCCGAGTCCCACTCCTTTGGGCTTTCCCTCGTCGCCACCCTGGTCATAGGAGCAGCCATGGGGTCCCAGAACGCGGTTGTCTTCAAGATCCTGCCTCGGTCTGTCCCCGATGCGGTCGGTGCCGCCGCAGGCTGGGTCGGCGGGCTCGGGGCGCTGGGTGGCTTTTTGATCCCACTGGCAATGAGCGTCGCAGGGTCCTCCACCGGCTCGACTCAAACCGCAGCCCATGGCTTTTTTGTGATAGCCGGCCTGGGGGCACTGGGGATCTCCCACAGCCTGTACAAGCTCTTTTCCTCGCGGCGAGCCAAGGCGGGCGAGCTGGTCTCGCCCTTGGGCGAGGCGGCCGCCTAGACCTCCCAGGCAATAGGGCAAAGCCCCCTCGCAGCACAACAGGGCCCTCGCAGCACAACGACAGCCTCGCTCTTGCCGGATCAGGTGAAGTTGGGCTCATTGGTCCCAGATGAGCCCACCAGTCCTGCGGAGTTCGGCCGGGGATGACCCGAGCCGGCTTTGGGAGTTGCCCAGGGGGGCTGTCAACTGCTGCCAGATGGGTTAGCCGTGATAGGCCATGGTCTGATATAGCCAGTCCTGGACCAGTTGGGTCGAGCGCCCCTGTGGATACCCAGGCCACCTCTCCGGTGGTACAGACCCAGGGTCGGTCCAAGAAGTCTTTGGACGGACGAGCACATGTCAGACCAAGCAGTTCGGCCGTGTGCGGTGAGGCGGGAATCAAAACTCCGCAAGGAGAAGAGTGGCGTGATCACTATTGATTACTCACTTTGCAACGGCCGAGTGTGAAACAGAGCGGTCGCAAACTCGTAACGCCAACCGCCCCCCTGCCGAAACATGAAGCGGCGAAACTGCCCTCATGGGACGTGACTTCGGCCGGGAAGCCCTCTACACGCTGCTCATCGTCTGCATTGGCCAGTTCCTCACTCAGATGGACCTGACCGTGGTCAATGTGGCCATGTCCGATATCCGCTCCACCCTGGCAACCTCCATCGCCTCGGTGGCCTGGGTGATAGATGCCTACTTCCTCACCTTTGCGGCCTTTATGTTGGTATTTGGGGACCTGGGGGACCGGCTGGGACGGCGTCTCGTTTTCACCTGGGGCCTGGTGGCATTTGCCTTTGCCTCGGCGACCTGCGGACTGGCACCCAACGTGGAGATCCTGATAGCGGCCAGGGCGGCACAAGGGGTGGCAGGAGCTGCGGTGCTGGTCTCCTCGCTCTCGTTGCTCTCCCACGCCTTTCCCGACCGGAACAAGCGGGCAAAAGCCATTGGGCTTTGGACATCGGTTTCTGGTATCGCACTGGTGAGCGGGCCACTGCTCGGCGGGGCACTGGTCGCATCGGTGGGGTGGAGGGCGGTATTTGCGGTAAATGTGCCGCTGGCACTCACCGGGGCTGGCTTGGCAAGGATCCGGCTCGCCGAGTCCACCGGGCAGCGTGGCCCCGCCATGGACCTCGGGGGTGCGGCACTGGTAGTGGTCGTGCTCGCGGCCGCTTCTGCGGCACTCTCCCTTGGTCCACAGATCGGCTGGTGGAACCCATGGGTGCTGATCGCCGTGGGATCCGCCGTTGCTGCGATGTTCGCCCTATGGCACATCGAGGCCGCCTGCGCCCAGCCCATCCTGCCACTCCGGCTTTTGGCCAAGCGCTCTCTTCTGGCCGCAAATGCGGCGGCAATGCTCGTCAACTTTGCCACCCTCGGCCTGCTATTTGCCGCCACCAGTTACTTCGAGGAGGTGAGCCGCCTCGGCGCCCTGCGGAGCGGGGAACAGGTAGCCCCAATGTTCATAACCTATGCCCTTGCCAGCGCGGCCTCCGGCAGGATTGCGGCGAGGTGGGGCCCCAGGATCCCCTCCTTTGTGGGTTTCGGCGTGGCGGCCACGGCTGTCGTATGGCTGCATGCGGCTTTGGCCGCACATGGTGAGGCTTCGGGGTCCCACATTGAGCTATCTCTCATCCTTGCAGTGGCAGGTGCGGGAGTCGGGCTCAGTCTCCCGGCAATCGTGACTGCCGCAGTGAGCGCAGTCCCCGGCAGCCGCGCCGGGCTTGCATCGGGGCTCAACAACACCTCCAGACAGATCGGCGGCACCCTCGGAATCGCTTTGTTGGGTGGGCTCGTCGCCGCTGGTCGGGCCGGGGGAGGTATTCGCTCGGCCCTGGTGGTCATAGCCGCCGTATACGTCCTGGGAGCGGCGATCATGGCCATTGGCTTCCGGCCCCTTCCCGAGGAAAGCAATGCTCCCGCCGGGATGGGAGAGCCCTCACAGCGCTATGCGATGAGTGCCAGCGAGATCTGAGCGCCATCCGGCAAGGGCCTCGAGTTTTTCTCCCCTACCGCCCGGCCCGGTCCGAAAGATTGCTTGGTGCAAGATTTGGCCTCTGGGCAATGTCGGGTTTGGCCGGTGAAGCGGCCCGGACTGCAGCCATCGCGAGGGAAATGGCGAGTTCCATCTGGGGATCGTTGCCCGCCTCCCAATCCTCGGGGGCTATGACTACCTCATGGTCCGGCTCGACGCCCCGGTTCTCCACCGACCAGCCCACATCTTCGAACCAGAAGGAGAACTCCGGCTGCGTGGTGAGGCTCCCGTCCACCAGCCGGTGCTTGGGCTCGATGCCGATGACACCGCCCCAGGTCCGGGTGCCAACGACCGGCCCGAGCTTCAACAACCTGAAGGCATGGGTGAAGATGTCTCCATCGGAACCCGCCCACTCGTCCGATAGGGCGACGAGCGGGCCGCCGGGAGATTCGGGCGGGTAGGGAATCGGGGGGCCCCAGCGGGACACGTCCCACCCGAGACGCCTGGCGGCCAGCTTGGCCAAAAGAAGAGAGGAGACACTCCCTCCCCCATTGTGGCGGACATCGACGATGAGGCCATCTTTGGCGGACTCTGCAAGATACGAGCGGTGGAACTCCGAAAAGCCCAACGGACCCATGTCGGGGACGTGGAGGTAGCCGAGGAGGCCTCCGCTGGCTCTGTGTACCCACTCCCTTTGTCGGGCCACCCACTCGGCATAGCGTGCGGGCCGGTCATCGCGGAGGGTCTTTACCACCACCTCCCGCGTCTCACCCGATGGAGTCTGTATGCGCAGGTCCACCTCGATGCCGGCCCTGTTGACCAGCAGCGCCGAAGGCGGCATCTCCTCGGTAGGGGGGAGGCCGCCCACCGCCAAGATGGCATCGCCCTCCTCCACCTCCACCCCGGCCGCCGCAAGAGGACTCGACCGCTCCGAGTCCCAGGGATCCCCCTGGACCACTTTGGATACGATCCAGCGAGCAGGGGCCGCTGGATCCTTGGAATCGGGGCTTTGCAGCCTCACATCGGCAGCCAACCGCCCAACCTGCCACGCCGGAGGCTCCCTGTAGTCCCCGCCGAACTCATAGGCGTGAGAGGTGCCCAGCTCCCCCTGCATCTCCCACACCAGGTCGGAGAACTCCGCACGGGTGCCCACGAGATCCACCAGCGGCATGTAGCGATCCGCCACAGATCCCCAGTCGATGCCGGAGAAGTCCTGGACCCAGAAGTGGTCCCGCTGGAGCCTCCATGCCTCGGCCAGCATCTGACGCCACTCCGAGGGTGAATCAACCGAAACCCTGATCCGGTCCAGGTCTATCCATCCCGACTGGCGGCCCGGGCCGTCGTGATCGTCCTCGGGAGGCTTGGAGCCGGCCGCCATGGCCCGCAGGCGTTCCCCAAAATGGGCCACCACGGTGGAGTGATCTGCGCTCAGGGTGATTGCGGAGACCCCATCTGCCAGGACCTCGTGGCGGGCCTCGGCAAAGTCGTAGCACTCCAGGGCACCGCCTCCGGAAGCCTCATCGGACCAGGAGCGGCCCAGCGTCCCCTTTACCTCCTCGGAGACCAGGAGCAGCTTGCCCGGGATCGCCTCCAGCTGTCGGTAGCGGGCTTCGGGAACAGCCACCTCCAGGATGCGCCGATCGATGCCCGCCAGGTCGACCTTGAGCGGCGGCGGCCCCTCGGGAGCCTCTCCCTCTTTGGCCTCGCCGCCGGGATCGGTACCCTTTTCGGCCTTCGGTCCCCCCTGGGCCTCCCCCATCCCCCTGGGCTCCGCCGCGAGCGGGGAGGGAGATCTTGCGGCCAGTGTCACCAAATAGGCCTTGGTGCCCATCGGGAAGCCGTAGTCGAAGTAGACGGCGTCGGGCACCGGATCAAAGGATCGGGCCGACAAAAAGGCAAGCCAGGCCCCTTCGGGATCGAAGCAGGGCTGGAAGTCGACCATGTCCCCCGCCGTCACGGTCGCAGTGGCCCCATCCTCTAGCCTTGCGATCCTTATGCCGGCCGTCCGGCGACCCGTTGCAAAGCTGTAGGCGAGCCAGGAGCTGTCTGGAGACCAGACAAGGTCCGAGATCTCCCCGTGCTCGCTGGCGTCCACCCGCCGGTGCTCCTTGGTTTCCAGGTCCAGGACCAAAAGCTCGTGCGAAAGGGTTGCTATGGCACACAGCTTTCCGTCGGGAGAGGGGACCATCTCCACCAGCCCGGAGATGCCGGGTGCGGACATGGACTCCGCTTCCCCCCCATCCAAAGGAATGATCTCTATGTGGTCCTCGCCCCCTTCGTCTGAGAGGGTCAGCAGTCGGTCCCCGTTCCCGAGCCACGCACTGGCACGGTAGCGGACGCCGTCGGGCCGGCCATGCTGGCGAGCCGCCCTTTCGAACAGCGGCATGCTGAAAAGCTTTCCCCTGGCTTCGACCAGGAGACTGTGGCCGGCTGGGTGAATGCAGGCCGATCCCAAGTTTGCCGCTGCATCGACGAACTTGCGCTGGCGTTGGGGGCGCTGGCTGGCAAGGCGGATAGGAATCGGAGCCGACGACTCGGCAGCGATGTCATAGCTCCAGATCCGGCCGGCGTGGGAGTAGACGATGCTCTGGCCGTCGGTGGAAGCCCACCGGGCGTAGTACTCCGAATGATCGGTGTGCCGACGCAGGTCCCCCCCCTCGGGATTCACCGAGTAGAGGTTCCCACACCCCTCATGATCGGAGAGGAACCAGATCCTCGATGCCGCCCACATCGGGGATCCGATGTTGGTGTCCAAGTCAGAAAGAAGCCTCCTGAAGGGCTCCGAGTCGCACTGCCTCCACCACAGCTCGCCTGCGGTCCCCCCTCGATAGCGCTTCCAGCGTGCAGGGTCGGAGCACTTGCGGCCCAGCACCACGGCTCCATCTGGGCCGAAAGAGACTGTTCCGGTCGGGCCGAATGGCAAACGGCGGGGGGATCCTCCATCTGGCCTTACCGCCCAGGCCCAGCTCAAAGTGGAGAAGGGCTCCTCGGCCGAGGACAAAAAACATATCTCCCCCTCCGGTGACCAGGCGCGCACCGATGCGGGATGTGCCCCCCAGGTGAGCCGGCGGGCGAGGCCTCCCTGGGAGGCCATGCAATAGACGTCGGGATCTGCCTCATGGGTGGCGGAATACGCGAGCCAAGAGCCGTCTGGGGAAAGCTGCGCGGAACGGACCTCGCCCCCGATGGCGCTCAGCCTTCGGGCCACGCCGCCGCTTGTCGGAACCACCCATAGGTCGTCCTCGGAGACGAAGGCCAGGTTCCCAGCGGCAATGCTTGGGAAACGGAGATAGCCGTCGGCTACATCTTGGGTTTCGGACACCGAATCAAGCTAGACGGAACTTCTGCCAAGCCGACAGCGGTCCGCAGGCCTGACCTGGGCGTTCGGCGGCAACGGACAAGGCTTTGTGGGATAGGCCAGCGGCAGGGCCCACGGGTGGCAAATCACAAGAGCAGCATCGAGTTGGCTGCCAAGTCCCAGCCGGGGACAGAGTCCCTTTGCCAACTAGTTGACAAAGAACCGGATTATCCCCAGTGGTTCGAGGGATTGCAAAAACGTCACCTCCGCCCTCGGAGGACAGGTGAGTGCCGACGGTCAGGGACGTTACTGCTGCCGCTTGCTTGGCTGTCCTCATCTGGATGATCACCGGCCTTGTGGTCCTCCTGTGGTAGCTGCTGTCAGTGTGGCCGACGGTGTTCTCCGCTGCAGAGTTGCCATACAGACGAGCACAGAAGGAGGCGAGGTCTCACCCATCTCCCTCACCAGGTCGATTCACTCGGTTGGGTCCATGACGATCAACTTCCCGTCCTGGGCTGTAGGGCGGCTTCTACATACTCGGTGGCGAGTTGGACCCACCAATCTCCTTGGCCGGCGCCGGCAGTTGCCAGGTTTGGAACCAGCGTTTGGCCGCGACAGGAGAGA
>JAKAOS010000035.1 GCA_021823165.1 Actinomycetes bacterium | reverse complement strand
TCCTCCATGATCACCTCTCCAGATACCCAGGTCACGACGGCTCCCCCGCACGGCTTGACCCACCTATCGCCATACCCTGCATCCTCTTGGTACGGGGCCGGCGCCCCGAGGCGGCCCTTTACTTTCCTGAGTCGCTCAGCAATAGCCGGATGTCGATCATCGCTCTCCAAACGGTAGCGTAGAGCCCGTGGCAGCTATCGAGGTGAACGGCCTTGTCGTCCGTTACGGCTGCCGGACGGCGGTGGACGGCCTCTCTTTTTCGGCAGAGGCCGGATCTGTCGTCGCAATTCTCGGGCCCAACGGTGCCGGCAAGACCACCACTGTTGAGACCCTGGAGGGCTACCACCGCCCCGCCGGGGGCGGGGTGAAAGTCCTTGGGCTCGACCCAATAAAGGACCGGCGCAAACTCTCTTCCCGCATCGGCGTCATGCTCCAAGAGGGAGGCGTTTATGCCCGCATGGGGCCACGCCAGGCTCTGGCTCTCTTCGCCGGCTACTACCGCAATCCCCAGGACCCCGGTGCCCTGCTGGACCGCCTCGGGTTGTCGGAGGCGGCCAAGACGCCCTGGCGGCGGCTGTCGGGCGGAGAACGCCAACGCCTCTCCATGGCGTTGGCCCTGGTGGGCAGGCCAGAGGTTGCCTTCCTCGACGAACCCACCGCCGGGGTGGATCCCTCGGGCCGACTGGTCATCCGTCAGGTGATCCGGGAGTTGGCCGATTCGGGAGTCGCAGTTCTGCTCACCACTCATGAGCTGGAAGAAGCCGAGCGCCTTGCAGATCAGATCGTGATCATCGACCACGGGCGGGCCGTGGCAGAGGGCACGCCATCGGAGCTTATGAAAGCAGTCGGCGGGGAACGCATCCGCTTCGGTGCCCAACCGGGGCTGGACACTGCGGCCATCTCGGCCGGGGTCGGGGCCCAGGTTACCGAGGACTCCCCCGGCGAGTACTCCGTCGCTATAGCACCCAGCCCGGATGCGATTGCCAAACTTACCTCGTGGCTGGCAAACCAGGGCCTGGCAATCGCAGATCTCCGCGCCGGGAGGGGCAGCCTCGAAGACGTTTTCTTCCGCCTCACAAAGGCCGGGACACCCGGAGGTGCCAAGCAGTGAAGGCCTACTGGTCCCAAGCACGCGCCGAGGTGCGGCTCACCCTCACCCAGGGAGAGTCCCTTCTCGTGACCCTCGGCATCCCGGTGCTGCTACTGGTGGGATTCGACATCATCAAGGTCCTCCCCACCGGCTCCAAGACCCTCCAGTTCCTCGTCCCGGGCATGATGGCATTGGCAATCATGGCGACCGGCATGGTCAGCCTCTCCATTGCAACCGGCTTCGAGCGCAGCTACGGCGTGCTGAAACGCCTGAGCGCCACTCCGCTTGGGAAGCGGTCTCTCATGATGGCGAAGATCACCTCGATCATCGTCGTGGAGATACTCCAGGGGATCGTGCTCGCCGTAGTCGGGCTGGCCCTCGGGTGGCATCCCGGCCTGGGCATACTCCAGGCCCTCCTTGCGGCACTGTTGGGTACAGTAGCCTTTTCCGGCCTGGGTCTCCTGTTGGCCGGAGCCCTCAAGCCGGAGATGGTGCTCGGGGTCGCCAACGGCCTCTACCTGGTTCTCCTGCTGACAGGTGGCATGCTGTTCCCCTTGAGCCACCTGCCCGGGGTACTCGCCACCCTCGCCGGCTATCTCCCCGCAGCCGCCCTCTCCCAAGCCCTGCTGCACAGCATCGGGACCGGTGGCGCAGTGCCCGCAGGGGCCTGGGCGGTCCTGGCAGGCTGGGCGGTCGCCATGCCGCTGGCTGCGGCTGCGGTCTTCCGCTGGGATTAGCCCTCCAGGGCTGGGATCGGCGACGGCGGGGCTGGGTTATGGTGCCGTGGTCGGTTTGATCTCACTAGGCAACCACCCCGGCAGGCCTTTCGGCTTGGGAACCCACAGGAAAGAACGCTTGTCGGAGTGGCCCAGGATGCCAACCCCGCCTCCAGCCAACGCCGTTATCCCCACAAGGCCGCCCGGGGGGGAAGACTTTTTGACCCACCTGCCCGAGGAGTCCAGGACGAACAGCCTCGGGGGGGCCTTTGTCCCCTGTCCCTCGGCAAGGACCCAGATCTCACCGGATCCGGACCTTGTCACCCTTATCCGCCCAGCCACCGTGAGTGATGCATAGCCATGCCAATGCCCGCCGGTGTCCTTCAGGGGGGCCACCACGGTGCGGCCGTGGGATGCGACCTTTGCCCAGGACCAGAGGGGCTGAGAGCCGGGAGCGCCATCCGGCACGGCAGCGCTGGCTACGGCTACAGAGTGTGCCGGGGCCGTAAGTGGCTCGGCCGACCAGGACCGTCCCCCGTTCGTGGTGGACCACAGGGCCGGGCGTCCGGCACAGGACCCCCCTACCCAGCCGGTGCTGGCGCTCACAAAGCGCACACTTTTGACCGCGCAACTCCCGGGACCGCTCGTGGCCAGCGGGATTGCCCTCCAGCTTTGGCCGGCGTCGGTGCTGTGTTCCAGCACCGAACTCTGCCCACTGCCACTCCGAGCCGGATGGACCACCGCCCAGATGCTGTTCAACGATGGAGCGGCCATGGGCCTGTTGCTGGTGACAACCGCGCCCGGAAGCAGCCCTGTCTTCCAGGTGCTCCCCCCGTCCGAGGTGATCGCAAACCCAGACCGCTTATTGCCGCCGTAGGCCCTGTAGGCGACGGCGGCACTTTTGGGCCCAAGCGCCGAGGTGATCAACCCTCCCCGGGTCGATTCGCCCTCCGGGGTGACATTGAGCCATGGGCCGCCGGGTCTGGCTTGTCTGAGTATCTCCCAGTAGGGGGGTGCGGGAATGGTTGCCCAGAGCGTGGCTCCGGCTGCGCTGAGCTTCTCCATCGACCTGGCCAGGCTGCCCGAGGTGGTGGTCGGTGGCGTGCTCTGGGCACCTGGCAGGACCGGTGCCCTAGGCAGGTTGGCAATCACGGCCCACAGAGATGCCGCTGTGGCCGTTGCAAGCCCCAGACGTGCAGTGAGAGAGAAGGAGATCATGGGGTTAGCAGGGAACGGACCTGGCCATCGACCAAGGTGGCGTATGCAGAGGTGACACCCGCCTGGGCCAGAGCCGAGTCCCCGACCATGGTCGAGACCCGACCGGTCGGATCTACAAAGTAGATGAGCTGGGAATGGCCCACCATTGCCAGGGGGGAGACCTGCACCGTGACGCCAAAATACGACCAGACCCGTTGGAGCTTTGGTAGTGGGCCAGTCAGGAACTGCCAGTTGGGAAGGCGGGACAAGCCCTGTTCGGTGTCGAAAGTCCTGATGTCGGAGACGGTGTTGAAACGCGGATTCGCATCCACCGCCACGAACTCCACCCTTGATGCCGCCTTGCCCAACCGGGCGTCGGCCATGCGGACCTGAGCTGCGATCATTGGACAGGCGTCGTAGCAGACGGGGTCCAAGAAGGTGAGGACCACGGCCTTGCCGTGCCATTTGCGCATCGATACCGACCGGCCGAACTGATTGGTCAGTGAGATGTCCGGCATCCTCTGGCCGGCCGTGGACAGCACGGCTCCCCCACTCACAACGGCCGCCGCGGTCGGGGCTTGGGACAGGGCATAGGGGGTCGCACTCAGAGCAGCGATGACACCCAATCCCGCCTCAGTAATCCCGAGCAATGCCCCAAGGCCACCAATGCCTGCAGGCGCCACTGGTTCCCGGCGAGCCACAGAAGTGGCGCTCAACTCCGAAGCCACGAGCAAGATGACGACCGGCAACGACAGATTGGGGTCGGTGCCGGTTCCCCCCAACAGCCCGAAGTCCTGGCCCAGCCACCACGTCGCCATGAACCACGCCACCGCTGCCATTACCCAGGCCCTCCGGCGGCGGCCAAAGAGCAGGCCGGTGCCAACAACGGTCATTGCGGCGACAACCAAGCCGTTGGACAGATGCGGCCAGGCTCGGCTGATTCCCGCAAGGCCGGCAATGGGAGCGGACAGCACCTTCGGCTGGGGCATCGATGCCATGGAGGCGAGCATCGACGAGAGGCCCCCTGGGCCCCAGAACCCCTCTGCTGGCACCACCTGGAGGAAAGCCCCAAACAGGAGCAATAGGCCGGTTCCCCTGGTCACAAGCCTGTTGATCCGCCCCTGCTCCCACCAGGCCGCGGGGGCAAGCAGCAGTGCCGCCGAGGCGGCATAGACAACCACCGCCCCCGGAGACCCCATTAGCTGGGTCGCACCGGGGGCCAGGATCCCCCCCATTGCCTCGCCACCCACCCACACTGCGGCCGACCATGCAACAGAACCCCAAAGGGCGAAGCGGCCCAGCTTGGTGTCGCCTCCCGCCAGGATCGCCACTCCCAGCCCCAACTGGACCAGGATGGTTGCCACGTCCATAACGACGGGGCGTACCTGCCAGACGTAGATCTCCCAACGGATCAAGTTGGCGAGCCAATGCGGCTGGGAGTTCGCGATCGGCTGGAGGACGTTGCTGGCGAAGCTGCCCGGCATTGCCGGCTGTGCCTGCGCCAGGCCGTCCAGGATCCAAAGGGCCGCCAGTCCTCGGCGCAACAGGCGCCTGCCACGGAACTCCTGAGCTTCCCCGCTGCCGCTTCGTTGCGCCCAGCCACTCCCCCTCTTGGTGGCCATGACAACCGTTGCAACGACCGCCGTTACGGCGAGGCCAACCAAAAGCATCGCGGCGGTATCGAAGTAGAGGCCCGAAGGGGTGGGAGGGGGTGCCCCTCCCATGCCCGGCATCATGCCCGGGCTCCCTGTGCCCGCCTGACCAGGGCGGCTGCCCGGGCCTCCTCGGCCCTGTCTTCGGCGGTCATCCAGATCCTCAGGTTGTAAAGCAGGGTGGGGGCAATGGTGAGATCACCGCAGACCCAGAGAACGGCCGCACCCAGCTGCTGATCGTTCGCCTGAGAGAAGGCGGCGCCCTGGACGTGCGCGTAGACGGCGTAAACCGGGCCGGTGAACATCGCCAGCGTCATGGCGATAATCACCATGACCACGTTGGTGCCCAGCAGTGCCGCCGCCCGTCCCATTGGGGCCAGTGCCGGCTTGAAGGGACGGGACTCCAGCATCTGCAGCCAGAACGCCACGCCGAAGCCGAAAAAGCTCCCGTGTTCCAGCCATATGTGCACCAAAGGATGCTTCGCCGCATAGTCGAAAGGCCCCGGCAGGTGCCAGAAGATCATTGCCGCGTTGAAAGCCACAATCGCTGGGACGGGACCGGAGACTGCAGACCAGGCCCGCATAAGGCGCGCATTGCGCCGGACGCCTCGGACCCCTCGGCCGCAGCGGCGGCGGGCGGAGATCGGCAGGCCGCGCAGCAACGCCAGCCAGGGCGCACCCAGCACGATCAGCTGTGGTGCGAAAAAGGCCAGGATGATGTGTTGGATCATGTGTATGAACAGGTAGTCGTCGGCCCAGTAGTCCAGCGGAGACATGACCGCCACCAGTAGGACGAGAAGCCCTGCATAAAAGAGGGCTGTCTGGCTTACCAGCGCCGAGGTGCCAGATCCTCGGGCCGAAGCATCCCGGATCCGGGCTGTTTGCCCCCGGGCGTGCAGGGCCACAATGGCCGCCACCACTATGGCGATGGGGTCGAATGACCAGTGGGAGAAAAGGATGCTCAACGGCTTCTCATTACGGACATGCGGGGGGCACGGGCCAGGGGGAACGCCCTGGCCAGCATGTAGAGCAAGAGGGAACCGATGACGGCGGGCAGGTGGTAGGCCTCGTGAAAGAGCGTGGTCGTGTGGTTCCACACATCCAGTTCTGCGGTCACCACCAAACAGGCCGCCGCAACGAGGGCCATGGCGGCAAGGCCGCCCGAGAGGCGAGGCCTGAGGGCCGCGAACAAAAATCCCGCCCCGAGTGCCACATCCAGTGAACCCAGTTCCTGAGCCACGTGGTAGGGGGCACCCATGGCGTCCATCCCGAACAGCAGCTGGGGAAGGGTAAGGGAGAGCTGCATCAAGCCGGCCAGCGCCAGGCTCAACCTGAGTGCCCATGCACGGCGAGTTCGGCCATGGTCGTATTCCCTTTCCTCATGGGGCAAAGAAGCCTCCCGTTCCCCAATCGCCCTCAGGATCGTCGGGGTCAGATCGGGGGACACCTCTGCCCTCCGGACCTTGATTGCCCGGCTCAACGCCGGGATGTCCTGGGCAAAGGACCGGCATGCGGGGCAGCTCAACAGGTGCGTCTCAACCGTATGGTCAGAGACGGCGGGGCTTTCGCCGTCCTGGCATGCGGACAATGATTCCCGGATGTACTCGCAGTCCATGTCGCTCATGTCGCCTCTACTTTCACCAACCACCTGTGTGAGTGGCACCAAAGGAGCAACGAGTTCCCCGCGACTGCGGTTTTTTCTGCAACACGCCGATCGGCTATGTTTCGGCCGTGGATGAACTAACCGAACTGGCCCGAGCCGCGCAGGCCGGCGACCGGCTCGCTCTCGGCGCCTTCATCCGCAAGGCACAGAATCCCGTCCGGCAGTTCTGCCATCGACTGGTGGACCGGGAACGGGCAGACGACCTGACCCAGGAGGTATTCGTCCGCGCCTGGCAGGGCCTTGGCGGGTTCCGCTTCGAGTCCACCGCACTCAGCTGGGTCATGGGAATCGCCTACAAGGTCTGCTCCGAGCAGCGGCGGAGGGACCGGCGCCAGGAGCTGCTTCACGGACGTCTGGGGAACCGCAAGCAGGTGCAGCGGCCGGACCACGGGGAACAGATCGCGCTAGAGAATCTCATAGACGAACTCCCCAGGGACCAGAGGGCCGCCGTGGTGTTGACCCAAATGCTCGGCTTCACCTATGCCGAAGCCGCGGAGGTGTGTGAGACCGAAACGGGCACCATCCGCTCCCGGGTCGCCCGGGCACGTGCCCGGTTGCTTCAGGTACTCCAAGAGGACGATGCGGCCCCTTCTCTTCGCCGGGACGGCTGAGGGTTCTTCGCGGATTTGTTGAAAGCCGAGTTGGCCATTGCGGGCAGTGCATCTAAAACTTGGCGTGCAGCGCCGGCCATTCAAAGCGTGCAGAATTGCAATGATGACCGCCATGCCGACCGAAGCGCCTGAGCGCGCCGCTGGGGTCGGGGAGGAGACCCAAGGGGACCCCAACCGGCCCTGGATCGTGATCGTCTGGAACGATCCGATCAACCTCATGTCCTATGTGACTTACGTCTTTCAGAAGCTTTTCGGCTACAGCCGCGAAAAGGCCACCAAGCTGATGCTCGATGTGCATCAAAAGGGCAGGGCCGTCGTCTCTTCGGGCAATCGCGAGCGGGCGGAGTTCGACGTATTCCGCCTTCACGAACACGGCCTGTGGGCCACCATGGAACAGAGCGACTGAGCCACCAGGGGGAAAGAGATGCGGATCAGGGGTCCAAGGATCCGCCGCCAGCGCGACGGCAGATATCTACTGAAGCTTTCCGAAGACGAGCGCAAGCTCCTCCGAAGCCTGCCTGGGCAGATAACTTTCGGCCTTGGGAGTTCTGACCCTGGGACCATGCGGCTGTTCCCACCCGCCTACAGTTCCGATCCCGACGCAGAGGCCGACTACCAGGATCTCGTTCACCAGTCTCTGCTGGAGCATCACCGGGACGCCCTGGCGGTGCTGGAGCAGACGGCTTCGTCGCAATCTTTGGACGAGGTGGAGGCGCAGAGCTGGCTCGTGGCCCTCAACGACATCCGGCTGGTGCTGGGAACCCGCCTGGATGTGAAAGAGGACGGGGATCCGCTGCCGGCCGGGCACCCAAATGCAGGGGCAATGTCGCTCTATCACTGGCTGACCTGGCTCCAGGAGCAGCTGGTCGAGGCCCTGGCATCGGCGGGAACGGTTTGATCCTGGCCCCGGCGGGGCAGGGCCGTAGGCGAGAAACGGCTCGGAAAGGCAGAGGGCGATTCAACTGTTGAACTTTGGTGCTATTCGCGCACTCCAGACGGGCAATATCTTGAGCCCGGAGGAACCGGGGGCCGCCCGGGGAAACCGCGGCTGGGAAAAGGTGCCCGGGGAGGAGAGTTTCCCTCGTGGCAACGCCCTTTACATGTCCGTTGCCCCACCCGAGCGGGATACCCCTAAGGGGCTTGGCTTCGCTGGGGGGATCAGGAACGGGGATCGGCGCCACGAAGGCTCCTGGGAGTACCTCCGATGATCCGCTGGGGAGTCCTTGGGGCGTCCTCGACCGTCGCCCGCCTGGCAGTGCTCCCGGCACTGGTGGCCGACGAGGGTTCGGTCGTCGCAGCCACCGCCAGCCTGTCATCTCCGGTGCCTCCCACCCTGGGTGTCCAGGAGAACTTCCCACCCACCGACACGAACGGCGGCGTGCTCCAGGTGCGGCCAGACGCCCTATCCGGCGTCCGCCACTACCGCTGTTATGACGAACTCCTCGCCGACGACTCCCTGGACGCCATCTATGTGCCGCTCCCGAACAGAATGCATGCCGGCTGGGTCTGTGCCGGGCTGGAGGCAGGGTTTCACGTGCTCTGCGAGAAGCCACTGGCCACCAATGCCGTCGAGGCGGCCGAGATGGCAAGCTGCGCAGAGCGCAACCATCGACTCCTGATGGAGGCCTACATGACCCCCTACCATCCGAGGAGCAAGGCGATCTCCGAGGTGGTGTCTGGGGGGGAACTCGGAGAGCTGCTCGAGATCCGCAGCCGTTTTGGTGCAAACCTGTCCCAGCCAGAGGACTACCGCTGGAAGGCCTCCATGGGTGGGGGTGCCCTGTTGGACCTCGGCGTCTACTGCATCGCTCCCATCCTGGGCGCAACGAAAAGGCTGCCAGAGCGCATATCCGCAGCGGCCCGATTCACCGAGGGTGCCGACGGGGTAGATGCCTCGATCAGCGCATGGATGGACTTCGGTGGCGAGATGGTCGGCTCCATCCACTGCTCTATTGAGAGCCCGCCGGGCCAGGTCTTGGAGGTGGTCGGCACAAAGGCCATCCTGTCCTGCCAGGACGCATTCACCCCCGGGCTGGCTCAGGGCTCCTTTAGGATCCACGACAAGCACCGGGGCAGCAGAACCATAAAGACATCCACGGCCAACCCCTACAGCGGACTCATCGCCGAGTTCCGGAGATGCCTGGAGCAGGGGGCACCCCCCTACTACGGCATCGAGCGCTCCAGGGAACTTGCCGGCGTGGTGGATGCACTCTTGGCAGATGCCAAGGCTGGCTCGAGGGGAGAGGTCGGGTGAACAATGACACCAAGGCTGATTCGCTGCCGATGCCGCCCTCCTCTTTCATGATCCAGAGCCATCTCGGCGCCGGGCTTGCAATAGACCACTGGCCGGGCGAAAGGACCGGCATCCTTGCCCTTCATGGCCTGGCCTCCAACGCCAAGACGTGGTGGCCGGTTGCCTCTCGGCTGGCCGCAAGAGGACATGCCGTTGCCACCTTGGACATGAGGGGGCACGGCCGGTCCGAAAAGGTCACGGGCCCCTACGACTTCGAAACCATTTGCGCCGAGGTGGTAGAGGTGATCTCGGAGTTGAACCGCCGCGAGCAGGGACCCTGGACCACCCCTTTGGTCGCGGGCCAGTCCTGGGGTGCCAACGTCGCCATGGAACTCGCCTGGCGGGCCGATGTGGGGATCTGCGGCATCGTCTGCGTCGATGGTGGCACCATCGAACTCTCCTCCTCCTTTGCCACCTGGGAGCTTTGTTCAAAGGCCCTTGCACCACCCAGCTTTGATTCGATCACCCCAGAGAGGATGCGGGCCTCGCTCCGGGCGAGACATCCCGACTGGGACGGGGCGGCCATCGAAGCCACCATGGCCAACTTCGACATCTCGGAGGACTCAAGCATTACCGCTAGGCTCCCCAGGGCCATGCACATGGAGATTCTCCATTCTCTGTGGCAACAGCGACCTTCTTTGCACTATGGCGAGGTGCATGTCCCAGTGCTCCTCCTTCCCGTGGCGGGACGGGGCACGCCGGGCGGCGAAGCAAAAAGGACAGCAATACAAGCTGCCACCGCCGCCTTGGAAAAGGTCTCGGTGCACTGGTTCGAATCGGGAGACCACGACGTGCACATACAAAAGCCCGACCAGGTAGCCGAGGTGATGGAGAGCCATTTCCAAAGGAACTTCTTCATGGCGAACGCCGGGCCGGGGCGGGACGTGGCGCGATGAGTGCCCGCATGTTGGTGCTCATGGGCTCGGGAGAGACGAGTCCCACGATGACCAAGACCCATAGGGAGGTCCTGGCAGCCGTGGGGAGTTCCGGGCCGGCGGTGTTGATCGACACACCCTTTGGATTCCAGGAAAACGCCACCGACATCACCGAACGCGCCCTCTCCTACTTCAAGCGGAGCACCGGGGCACGTGTCGAGGTGGCCTCTTTCCGATCGGCCGAGGCAGGCTCTTTCGAAAAGGAGCGCTTTGTCACCCAGGTGCGCCAGGCGGGCTGGATCTTCTCGGGCCCGGGCAGCCCCACCTACGCCCTGGAGCTCTGGAAGAATGTCGGGCTGGGGGAGGTCCTTGGGGAAAAGCTCGTCTCTGGCGGTGCAATCGTGTTCTCGAGCGCCGCAAGCCTGACGCTGGGGTCACTTTCGGTCCCGGTCTATGAGATCTACAAAGTCGGGGCCCCACCCGCCTGGAGGGAGGGTCTTGGGGTCCTGGCCGGCATCGGCCTGGACGTCGCGGTAATCCCCCACTACGACAACGCCGAGGGCGGGAATCACGACACCCGCTACTGCTACCTCGGTGAACGCAGACTGGCGATGATGGAGGCCCAGATGGCCCCGGGTCAGTGGATCCTCGGGATCGACGAGCACACCGCACTGGTGGCAGACCTGGACAGCGGAGAGGCCAGGGTCACGGGACGCTCCTCGGTGGTGGTGAGGGTTGCTGGGACCGAAAGGCGCCTCCCGGCCGGCAGCGAGTTCTCCCTGGACGACCTAGTCGCCTGGGGCAATGCCACGGCCCAGCCGGCCGGTGGCCGGCCTGGGACAGGACACAGCCCACATGGCTCCACAGAACCCGAAGCCGTCGGCACCCTCGAGGAGGCTCTCACCAAGGCCGCAGCCGAGTTCGACCGTGCCATCGAGTGTCGTCAGGCCACAATCGCCTCGAAGGTGGTAATCGAGTTGGAAGAGGCCTTGCGATCCTGGGATGCAGACACCGAGCAGTCCGACGCGGCATCCCGCGGTAGGTCTCTTTTGCGGTCGATGATCATACGCCTGGGTCAGGCTGCAGAGATGTCCTCGGCGGACCCGAGGAATGCCCTGGGCCCGATCGTAACTTTGGCACTGGAGATGAGAGACGCCGCCCGGGAGGACCGGCGCTATGGGGAAGCAGACCGCATCCGGGATGCTTTGACATCGGCGGGAGTGGAGATCAGGGACACTCCACAAGGCACGGAGTGGCACCTCGATTCCGGCACCGCCTCCTCGGCTCCACAGCCGTAGCGGCAGGGCCTGCGACAGGAATCGCTTTCTGGGCCCGAAAGCCACGTTGTTTTGGGAAAATGAGCCGGACAACCGGCGCACAACCGGCGCACAAACAGATGGAGGCTACCCTCGCTGCCGCCACCAGCGGAGACGGTAGGGTGGCTGAGGTCAGGCCCCCATCGTCTAGAGGCCTAGGACACCGCCCTTTCAAGGCGGCAACACGGGTTCGAATCCCGTTGGGGGTGCTCCGAGAACTCGCAGGTCAGGCGCTACTTGGCAGCCTTCCGGTCCTCGGTGGCCGACCGTCGATCTACCCTCGTGCCATCACGGAGTAGATCCGTGCCATGCCACGGGCGCCGAGGGACCGGGGCACGGGAGCGGTCCGCAAGCTGCCGAGCGGCCGGTGGCAGGCGCGGATGCTGGTCAACGGCAGGCACATCTCGCTCGGCAGCTTCCTCCAGAAGGCCGACGCCAACGCCGCCCTGCGCGACGCCCTCGGAGCGCAGGACGCCGGCACCTGGGTCGACCCCCGCAAGGGGAGGATCACCTTCGGCAGCTACGCGGCTGAGTGGGTCGCCGGCCGCCACGACCTGGCCATGCGCACACAAAACGACTACGAGGACCTCCTCCGCCTGCACCTGAGGCCGGCCTTCGGCACCACCCCCCTGGCGGACATCTCGGCGCTGGCCGTCCGCCGCTGGTGGGCCCGCGCCAGCGGCCCCGACGGGCACGGCCGGGCCCCAAGACCTACCGGCTGCTGCGGGGAATCCTCAACACGGCGCTCGAGGACGGGCTCATCGCTCGCGCGGGCACCAACGGCATCGTCGAGGACGACATCTCCGGGCGGCCCCCACCAAGTTGAGCAGCGGGCCTCCCGAACTGAGGGCCCCCTACCGCGTGGCCGCGTGGAGGCAGGGAGCCGGCCCCGCCCACAGACCTCTCCCGATCTGGCCACCCCTTCCGTGCCATCGGCCGGGGTCTGCTGACACCGCCGATTGTCCCTCCACGGCCGCCTCACAGGCATCCAGCGGGCCCTGGCTCGGCGACCGGCGTCGCCAGTCAGCGAGGCGCAGCCGTAGATCCAGGTCACCACCCGGTCCAGTAACCAGACACCAGACACGGCACGGTCGAAGGCAATCACGGGACCGCCCTGACCGCAAACGCTCCCACCCAGACGGGAGCACCGCCGCACCGCACGCCAGCCGCGCGAATAAGGCGATCACCCCCGGCCGAGGCTGTCCGCAACGCGCCCGCCGCAGGTGACGGGAACACCCGGCGGTGCGATCATGCACTGCGTCGCCGCCGCAGGGGTGCGGCGAGCGGGCTCATCTACCTGGCCGAGAAGGCAGAACGCCGGTTCGGCTCGCCGGCCGAGCCAGCCGGCACGTCACCGCCGGCGTGATTCTGCATCTCGGCCCGGCCAACGTCCTTGGCCGTGAACGCTCGGGGGCCCTATCGTTGGTGTCTCCCCCGCCCGGCGGTTCAGGACACGGCGTGGGTGGCATGCTGGGACGCTGTTCTCGAACGGTATGGGGCATACTGGTAGGCCGTGATAGAGAGAGAACACCAAGGCCCGAGTGGGTCCTCGCCCGGGCTGCCCTTGGAGACCGTCCTGTTCGACCTCGACGGGACGATCACTGACTCGGCAGTGGGAATCGTCGAGTCCTACCGCCATTCGTTGACGAGTTTCGGCCTGAGCGCCTCCGACGCCGAGATACGTCGCTTGATCGGTCCGCCTTTGGCTGACGGCTTCTCCGGCCTCGGTGTAGCGGGCGGCCAGCTGGACGAAGCCGTCGACCGTTACCGCCAGTACTTCTCGACAAAGGGGATCCTGGAGAACCGCCTCTACCCGGGCATGGCAGAGATTCTGGGGGATCTGGCCTCGGCGGGGATAAGGATCGGACTGGCAACCTCGAAGTTGACCGAGTACGCCGAGAGGATTCTCGATCACCTGGGGGTCGCGGCCCATTTCGAGGTGATCATCGGCTCGACGCGCGACGGCTCACGGGTGCATAAGGAAGACATCGTTGGCTGCGCCCTTGCCGAACTCGGCCAGCCCGATCCCTCAGGAGTGGCCATGGTGGGCGATCGTGAACACGACGTGTACGCCGCCCTCATCCATCAGGTGCACGCGATTGGCGTCACCTGGGGTTACGGCAGTGTCGAGGAACTGCGGACAGCCGGCGCTCACGTCCTCGTCGACGGACCCGCCGACTTGAACACACTCCTCCTCCAAGCCGAGAGTGCCCCGGACCGGTAGTGCGCCATGCCGACATTGGGGGTCACCTTGAGGCGACTACTGGCGGATGCCCATTGGCGACGTTATGGGCGTGGAAGGGGGGCGTCGAACTCACCGCCGATAAATTGATCCGACGATAGACACCCTCACCTCGCCGGCCAGCCACCACACGCGTAGGATGCTGCTTGTAGATCCTGATTCGATGTCGGAGCCAAGCCTGCACCATCTCCTCGACTTTCCACGCGAGGAGATGGCTACCGAGATCAAGGACTGGCTTGACCTCGATGATGGGATGGTTCGGGCAAAGCTGGCCAAGGAACTAATTGCGCTGGCGAATCATGGTGGAGGCTACCTGCTTTTCGGCTTCTCGGAGACCACTGCAGGATGGCTCCCGTCGGGCCCTGCCCACACAACCTGGATCGGTACTCTCAGGGCGCTATCAACGACATCGCAAAGCGTCACGCTGAGCCAGTCTTCGAGTGCTACGTGGAGCACCTTCAAAGCTCGGCGGGCAATCCGCACGTCGTGATCGAGGTACCCGGAGGACATACGGCGCCCATCCGCGCTCATCGCAGTCCTCAAGGTTCCGGCCTGATCGACTTCACCTACTGCATCCACCGACCCAGTCCAGAGAGCGCTCCCCCGCAGTCCGGGCGGGAGTGGGAGACGCTCATTCACCGGTGTGTGGATAACGATCACGAGCGGCAGATAGAGGCCTTCCGTCGCATTCTGGCCGCTCTGCGAGCGGAGCCACAGCTCGCGCGCCAGGTCGCCGACAGCGCTGTGGGATCGGTGGCACTGCTGAAGGGTTGGAGCGAGACTTCGATTGAACGTCTTCGCCGACTGGAGCGCGGCGATGTCTGACCTTTACGAGACAAGCTGGTGGAGCTGCGCATACATGCTCACACCAGTCGCTGCACCCCCGTCCCTCCCCGCACTGCGAGCGACCCTGCTTGAGTTCAAGGGGACCGAAACGGGCTGGCCTGTGTGGCTCTCGTTGGAAGGTCGGCCGGGGATGGAGGCGCGGATCGCCGACGAGGTGATCGAGTGCTGGCTTCGAGAGACCGAGTCGGCCGACTTCTGGCGAGCAGACCCGAAGGGCCGTATGTTCCTGCTACGACGCCTTCAAGAGGACACCGACTTCCGTAACACGCCGCCTGGCACCTTCCTTGATCTGATACTGCCCGTCTGGCGTACCGGTGAGTACCTTCTCCACGCCGCTCGCCTTGCGGAGCGCCTCGAAGCCGAAGTCGTCGATATCACCATGACTTGGCAGGGACTCGCTGGCAGAGAGTTGCGGTCGCTCGCCGGACCCGGCCGGATGCTGATGCCCGGTCGCGTCTGCAGAGACCACGAGGTGACGACAAGCGTCACCGTCTCGGCTAGCGATATCTCCGACACGCTTCCCGAGGTGGTCAAGAAGCTGGTTGGCCCCCCATATGCCAGATTCGGATTCTTCGAGCCATCCGACGACCTCTAGACATCCGAATTACACCGGATGCGCACTGGTCGATAGAGCCATCCACGATCCAACGGTGGACGGACAGAACCGATTGCCGCCGATGCCGATTGACAGCCCAGCGTCGCTTCTAGTGCACCGGGAGCCGGCGGTATGGGTCGGCCCGGTAGTGCGCATCGCGGCTAGGCGGTGAGCTCGCCCGGGGACCGCAACCTGCAGTACGGAAGAATGGACGATGCCGCTGCGGCCAGACCGGCGCCGAACGTCTAGGCCGCACCCTGCGCCAGTGGTCCAAGCCGTTCCTCGCCTACTTCACCTCCAGTCGAGCGAACAACGGCGGCACCGAGGCCGTCAGCGGCTTCATCGAGCTCCACCGTCGCATCGCCAGAGGCTTCACCAACAAGCACAACTACCGGCTCCGCATGCTCCTCATCGCCGGCGGCCTCACCTCCCCCCCCACCTCAAGTGAGAAGAGCCGCGTTTCAGAACACGAGCGCCAGAATCCGGAAACTGTTGACCGCCGACTGGGCGCCGAACGGCACATCGGGCGCCGCGCCCTCGGGCTGAGGGGGGCTTCAGGACCAGGGGTTGAGGATATCGAGGTCTGCGAACCGCTCGAAATCCTTGGCGTTGCGGGTGACGACGGTCAGGTGATGCTCCAAGGCCGTCGCGCCGATCAGGGCGTCGCGAAACGGTGCTGGGTCGGGCACGTGCAGTCGAGCCGCCCGACGGGCAACAGCCTCATCGATCGGTAGCACCCGGTCGGCGAACGCCGGGGCGACGCTGGTATCCAGCCAGATCCGCAGCAAGGAGCCCTTGCGCGGATCGGAGCGTTCCGCCAGCAGCACACCGTGCTCCAGTTCGTGGAGGGTGACCGCAGAGAGGAACATCTGCGCGGCGGGCGTCGAGGTCGCCCACTCCGCTACGCCGGGGTGGGCTTTGCCGGGGCGGACCTTGCGGAGTTCCGACACCACATTGGTGTCGAGGAGGTACATCAAGCGAAGCCGGCCGCCTCGGGCAGCTCCCAGATC
>JAKAOS010000034.1 GCA_021823165.1 Actinomycetes bacterium | reverse complement strand
CATACGGCAAAGTACCCCCTCGACGCGTTCGCACAGGCCTTTGAAGACCTGCAAGCCGGGCGAGTCAGGGGCAGAGCAATACTGGTCCCCTGAGGATCACTCCTAGCCCGATTGCCCGGATAACCCGGCGCCCCCAAATATCGACGACGAGTAAGGCGTAGAGGTCGAAGGCGCTTTCACCTGGATCTTGTCGTGGGTAACCGTGGCCCGCAGAGACATGGAGTTGCCACCCTCCTCCGCTGCAAGCACCGCCGTCGAAAGTTTGCCGGCGGGTGCACGTATGACCACCTTCCATGTACCGCTCGAAACATTCGGCAGGGTCGCAGAGTGGCCGGAGAATGTTTCGAACGGGCCCTTTACCGCCGCCAACAGGCTGGGAAGGCTCCCCGATGCCACAACTTGGTCGCCAGACGAACCGGCGGTGACATGCGATGAGCTGCCAATTGCGGCGATGACGGTCGTGACAAAGGCCGAAGCCTTTTTCTGCTGGGCGGCATTCAACGATCCGGGGCTGGACGCCAGGGCCGAGGCAGGAACCGAGAACCAGCGATTGCCAAGGAGGGCTTGGGCGGCGGACAAGGACTGACTTGCACTGGCAGATAGCCCGGCGACTCCCGTCAGCGAAGAAAGGTCTGCCTTGAAGTAGTCCGTCCGCCCACCTATGGCACGCACGGCGAGGATGACTTTCCCCTTGTAGAGAAGATCCACCTCGCTATTGGTCGCAGAGATGCCCGCCTTGGACAGAGTTGCCCCGTTGGTCGAGGAGTCCTCGACCCGCAGGGTGAAAGAGCCCAGGTCTGACGTGACGCTCGCCGGCACCTTCGCGCCCTTCAGCCGTAGGGCAATCGTCGCCTGCATGTAGGGACTTGCCGCCAGGGAGTGTGCAGCGGCATCGAGACGCTGCCTCGGGGTAGCGCCACACGCCGAGAGCGAAATTGCTGCCATAGATGCCGCTGCAACCAGCGATACTTGCCGCATCCAAGCGCCTCTCTATGTGTAAAAGCTCAATACATCATAGCTCTGGTCGGCCCCAGGCTGGGAGAAAGAGCTCAATAAGAGGGGCCCTTGGCACAACCTCAGCCGCGCGGGGTGCGCCTACGGCGCTTTGCCGCGTCGGGCCGGCCCGAAGAGGCTCCCCTGCTGCGCGCCTCGCCGCCGTGGCTGCTCCCGTTACGCCCCGCAGTGCCGCGACCAGAACCACTGCGACCACCATGACCGTTCCGGCGGCTTGCTCCCGACCTGTGAGGCATGGGCGATTTCGCAACCGCGGTCTCCCTCACAACCTTTCGCTCCACCGGTGCAGGAAGCGCCGCGAAGTCAGGCTCACCCACCTCGGCCTTGATCCCGAGCGCCTTTTGCAACGAAGAGGCATCCCGGCGTGACTCGTCGGTTACCAAAGACACGACCAGGCCGTTCGCCCCTGCCCGGCCGGTACGACCTGAGCGATGGGTGTAATCCTTGTGATCTCCGGGCAGGTCGAAATGCACCACGCAGGCCACCGAATCGACGTGGATACCCCTGGCCGCCACGTCGGTGGCCACCAGAGCATGCACGGCGCCCGAAGAAAAGGCCGAAAGCGCGCGGTCCCGCTGAGGCTGAGTCCGTGAACCGTGAACCGTCGCGGCAGCAATGCCCGCGGCTTCCAACCTCCGGGCCAACCTGTCGGCCCCATGGCGGGTGCGACAGAACACAACGGCAGGGGCGTGAGATCGAACGAGGTCGGCAACGACATCGGACCTCTTCTCCCGGGGGATCTTCCACCACAGGTGGGTCACATCGCCCGAACGGTCCTCGTCGGCAACGACTTCGTGGCGGCGGGGCTTGTTCATGTAGCGGGAGACGATCTTGTCCACGTCGCCGTCGAGGGTCGCCGAGAACAAAAGGACCTGGCGATCCGATCCTATTTGGTCCAGCAGTCGCCGCATTGCAGGCATAAAGCCCATGTCAGCCATGCGGTCAGCCTCGTCCAGGACCACCCAACGCACGTTAGAAAGGTCCAGTGATCCCTGCTCTATGAGGTCCTCGAGCCTCCCGGGAGTCCCGGCCAGCAACTCGACGCCCCGACGCAGTGCATTGCGCTGGGGGCCGTAGCCAACGCCTCCGTAGACCGCATGAACCCGCGCTCCCACAGATTGAGCAAGTGGGCCAAGCTCCTTGGCGACCTGAGCCGCCAACTCGCGGGTAGGCAACAGCACGAGCCCCAAAGGCCTGCCCGGCGCAGCTCGGAGGCCTTTTGCTCCCAGGGCCGAGACGACCGGAAGGCCGAATGCCAGCGTCTTGCCTGACCCGGTAGGGGCCTTCCCGCATATGTCATGGCCGGCAAGGGCATCGGGAATGGTGGCAGCTTGGATCGGAAATGGTTCGGCAATACCCCGGGCAGAGAGCGCGGAGAGGATGGGGCCAGCGAGGCCGAGTTCGGCGAAACTTGACGACAAGGAATGCTCCAGGACCTAGAAGAAGACGGGCTGGCTCGCATGTCGCGCCTGCCCCGCCGTAGGACGGCACCACCGGGCGGTGGTAAGGCGATGTTAGTGGGCGTTTGGCCAGAGGGTGCCGTGGCGGGGGATGGAGGGTGCCACGAGACTCGCCTCAACTTCGACATCTTGGTCGCCCAAGAACCGTCAAGTGCCTAAAACCCGCCCTATGAGCCCATTAGGTATATAGGGTTAAACACACCTTGAGACTAGCTCATTCAACGATAGATATTTGGGCTGCTGACCTAACACGCCATAACCACCGGGATAACCTCGCTTGGTGAGACTAGTTAATGTTCTCCAGCACAGTGCCGCTAGCGGACTACAGCGCCTCAATCCAGCGTTAGCCCAACGAATTGCCGTGCACCGGCAGCTGGAACTCGGAGGCATGCCCAAATATGTCGACCAGGGACCCGATGTCATGCTGCCATCGGTCATGCTCGGGGCCGAAGGAATCGACCTGCACGAGAAGGAGCAGGTCGAAAGGTTGGAGTCTTGGTCAGCCTATTCCGACCTATATGGGATGCTAAGGGGCAATAGGGAAATAAACCTTTCGGGCGGCTTTGGCAAGATCGTAAACGGATGGTATCAAACGCCAAATGCCGAGATATACGCCTCGATGATCGCTGATTTCCGTCCAAGCTCAATTTTGGAAGTGGGGGTTGGCTATTCCACTCGGCTGGCCCGGGAGGTGATAAGGGAACTCGATCTCAACACCCAGATTGTGGCCGTGGACCCCCGACCCCGTACCTCGGTGGAGGAGGCGGCGGATGCCCTTGTCAGCACCACCGTCGAGGAAGCCCAGTGGAATGCTCCTCCCTTTCCGCCTCTGGCGGAACCGCTGATGCTCTTTATCGATTCCAGCCATGTCACCCGGGCGGGTGGGGACATCCCGGTGCTCTTCAACCAGCTAATACCGCGCCTGGCGCCGGGGTCGATCGTTCATGTGGACGACGTGTTCATCCCCTGGGACTACCCCACCGCCTACCGTCAGCGCCTCTATACGGAGCAGTACGTCCTCCAAGCATTGCTGACCGGATCGGATCGGTTCAAAACCATCTTTGCCAGCCATTTCATGTCCAGGACTCACTCTGGGGCGATGGCGGCCATCGTCAACTCCCATGTCGGGCTGAACCAGCAGTTCCTCGGATCCTCCTACTGGTTCGAGGTCCGGTAGCGGGACCCCGGCAAAGCTGGCAGCTTTGCAGCTTGGTGCCATCTATGTCCCACGCGCCGCGGCCATTGCGTGCTGCCTCATCCGGGCTTACCCGTAGTCGGGAAGACCTCCCTGGCCCACTCCCCGATGCGAAGGTGCCCGTACGACATTGAAGTACCGGTCCTCCCGAAGACCAGCCACGGCGGCGGAGTCCGCCTGGGAGTCGGTGATGACCGTTACGGGACCCGATATCGGCGCCCAGTAGGGGAAGCTGTCCTTGCCGATCTTGGTGTGATCCGCCAGGACGAAGACCTTTCGGGCTCGAGCCGCCATCGCCCCTTTGAGCACCGCCTGCTCCGGGGTCGGACAGCCAATCCCACGGCGCCCAACGATGCCATCGGCCCCAAGAAATGCCTTGTCCACATAGAGATACCGCAGCGCCTCCTCGGCCAGGGGCCCTATCAACGCTTGGCTGGTGTGCCGGAGCGATCCCCCCAGCACTACAACTTCAATCCCGTCGGCCTCTGCCAGGGTAAAAAGCGTGTTCGTGCCATTGCTGACAACGGTGATCCCGTCTCGGTGCCGAAGTTGGCAGGCAAGGCGACCGGTAGTCGTCCCCGCATCCAGCAGCAAGACGTCTCCCCGCTCGATAAGAACGGCGGCCGCCATTGCAATCTCATCCTTCTCGGCAATGCATGAGCGCTCCTTCTCCGAAAGACGCAGCTCGATGGGTCTCGGACCGGCCACTGCCCCGCCATAGGTCCGACTGATCTTTCCTTCGCCCGCCAACAGCGCAAGATCCCTCCGTACCGTTGCCGGGGACACTCCGAGAGAGGCGGAGAGTTCGTTGATGCCAACTCCGGCATTGGCCCGAACCGCATCGAGAATTCGCTGCCTGCGTTCTGCCGGCGCTGATCCGCTGCCTTTCTGAAACTCCTCGGCCCGATCCACCTGCCCCCCTATGCGCACAGCGCTTCACGCTCATGTCAGATTACTGGAGATAGTGCGCAGATGCACGAGCGATGTAAACATCACACCAACCCACCGGTTGCCTCGACGATCCTCTCATGGCTCCGTTGGCAACCTGGTGGGAAAGAACGACAATGTTTCGGCCTGCCACGCATACCAGAGAGATCTCCGCGTAGGAAGTAGGATCTGACCTGGCCGATAACGTCGGCACTTTCAACGGGCCCAGGCCGGCAGGCAACGCGCGATCGCCTGCATCACTAGCCGTTTGCTCCAGTGCTAAGAGCCGGGCACCGGGTTTTCTCACCGCATACGCCATGCCGTGCTTGCCGACACCGTGCGCAGTCTGTTCGCAACCAAGCGCGTATTTGACTACGCGCTAGCCATCGGATGGCTCACTGTCATCCGGTCCGACGGCCGTAGTCGGGCCGGGATGCGTCGTGGTCCTGGGTTGGCGGTCCTCCGGTGTGCCTTGGCTTGCCACTGAACGAACAAGATCGCCGTGGCAGCCCTCATTCACCACCGAGACCGTTCCCGCTGGCTCCAAGATGGCGATATTGACATCGGCAAAGTCCGCTACCCCCCGGGACCGGAGCATCGAGGCCAAATCGTCCCTCGTGAGCTGGGACCGGCGCAACGCTTGGCGATCGACAGAGCCGTTCCGTATCAGCACAAGCGGTTGGTAGTCGAGCACCCTTCCGATCCCGGTACGCAGTCGTGCCGTCGACAGGATGCGATGCATCACAAGCAAAACCGCAAGGGTCACGGCGCCCTCCAAAAAGGAGGTGCTCGAGCTATTTGGGACCCGTCCGACAACGGCACCCACGGCAACCGCCGTGACAAAGTCGAACACCGACAACTCGGCGATGGTCCGGCGAGCACCCGCCCGCAGCCCGATCACCGCCACGGTGAACAGCAACGCTGCCTTTGCTGCCACCCAACCGAGTTGATTCCACTGCCCGACCAAAGCATGGGTCATCGTTCCTCCTTCCATGCCCCATATCGCACTTCGACCACCGGTCACGGGCCGACCCCTGCCCTAATGACCAGCAACTTCTAAGCTGCTCACGAGTGCCCCTATGCAGTCGAGGTGAAGGCGGCCACAACGCACAGCATGAGGCCAGCTTTGCTTCCAGCACGTCGCTGGTTTCGGTGCCAAGGCCAGCTCACCTGCCAGGATCTGTCTCTCTGGATCAAACACCGCCCCCAACCGGACTTGCCCAGTCGTACCCCACAACGATGCGGGCGAACCGCAACCCAGGACAACAACGCCATAGCCAGCCAGGCCAGGCTGCTGATGCTGTCGTGCAGGGACAATCAGCCAGAAAGGAAAACGGCGCGCTGGCAGTGCTACCCAGCGCGCCGTTCTTCGACCCCCTGTCCCCTACCGCATCCCAGGCACAAAGAGCAGGCCCTGTGGCTGCAGAGCCATATTTGCAACCCGAGTGACATTCCCGGTCCACAGGTTCAGAGTGCCCAGGTAGTTGGGGATACTGCTCGGATTGTTCGCGCTCGATGGAGTAGCTGCCACAAACGCGGTGCCGGGGCGGAAGGTTCCGGTTATCGCTACGACTTCGTTGTTGGTGTGGTCGGTAACGAAAAGGGTTCCCGTTGCAGAGGTTGCCCAAGCTGTATCATTAATTGACTGAGACAGATTCAGTACCATTCGCCGCTGGGACATTCCCGTACCATTCACATATACCTGCTGCTGGTCCCCCTGGCTGTCCAGAACATAGCTTCCACCGAAGCGCGGGCTCTGTCTCGGGACCACAGTGGAGGAGTCGGGATCGGTGAGAGCAAGGCTTGTTTTTTGCCTGTCGGCACCTTTGTTTGCCACAGTTGCTGAAGAGTTGTCAAAAAAGAAGGGTGACAGGACGGCTGAGTGTCCCGAAAGTCTCACGCTGTAAACCGCGGGACCACCGGCCACGGTGGGAGCCGATGCACTAATCAGCATCTGGCCCTTATAGAACGCAATTGAGTCGGTTCCCCCACCATGGGGTAGGGGGTTTTGGCTGTAGGAGTATTGAGTAACAGCACCGGATCGACCCGTCTCTTGGGGCTGAATGGTGAACATAGAGGAGTTGCCATCCTCGTTCACCGTCGCCACCAGCTCGTGCTTGTAGGGATCGGCGGTCAGACCGTCGCAGTGGCCGGGTATGTTCCACGATGCCAGACGCTTGCCTTCCATCGTGTACTCGACAATGGTGCTATTAGTCTGCCCATTCGAGCCAGGCTGGCCCTTTGCATGTATTCCATTCTGGAAGGCCACATATAGCCGGTCACCAAGTCGTGTTATCTCGTCGGGCTGGGACAGCGTGTTACCCCTTGCTATAATGCTTACCCTCAAGTGACCGATAACGTTGTTATTGGCAACACCTTTTATGTTGTGCAACTCCTTCGCCGGGTGGGCACTCGCGGGGGATGCAAATCCGGCCGCAATCAGTCCGGCAGTAGCGAGTCCCGCTACATAGACGACCGACTGTTGAGATCGGCTACCTTTGAACATCTATCCTCCTTGTCGAGCGGTCAAGGTTGTGACCACTCGGCAAGCTAGGAGGAAGGAGTTTCTTGGTACAATACTTTTGGTAATTGCCAGGCAACTTGCGGGTAAACGTTCGGGAACAACCCGACCTTCGACGGGCTTTTTCCTTTGTGTACTTGCCGAGATTGCTACCGGTATGCTCGATTGCGGCCCCTACCTGCAGAGCCTGACCTGCGACCTGGCCTTTGTAGACACTTCTTCCACCTATCTCATGTCGAGAAAAAATGGTGTGATCTAGAGGAAGTAGGTCCTCTCCACGGGTCAGGTGGTTGTCGAACATCTAAGCGCTCAAAAAGTTGGCGTTAGAAATCCAGAACTCGTTGACATGAGGGGCGTGGGTTAAGGAAAGCCTTGACCTGGTCTCAACAGCCGGAGGTCGGTGACGTTCAGATCAACAATTGCCATCCCAGGCCGCCAGTTTCCAACACGCCTATTTCCTGAGTGAATCCAACTGGAGCAGACTTTTGGCGGAGTTGAAGGGCCTGCAAGGATCAACCTCGGGATCGATTTTGACCAAAAGGCTCGGCTGCCGTCCCAAAGCGAGACCAAAGGAGAAGCCGGGGCGGTTTGATGCCTGCTGCGCCGGGAGCAGACCGTGGTCAGCTGCTACGTGTTGGCCACGAGCAACAGAACGACGTAGCCCCCATCGCTGCCCGCGGTGGGTGCCAGGTGAGATGGCCACGACGCTGTTTGACAAGAAGCTTGCTCGCCTTGGCCCCTCTTTCGGCCTGGACGAAGATGCCCGAGGCCGTTCCGACGCTCATGAGATTTGCGACAAGTGGATCCCGTTGAGCGCCAAGTACACCTGGCAGGCCTCGAGTCACTTGGCCCTCTCTGATTATCGCTTCCAGGAGGTCGTCGAGAGCAACCTGCGAGGTGGAAGAGCCCAGTATCGCCCGCTTTTCACCGGTGTTCCACTGAACTGAATCCAAGAAGCGCCTCCACCTCCTCTACTACGTGCTCGCGCTCAGGGTCTCAGGCCTTGTGACGCGAGGAGGCGGCCCTGTCCCAATGCACATGAGCGGCCGAGATTTACACGACAAAGCGACGCCCATGCCACCTCCTCGGACTCGATGCCTATGGCAAAGATCGGAGTTGGGCATTTCGCAGCCGGCGTCACAAAACCCGCTCTGGTCAGGGCAAAGATCCAGGCAAGGCGGGCCGGCCAAGAAATTTCCGCTAGCCTTCGGCCGATACGAGAGCTATGCACAACGACTCTCTTGCATAAAAAGACCTGACAGGCGCACAGGCCGGGCTGGGCCGCGTTCGAGCGACAGACCGATCCGATGTACAAGGAGACCCTTGCTCAACGATACCCTACGCCCCGACGACCTGGCCCGCGCCTCGCTTCCCCTGACCGCGGCTGCAGGGGCCCCGGGCTGGTGGCGCTCACCTCGTGCCTGGCGCACCGAAGTCCTTGCCGCCATGGTCGTAGGGATCGCTCTGATCCCCGAGGCAATCTCGTTCTCCGTGGTCGCCCACGTCGACCCAAGGGTCGGGTTGTTCGCCTCTTTCACTATGGCGGTCACCATCTCGATCGTCGGTGGCCGCCGAGCGATGATCTCGGCCGCTACCGGTTCGACGGCGCTCGTCCTGGCCCCGCTGTCACATCGCTATGGGCTCCACTATCTCGTTGCCGCGGTGCTTGTGGCAGGGGCGGTACAGATCCTGCTCGGTCTTGTTGGTGTGGCGAAGCTCATGCGCTACGTGCCCCGGTCGGTCTCGGTCGGCTTTGTCAACGCGCTCGGCATCCTGCTCTTTCTCGCCCAGCTGCCGAACCTCCGGCACGTGGCCTTCACGGTCTACATCCTCGTCGCCGCAGGACTTGTCATCATCGTGTTCTTCCCCCGGGTCAACCGGGTGATCCCCGCCCCACTGGTCGCCGTCGTCCTCATTACGGCAGCCGCCATGCTCGGGCACTTCCACGGCGTGCCGACGGTCGGCGACAAGGGAGCTCTTCCCCATGCCCTGCCGTTGCCGGGACTACCAAGTGTCCCGCTCAGCCTCGCCACCCTGCGAATCGTGGCGCTCCCCGGGATCACGATGGCCCTAGTCGGTCTCCTCGAAACCCAGATGACCGCCCGTCTCGTCGACGACCTAACCGACTCCGGTTCCGACAAGCATCGGGAGTCGGTCGGCCAGGGAATCGCCAATCTCGTCACGGGCCTCTTCGGCGGCATGGGAGGCTGCGCCATGATCGGCCAGACGATGATCAACGTGAAGTCAGGGGCCCGGACCAGGATCTCCACATTCCTCGCCGGGGTCTTTCTCCTCATCCTCGTCGTGGAGCTAAACCCGGTCGTGTCTCAGATCCCAATGGCTGCACTCGTGGCGGTAATGTTCGTCGTCGCCTACAGCACCTTCGACTGGCGAAGCATCGCCCCCTCCCATCTGCGGCGGATGCCGAAGAGCGAGACGGCCGTGATGCTCGTCACGGTGGCGCTCACCGTAGCGACAGGCAACCTGTCGATCGGCGTCGTCGCAGGGGTGATCGTCGCAGCGCTGCTCTTCGCCCGTCGGGTTCAGCACGTGGCGAGCGTCGTGAGAGTAACCCCAGACCACCACCGCTGGCACATCCACCTTCCCGGCTACCACCCGCGGGGGGTGCCCTCCAGCGATCCTGGGCGGCTACACGCTCCGAGTGATCTTGACGGCCGCAGCGCTGTCTACGTCGTCACAGGTGAGCTCTTCTTCGCCTCGAGCAGTGACCTTCCCGACCAATTCGACTATGCCGGCGACCCTGCGCACGTGATCATCGACCTTTCGAACTCCCACATCTGGGATGCCTCGACCGTCGCAGCACTCGACCGCGTGGTCGAAAAGTACGCGCACCGTGGAAAAACTGTCGAGTTGGTCGGCATGAACACGGCTAGCCAGCGCCTCCACGAGGACCTCGCCGGCCATCTTGCCTCGAGCCATTGACCGAGCCAGGTGCCGGACAGGGGGCAGGCAACGCGAGTGCAACGCCGAGTCCGCCGAGGCTGCGCTCCAAGCAGGGCATGCCGTAGCGATAACCCTTCACTGACAAGAAGAGACGGCGAACATCGGATGTCCGCATGCCTTGTGATCAACGCGGTCCAAAGGCGCCGAACGTTGTCCCACGAGGCACTGGCGAGACCAAAATCTGGCACCACACACCCTGAGCCCCAAAAAGCAGGGGGATGGTCCGTCTCGAGGCGCACCATCCCCATACCGGGTTTCTGGCCGAGCACCTGTTCAACCGTGGTTTGACGACCGCCGACAAAGACGTGCTTGTGTTCACCGCTCGCCGGGGGGCCTGCTAAGAATCGAGAACTGGAGGAAGCGAATGTGGCTTTCGGCCACAGATGAGGCTGGGCTGGCGAGTCTCCACTTCCACTGGCGGAGGCACACTTCGGTGGCGTTGATCGTCGAGTTGGGAACCCATCGCAGAGTCATCCAGGAGCGGCTGGGCCACTCGTAATGGGCGACCACCACGGACACAAGGGCCACATACTGGCCGTGACCGATGACGGGGTGACGGGCACACTCGACCGCATGTTCCTACCAGGCGGCGGCTCTCGCAAGCCGGCCGGCGGCAAGACACCTCCTCTTACGGAGGACGGAGAGCGTGGTGGGGCGGTCCTGGATGGCGGCCAAACGCAAAATGCGAAAACCGGTCGACTTGTACTGCCAACAGGAGTACACTGCTGTTATGCCCGAGAGCCGTTCCGAACGGTTGCAGCTACGTGTCTCGCCGCTCCAGCGGGAGATTCTCACGGCTGCCGCCGAAGCGCAGCATCAGACCTTGACTGACTACGTGGTTTCCCATGCTGTCAAAGCGGCCAAGGAAGACTTGGCCGACCGCCGGTTCTTCGGGATCGATGATGCAGCCTGGGCCGAATTCAATGCACTTCTCGAGCGGCCGGCTGAGCATAAGGCCAAGCTCGACAAGCTCCTTTCGCAGCCGGGTCCCTGGGCCAAATAGGTGGCCAGCCGGCGCTGGCATCGGCCTACGCCTCTGACATTGAGGCACATCCTGGCCGGCTTCGCGTGCGGTAAGCCGGAGCTCGATGAGTGGCTGCTCAAGCGTGCGCTGATAAATCAAGCCAACGGAGCGACCAAGACACATGTCGTTGAAGCGGACGGCAGAGTCGTCGGTTACTTTGCGCTAGCAAGCATCGCAATCGCGCAGCAGAACGTCAAAGGACGCGCTCGGCGCAACATGCCAAACCCGATCCCGGCCGTCCTGCTGGCTCGCTTCGCGATCGACCAGAAGCACCAGGGCGAAGGGCTGGGATCAGCGATGCTCGCCGCAGCCATTGAGACTGCCCGGGAGGCAGCTGAGCGCATCGGTATCGCGTGCATGATCGTCCACGCAAAAGACGAGGACGCCCGTAACTTCTATATACACCACGAGTTCGAGCCGTCCCCTACGGACCCGATGCACCTGATCTTGCTCTTCAAGGACCTGCCGCCCAAGGGCTGAGAATCCGGTCTCGCCGGATACTCAAGTCTCGCCACCGGCGTAAACCCCCGGGTTTCTGCGGGCTCGCCTCCGGAGCGAATCAGACTTCCTTCGCGAAGGAAAAGACGGCTCCCCGGCTACCAGTTATTTCTACCGGGCGGCGGTACCCACTTCACTTGGCCGGCGGTGAGCCGTCGCGTCCTCGTACGCCTCACGAATGAGCGCCAGGGAGGTGGGGGTGATCATCGCGGCGCCGAAGCCCTGCACGACCCGGCCGGCAATGAGCACACCCCGAGCGGGTGCGAGGCTGCAGGTGAGCGAGGCGAGGGCGAAGACCGCCATCCCGAGGCGGTAGGCCCGGCGTGCGTCGCTCCGGTCCGACGGCGTCCCCAAGAAGAGCTGGAGCGCCCAGAACATGAGGGTGTAGCCCGTGACGATCCACTGAAGCCCTGAAACACCCCACCGAGGTGATCCCGGATCGTCGGCAGTGCCACGTTGACGATCTGTGGGTCCAAGGCGACGACGAGCGTCGGCCGGTGTCACGGTGCCTGGGCCTGCTACTGCTTTCGCCAGCAGTTCCGCGCCCTGCTCCGAGTGTCGTATCCCCTCTGGCCAGGAGTTTTTCGCGCGCTCGGAGGGATTCGAACTCCCAACCTTGTGATCGGAGGAAGGTACGGTCGTATCAGCCGGGCCTCCAGGTTCCACCCATCAGACCCGAAAGCCCAGGTGAGCGAGTTTGGGATGGTTCAGGGTCGTCCTTCGCAGTCGTCTCCGTAGCAGCCAGTCTTGCGCTGCTCGTTACAAATGCGTTACAAGTCCGAGGTATGCCCTGGGAGCGACATCTACTGCCACGGGCCCTCCGCGTCTGAATTTGGCTCAGACGGTTGACGCTGGAAAGTTCAACCGACAGGGAGCCTCCGGGGACGCGCCAGGGTCGCTGAGTGCCGTTGATTCTGACTGCTTCTGCCTCCAGATAACGGCCGTCGAGCCTCAGTAGGGACGCTCGGTGAATCGATTTGCCACGATGGTAGGATTTGAGAGAACCCAGGTATCGGATAAGGTGTCCTCCATGGCGAAGGTGAAAATCTCGGCCACCGTCGATCCTGCCCGCCTCGAGCGGGCCAAGGAGCTGACCGGCGTGAGCAACGTTTCGGAGGTGCTCGAACGCGGGCTTGCCGCCCTAATAGAGGACCAGCTTGAACGAATCCACGCCGAGGGATACGCACGGGCGCCACAAGCCGGCGAGACGGTGAGCGCCGTCGACGCGGAGGTGTGGGCCGACCTGCCCTGGGACGAAGAGTGAGTGCGGCAGCTCCCCAACCCGAGAGGGGCGACGTCTGGTTCGCCGACGTTCCAGGCGACAAACGCCGGCCGGTAGTAGTGCTCACCAGGACCTCGGTGCTGCCGCGGCTTACGACGATCCTGGTGGCCCCGGTGACCACGCGTGTGAGACAGATCCCGACGGAGGTTCCACTTGGGCCGGCCCAAGGCCTCAATCGTCAGTGCGTGGCGAACCTCGACAACATCCTCCCGCTGCCAAAGGAGAAGTTGATTCAACACGTCGGGCGCCTGGGGAGCTCTGAACTGCGGCGCGCGTGTGCCGCAGCGCGCTTTGCCATCCAGTGTTGAGCAGGCTCCACCACTCGCCATACAAGTCCCCAGGCACGAAGCGAAGGGTTCTCGCCACGGTATGCCCCGCCGAAGACACTCTTCCTGAGCGATTCGGACAGCAGCGTCCTCGGAGACTTCGCGATCAGAAGACGGCAATGTGAACCTCCTCAGCCTAGATACCCGAGAGCAAACCGAAGGGCAGCGATTGGCCGGCCTGTCGCGAAGGTCTCGGCTGGGGTGCTCAGAAGAGGAGCTCGTTCCGTTGGACACCTTTGCCAGCGACCTCGACGCCCGCAGCGTGCCAGCGGATAGGCTGGCCCCCATCAAGCGTCTTCAGGAGCTGCAGAGCGACGCCTTTTCTGCGGCGACCTTCCGGACCGGTGATGACCGGTGGGTCATTGTCTACAACCCGCTGCACTCACCCGAACGCACCCACGAGTAACCAGGCGCCCCCATCGTCCCCCGCGGCTTCGAAAACGCCGAGGACAAGGTTTGCCCGGGGGTTGCCGGTTGGCTGGGTACTTATGTACTTTCCCACTCAGTAGCCGAGGAGGTTCGCGATGAGCCGGGCACCGATCAAGGTCGACGAGCAGACGAAGGAGCGCATCCGCTACCTCGCCGCGCTCATCGACACCACTCAAGCCGACGTCGTTGAAAGGGCCGTCCGCGAGTACGTCATCCGACATGCCGACCTCATCGACAAGGGCATCGACCACGCCCGGTCAGTCCTCAAGGCCGGGGAGACAGCTATCGCAGCTCACCTTCTTGACATCCCCACCGACGCCATTCGTCGGGTTGCGGGGGGCCAGTGGTCGGCTACCGCACCCCAGGCCTGACCGCCTCCAATCACCCGACATCACCCGTCGGCCAGTCGCCCTGGGCCTCAAACTCGACTGGGGCCAGGTGATCCTCAAGGGCTGCGACGAGCAGGTCCCTGGTCTCGGCGCGACTGAAGTTTCCGTCGACCGCTCGGACGCTGATGGCGCACCAGATCTCCTCCACCCCATCGCCGCGGTAAGTGACCACTCGGCTGGGTAGCCACCCATCGAGGTCCTGGCCTAATGCCAGGCCGGGATCGGCTCAAAGCAGTTCTCAAGCGTGCGTGCCAGACGCCTCGGCTTGAAAGGGGCCGAGCGCTTCTCGGAAATTTGGATGATACTGGAGCGAGGTCTGCCGCCTCACGCTCACCGCCGAGGAGGCCGCGGCCCTACTAGGCATCAGCCGGACCTTCGCCTACGAGGCCGTCCGACGTGGCGAGATACCCTCGATCCGCATCGGCCGTCGCGTCCTCGTCCCGCGGGTAGCCCTGGACCGCCTGCTCAACGGCCCATCACACGAGACGCCTTCGGCGTCAGACCCTCTCTGACCTACCCGTTCGACGAGGGATGCCGCTGGACATGGCGTACCATAAATGCTACGCTGTCTCGCAGAGCAACTGATGGAGACGTCATGACTGCCACCCCCAGCACCTTCTGGGACGACCTTACCCAGGACCTTCAGGACCCTGAGTTCCTCCGAGAGTACGTCCGCGAGTCGATCCGGATCGCCACCATCGATCAGCTCGTCAACGCCCTGGACGAGGCGCGGGAGGCCGCTCACCTGTCCAAGGCGGAGCTGGCCCGGGCAATCAGCACCGAGCCGGCGGTCGTGCGGCGCCTCTTCTCCGCCGGCCACGTCAACCCGACCCTGGGCACCCTCGCGGAAGTGGCTGCTGCCCTCGGAATGCGGGTCACCCTGGAACCGCTTCCCCCCGAGGAGCGCAAGCAGGTCACCCGGCCCCTTTTGGAGGGCCGGTCGGCAGACCCCAAGGCCCTCGCCAAGCACGTCACCTCCATGCGCCGGCGGCGCGAGAAGGTCCTCGCTTCCTGACCGGTCAGCAGATGGACGCGGATTGCGGCCGAGATACTCCTCCCCGAGGGCGCGAACCCCGGCGTAGTCCTGCGCGCTCAGCTCGGTCCGGAAGGGCTTGTCGAGGCCGGCAATCACCACCAGCAGCGGCTTGTCCACCCCAGCGTTCTTCGCCTCGTAGTCGAGGCGGCAGTACAGGCGGTAGTGGTGGCGCTTCGGGCCGTCTACTCGGACCTCGAACCAGCCCGTCATGTCGCCTTTCATCGCCTCCCAGTAGCACCCTCCGGCGTACCGCTTCGGAGGTGCCTCGGCCACGGCCGCCAGCACCGCGCGCATGGTGGCGCGAACCTTCGTCGGGCAGCCGTTCAGGAAGTCCCGCCCGGGTGCCATATCGTCCGCATCGTCATCCCAGTGCCGCCGGAAGTAGACGACGTCGTGAGCGTCGTCCGACGATGGCCCGATCTTGACCTCGAGGGCGGGACGACGCGGCGGCGTCTGCCGCTGACGGGACCGCTTGTCCGGGCTCATGACTGGCGATGGTAGAGGCCGGGCCGCGATCCGGCTCGGGACGGCTCGCTCGCCGAGTCCGTCAACAGCGCCCCTCCGACTACCGGTCGGTGGTCAGCATCTTCATGACCGCCTCGTAGCCGTCGGCGGCGTTGAGGTGGGCGTAGACCTGCTCGATCATCCGCAGCCCGCTGTGCCCGAGCAGCTGGGCCAGCTGGACGGCGTTCATTCCCCGGCGGAGCGCCTCAGTAACGAGGGAGTGCCGCTTATGTGGAACTCCACATAAGCGGCATTGGCATGCAACCGCCATGCTGCGAGTCGGAGTGGACGTGAAGATCGCCTCTGAGCGGCTTGGGCATTCAAGTACTTCTCTCACCCAGAACATCTACCAGCACAGCGTCGAGCAGCTCGATCGGCTTGCTGCAGAGAAGGTCGCCGAACTCGTCTTCGACGCCGTCAAGGGCCATCGAAGCTAGCTTCGGTGCCTTCCGATGTCCAAAAGGCTCGCTACCAACTCCGCTGCAAGCCGATCCTCGGCCTCACTGACCGGCAGGTCCAACTCCAGGGCCACCTCTCTGCCCCAGATGTACGTCCTGGCCCGGTGACCCATCCGATGCGCCGCCATCACTGCCGCCCGGCGCCAGCGGCCCAGGTCTTCCACTCCATCAGTTGCCGCCACCAGCGTCCGGGCGCCGCTCCGTCGCAACTCTCGCTCGATCTCAGCAGAGAACCGGCGGGTGCGCTCAAGGTCCAGATCAACAACTCGCCGCAGTCCGTTCACCCGAGCCTCCGTTACAAAACCGTGACAAATCCGGAGGCCAAGGATCTGGCGAAGATGTCGGCCAGGCCCCTGACCTGCACTTATTTCGCGCGCTCGGAGGGATTCGAACCCCCAACCTTCTGATCCGT
>JAKAOS010000178.1 GCA_021823165.1 Actinomycetes bacterium | reverse complement strand
CGACCACAGAGAAGGAGCGTCCCGGCTCGTCGTAGGTGCGAGAGAGGGTTCCGACTGCATATTGGCGAGATCCCGGGAGGGTTGTTGTCGTCGTCGTCGTTGTTGTCGTTGTTGTGGGAGCGCTGGTGGTGGTCGAAGTCGGCTTTGGGGCTTTGCCACGGACGCCGTTGGGTCGCTTGGCCACCAGTGCGTTGTCGATCCCGATGATTGAGAGAACCGCCAGGGTTGCCGCCACGACAGCGAAGGTTGCCCTGCGCCGGCGAATCTTCGCAGACACGTGGCGTCGATGCCCCTTTGGCCCCTGGCTTGGGCGACCGGAGCCAGGTCCCCTGTAGGAGGTGCCACGGGTCGGAGGCGGAGGCTGGCCGACGGCTCTCAGTGGTCGGCGGTTCGAATGGGTCATGGCCGCACGGACCGTTCAGGTTGGTTGTGCGCCGACAAGAGTTGGCTCGATATGCATGCCCTCAGCGAGAGCGGGTCCCATGCACCACCGCCGCTTCCGAAACGACCGGCTCGATTTTTACCTGCTCCAGTCCGGCAGCCTCAAAAAGTGCAACCCACGCCTGGGGTGAGATCGGGCGCTCTTGGACCCTGAACATGAACCTGCCAGCGTTCTTTAGAATGCGCCACCATCCCGCAGGGCCCTTCCGGGCCATGGCTGCAACCTTGGAACCGATGATCTGTCGGTCCCGGGAAGAGGTGCCACGTCCGAACATCATGTCGCCGACGATCAGCTTTCCGCCCGGCCGCAGCCATTGAACCGCCGTCTTTACGAACTTTTCCTTGTCTGGGTCTCGCAGGTGGTGAAGGGCATAGTTCGAGACCACGACATCGATGCTTGCCGAAGCAAAGTCCTGCTGTTCGGCCGCACCGGCCCTGGAGGTGATGTTGGAGACCCCGGCGAGGCGAACCCGTTCGTCCAGCCGTGCCAACATGGCTTCGCTCACGTCAACGGCTATGACCTCCTGCGCCTTGGATGCCAGAGGAATGCTCAGGCGGCCGGTGCCTGCACCGATGTCGACGGCTTTGTTTACACCGGCTGAGGGAACCTGGGCGAGAACCGCTTCCACCACGCGATCCAGGCCAGGGGAATCTGCGTGGTCCCAGCTGTCGACCCGACGCGTCCAAGTCAGTTTTTGAAGGGCGATGTTGGCTGTTCTGGTCAGGTTGCTCACGTTTCGATCCTGTCACTTGTCGGCCAAGGAGAGGCAGCGTTGCCGTCCCTGGGGGCTTGCCCTTATTGGCGGCCGGGGATTTCGTCGGGCTGGGGGTGGCCTGATTGTCCGGTGCCCATGACTGCCAGGCAGAGTCCAAGTACTCCGAGGTCACGGGCGAAGATGTCGTTGTAGCCCTGCGGCAACAATGCCAGCAGTACCGCCACCATGGCGATCGCCGACAATAGCGCCCAAAACCGAGGCGCCACTTTGAATGCCAAGGCCGCCCCGGCAACAAAGATGACCGCTCCGTGGGCAAGGACTGCCGCTTCGGCTACCGGGGAGCGGGGCGAGAGAAAGGGAACGTACATGGTCCAAAAAAGCGGCCGGTAAAGCTCTTGGGAGCCGAAAGTCAAAAGGACCACGGCCAGTAGAGAGCGGGCAGCAAGCGTGCTCCAGCGCTCCGATCTCCGCAGCAGGCCGACAATCTGAGCGTTAAGCCAGTTTGCGATGCCGGAGGCCTTGGCATCGCTTGTGATGCCCGGCTCCGCCCGGATTTCGGAGGCGACCTGGGACCGGCTAGCCATGGGCGGGGATGGTCGCATTGGATAGGGAATTTGTCCCATGTACAAGGTGGCGGGGTTGAGTCATGAAACGATGTGGCCTTGAGGGTTGACGGCGAGGAACACGTCGTCCGCTGGATCGTATTCCCCAAGTGGGGGCATGTCGTCGCTGGCATTGGGATCGACGATGAAAAACGAGTATCCCAGGGGATAGGAGCGGTAGAGGAGGGGCTTGGAGGAAGCCGCCTCTTGCAGCCGCACGACCAGGGAACTGCCCTGCTTCTTCACGGAAAAGCGCATGCCGGAGAGCATGGTTTGGGCGGTTCCGCTCATCGGTCCCGGGTAGATGCGCTGAGCCAACTGGGCATAGGGGCTGGAGTTGATCGGCAAACCGATCTTGGTTGGCCTGAAAACAGCCGGCTTGGATCCGGCGGAGCCTGCCTGGGCTTTCTTTGGCCTGCTCTGGCTCAAACTGGAAGTCGCCGAAGTCGGTAGGCCCGTGTGATTTGATATGCCCGCCGCTCCGAGTCCCAGGGCCACTGCAGCGGCAAGGCCAAGCAGCGAGCCGCCCACTGGCCCCACCGTTTCGTTGCCTATCCGCACAGTTCGCATCCTCCCGCATGCCCCGCCGGCAGGTGTCGGATACACCCGGCGAGTCCCGTCAGAAACTACCCGCTCACCCCACGCCGCGACGTTCAGCACCCCCCATCTGCCCTGTCTACGACGCGAGCAGGCTTTTCCCACCCGCGATGGCGATAGCCGGCGGCTCAGCGCGCACGTCCGGCTGTGTTTGTGTCTCAGCAACTACATCGGGGCGAAGGCCTCTGGCATGCCCGCCGCCGCTTTGGCTGGCTCATCTTGGTCCTTTGACCGCCCGTCGAGCCGATGGCTGTCTACGTGGGCCGATAATGCACACCCCGTCGTGGCGTTGGCTGGGCCAGGAGTCACGCTGGAGTATGCCGAGATTCAGTTTTCCTCCCCAGGTGTGATAGGTCCTCACAGGTGCAAAGGAACTGGATTTATCCGACCGGCACTTGCACCGCAACCCAGGAGGCAAAAGCGACTTTGGAGGCGGTCTTCAGGGCTGAGAGGCTGCCGCTTGGCCGGAAGACAGTGCGAGAGTGGCCGCCTCGGCCGGGGATAGCCCGGAGGCTGTGCCGGCGGCTGGGCTTGTGGCGAAGGGAAGAGACACCGGGGCAGTCTGTGTGGTGGTGATGGCCGGCACCGGGGCTGTCCCGCCGGCGGTGAACTTCGCAGCCAGCGCCATTGCTGCAGCCACATATGACGAGGAGTGGTTGTAGCTCATGTAGGCCGCCGCGAGTCCACTTTGGGTGCCCATCCCGCCAGGGCCTGCGGCCTTGCAAAGGTAGGCGGCGGCCGCCGTAGCGGCTCCGAAGACGTTGTTGGGATTGCTTGGAATCCCAAGCGGAAGCGTCGCGGCAAGTGATGCCCAGGTTTGTGGGAGGAACTGCATCGGGCCAACGGCCCGGGCATAGGCGGCATTCCCGTCGAAGACAGGTGATGCTGCGTTCGCCACGCTGGCTGTGCCCGGGCCCCCGTTCAACGGTGGGCCCAGAATGGCCGGATAGACGTCGCCGGTGGCGGAAATTTGCACCCCACCGCTCGCTACCTGACCCGATTCGAGCTGGCCGATGGCAGCAAGATCCTGCCAGGTGACTCCGCAGGTCGAATCGGTGCTTGACATGTATGAAGCGGCTTCAACGTAGGCATCCAGGAGGAGTCGGGGAATGCCTGTCTTGGGATCGGGGGCAGCCCTGTTGAGTAGTCCCAACCATGCCTGGGCCCTCTGGTTGGCCTGGTAGTCC
>JAKAOS010000177.1 GCA_021823165.1 Actinomycetes bacterium | reverse complement strand
GAGGATCCATCCCCAGCCATGGTCCTCCCGGCAAGGGCGTAGACCTCTGCTCCGTCGACCGTTTCGTTGTCGAGTAGCAGCTCGATCAGGTCCGAAAAGGTGTCCCGATGCTCTCTGAGAAGTGCCGTAGCACGCTCCTCGGCCTCCCGCAGCAGGCGGGACACCTCGTCATCTATGGCCGCCTGGGTCTGTTCGGCAAAGGGACGGCTCGAGAAAGCGGAGCCTCCTCCTCCCAGGAACACCGAACCTCCCGATGGGTATCCGACGGGGCCGAGACGGCCCGAAAGACCGAACTCTCGCACCATCTTGGTTGCCAGCTCCGTCGCCCGGGCGAGGTCATTTGCTGCCCCGGTGGAGCCCTGGCCCAGCATCGAAAGCTCGCCGGCCCTTCCTCCGAGCATGACGGCGAGCATGTCATAGAGCCGGTCCTCGCCATAGAGGTGGCGTTCGACCATGGGGAGTTGCTCTGTCACCCCCAGAGACTGCCCCGCGGGAAGGATGGTCACCTTCGCTACGGGATCCGCGTGGGCCGAATAAACCGCCACCAGGGCGTGGCCGGCCTCGTGCACGGCGACCGCGTGCTTCTCCTCGGGGAGCAGCACATTGGACCCCTCCCGCCGACCCAGGATTATCCGGTCCCTGGCGTCGTCGAAATCCTTGGCGGCAATGACCCGGCGACCGGCTCGCACCGCATTGATGGCTGCCTCGTTGGTCAGGTTGGCCAGATCTGCACCGGAGAAACCCGGCGTGGCCCTCGCCATCACGCTCAGGTCGACGTCGGCGTCGAGCTGCTTGCCCCGGCAGTGCACCTGGAGGATCGCCTCGCGTTCGGCAAGGGTGGGTAGCGGGATGGTGACCTGGCGGTCGAAGCGTCCGGGCCGCAGCAGAGCCGGATCCAGGACCTCGGGCCGGTTGGTGGCCGCAAGTACAACTATCCCAACGGCCGGGTCGAAGCCGTCCATCTCGGCGAGCAGCTGGTTGAGGGTCTGTTCCCGCTCGTCGTTGGCGACCACCGCCCCGCTGCCCGCACGGCGTTGGCCAATGGCGTCGATCTCGTCGACGAAGACGATTGCAGGTGCGCGTTTTCTCGCCTCGGCGAATAGATCCCGCACCCGGGCCGCACCTACCCCGACGAACATCTCGACGAAGCTCGATCCGGTGACCGAGAAGAAGGGGACCGCGGCCTCTCCTGCTACCGCACGTGCCAACAGCGTCTTGCCGGTGCCGGGAGGACCCACCATTAGCACGCCCCGTGGAGCCTTTGCACCGGCCAGGCTGTAGCGTTCGGCCTCGCGCAGGAAATCCACGACCTCCCGGATCTCCACCTTTGCTCCCTCGTAGCCGGCTACGTCGGCAAAGGTGGTCTGGGGGCGTTCGGCGTCGAACACCTTGGCCTTGGAGCGACCAACCCCCAGGGCCCCCTGCACCTGGCCGGCCGCCCCTTTCGACATGCGCCACCAGAAGTAGCCGAGGACCAGGAAGGGGAGCATCATGATGAGCCACGAGAGGACCTGGGACCCAAAAGAGACCGATGGAGCGGACGCGGTGATCTGGACCCCGCCGGCCTGCAGATCGGAGAGGAACTGCTGCCCCGCCTGAGTGGGGATGACAGTGGAGTAGGCATGGCCGTTGGTCAGTGTCCCAGTCGCCTGGCCGTTGGCCCCGATGGTGACGCTCTTGACCTGTTTGGCCGCCACGTCCTTTAGGAACTGGGTGTAGTTGAGCGACTCCGGCTGTGCCGCTTTGGTCGTGGGCAGCAGGAAGTAGAGCGCGATGAAAATGATCGAGGCCACAACCCAGAGGTAGTGCCGCCACTGCGGCGGTGGCGGTGGAGCGACGGGCGCCCCCTTGTCCCTTGTGGGAGGCGTCACGGCCGGCTTGGTCATGGCAGGGTTCCCGCCCAGGAAAAAGGAAAGCCCCATGCCAATCGATCCGGCATGTCCCACCGCCCGGCGCCGGGACAGTAAGTGCCTGGCATCATGTAGCGAATCCTACGCAGTATCTGTTGGGGCCGCAGTCCATCCGTTGCCGCCACCGCCCGGCCAGCCGGCGGACAGCAAGCAGGGAAAGCAACGGGAGCATCCCTAAAGGACACCCCTTCTCCTAGGCTCGCTGAAGTGGGGGGCTTCGGGGGAGGGACCGGACTGCTATGAACTACCTGCCCGTTCTCCAACTCGGCTCACCGCTTTCCTATCTTTTGGCCTTCCTGCTGCCGGCCCTGGATGCCATCTTGCCCATAGTGCCGAGTGAGACGGCGGTGGTTGCGCTGGGTGTCGCAACGGCCGCCAGCACGGACCCCCGCATAGCGGTGCTCGTGCTGCTCGCGGCCCTGGGTGCCTTTTTGGGGGACAACCTCTCCTACCTCCTCGGCCGGCACTTCGGCCCCGCCGTGAACCGCCGGTTCTTCTCCGATGAAAAGGGGAGCAAACGCCAGGCCTGGGCGGCTCGCTCGCTGGATCGCTACGGGGCCCGCCTCATCGTGCTCTGCCGGTTCCTCCCCGGCGGACGGACGGCAGTCACCCTGAGTTGTGGTCTCCTCCGCTATCACCACCGCCGGTTCATGGCTGCCACCGCGGTTGCTGGCCTTCTGTGGGCCTCTTATGCCTTCTTCGTCGGACGCCTCGGCGGAAAGGCATTCGAGAGTCGGCCCTGGGCGGGTTTTCTGTTCTCCTTCGGGACGATCTTCGCACTGAGCGCGCTAGTTGAGCTGCTGCGGCGGGGCTTGGGGTGGTGGCAGCGATCCAGGGCGAAGCAGCGGCCGTAGTGGGTGCTCGGGATTGCTGGCGGGGCTGGTGATGCTGTGCAGCTATTGGTTGAAGCGGCAGTACCGGGTCCAAAAGGGTCACTTTGCCGGGCGATCTCGGTGTTAGTCTGTGCGTGGATGGGCCGGGCTGGAACCAACAGATTCCTGGAGGCGAGGGACCAACTGCTGAGTTGTCCAACCTTGCCAGCCGAACGGTACCTCTGGCGATGGTGAGGCGGCCCACCTCCACGTCGGCTTTCGGGGTCTCGAAGCGGGAGAGCCATGACGCCAGCGCCTTCTATGCGCGCTTTGCCTCTCCCCTGCTGTCAACCGATTCCGAGGTAACTCCTGCCGGGGCCTTCGACAGGTTGATCGTGGGCGATGCCCGACACATGAGGGAGGTCCCCGACTCCTCCGTTGCGCTGGTCGTTACCTCCCCCCCATACTTCGCGGGGAAGGAGTACGAAGAGACCCTGGGGGCGGATGGCGTGCCGGCCAGCTACCTCGACTACCTCCAACTACTCCGTGAGGTGTTCAGCGAGTGCGTCCGCAAGCTGGAGCCTGGGGGTCGTATCGCCGTCAATGTCGCCAATCTCGGCCGGAGGCCCTATCGCTCCCTTGCGGCGGACGTGATTGGGATCTTGCAGGATGATCTGCGGCTGCTGTTGCGCGGCGAAATCCTCTGGGCAAAACAGCGCGGCTCGTCGGGTTCCTGTGCGTGGGGGAGTTTTCAGAGCCCTGCGAACCCGGTGCTCCGGGACCTGACCGAACGGGTGGTGGTGGCGAGCAAGGGCCGATTCGACCGGGTGATCCCGCCCTCGGTGAGGGCTCA
>JAKAOS010000176.1 GCA_021823165.1 Actinomycetes bacterium | reverse complement strand
CCGATCTGCAATGGTGGCAACCCCCACCGCAAAGGGATATTGGTTGGCCACCGCAAACGGCGAGGTGTTCAACTTCGGAGACGCCACCTGGTATGGATCTCCCTCCGCGAGTGGCACCCCACCGCCGCACCCGGTGGTGGGAATGTCGGTGACAGTTGACTCCTCGGGCGCCGCCACCGGCTATTCGCTGTATTGCGTTGCGGCTTCGGATCCCCCTCCCTCGCCGGTGGTGCTCAAGTACTGATCCGGCTGCCAGGACCGATAACTCAAGGGAACCGATCGCTCAAGGTGCAGCTATCACCCGGGAGCCACCTTTATAGGTGCTGATCGATCTATGCGGCCCCCAGAGTCTCATGGTGGCCCACATGGGTTGTGCCCATCTCCTCTTTTGTGTTCACCCTTTGACTGAGGCGTTCCCCGGCGGGGCGCAGCCTCCGGTTTTCCACCTCCCACACCCAGCCGCTTATCTTGACGTGGCTGGGGATGAGGGGATGATTCCGGAGGTGGGCTACCTGCTGGCGGCAGATCTCATCCACGTCATCGAAGGTGCGGATCCATCGGGCTAAGGCCCCGGCCGGTAATTCGAGTTCGGGAAGCGTGGGGTCGATGCCCGCACCGTCCAGGCCGATGCCTCTCTCCTCCAAGATGGCCACGAGTTCCTCCCCGGTGGAGGACATCATGCCGCATTCGGTGTGGTTGAGTACGACGATCTCCTCGGTGCCGAAGAACTGACATGTCAGCATCGCCGAACGTATGGCATCGTCGGTAATTAGCCCCCCTGCGTTGCGGAAGACGTGAGCGTCGCCGTCATCGGAGTGGATGCCGAGCGCCTCATCCACCGGGAGCCGCTCATCCATGCAGGCACAGACCCACAACTTTTTGTTGTTCGGTATGCCGAGCTGCCGCCTGAGTGACCACGAACGCTGTGCGGAAAAGTTTGATTCCAGTTGGTTTGCGATGCTCATTTGACCCCCCTGAGGACATCTGCTGGCGAAGGTCGCATGTGCGACACAGATGCCCGAGCTGTCGCCCGAGCGCCCATATCGGCCCCACGCGTCGCCAATGCAATGCAATGAGACATTCTGTCACGTCATGGGTAATAACGGGGTAAAGGAAAATTAGTCCCGCATTACCAGCACTATTGGCCGCGCTCTTAGTCTGATCCCATGCGGTTGGCCTCGGGCGGTTGGGAAATGTGGGGCCTCCAGGTGCACTCGGTGCCGGGACATGGGGACTTCGCAGCCAATGCTGGGGTCCTACCGGCAGGGTTGGTGCAGACAAGGCCGTGGTGAGCCCGCCCCAGGTGCACATAGTCGTCGGCCTGAGTGCCGTCATAGTGGCGGTGAGGGGAGAGACTCCAGTTGTGCTCACGCTGAGCCGGCCGCTGGAGGTGCCGGCGGCAGGAGAGGCTTTGGGGCTGGCGGCCGTGCCGAGCGCGGTGGGTGCCGACGGATGGGCCGAGCATCCTGGGGCCGCCGAGCGCGATGCAATACCCTTTGGCCCTCTGGATCCGGTCGGAGACCGCACCTTGGAGCTGGGCCTTCGCCGCTGGGTACGGGAGCAGACCAGGTTGCAGCCCGGCTACCTGGAACAGCTTTACACCTTTGCAGACCGGGAGCGCTCCAGGGTGGGATCCGCCAGGGTCATATCCGTCGCCTACCTCGCATTGACCAGGGAGGAGGAGGTATCCGGAGCAGGCGAGCCGCGTTGGGTGCCGTGGTATGAGTACTTCCCCTGGGAAGACTGGCGAGGGGGTCGGCCTTCGGTATTGGATCGCCACATCCGCCCGGCGCTCGAGCACTGGGCGGCCGGCGGTTCGGATCCGGCGGTGAGCCGAACTCGGCATTCCCGTGCCGCGGTTGCCTTTGGGTGGGGGAGTGCTCCCTGGGATCCCAACCGGGTCCTCGACCGCTACGAGCTGCTTTACGAGGCCGGCCTTGTCACCGAGGCGTGGGACGACCAACCGAACCCGCAGCCGCCCCAAGCCGCCTCTGCCACCGGCAGGCCGATGGCGCTGGATCACCGCCGCATCCTTGCCACTGCCATGGAACGCCTACGCGGCAAGCTCTCCTACCGCCCGGTGGTGTTCGAGCTGTTGCCCGTGGCTTTTACCCTCCTTCGGCTGCAGAGGGTGGTGGAGGCTTTGGCCGGAGACGTGCTCCACAAGCAGAACTTCCGCCGCCTGGTGGTGACGGGGGGACTGGTGGAAGCCACCGGGGCGGTCGAGACAAACACCGGTGGCAGGCCCGCCGAGCTTTTTGCCTTCAGGCGTGAGGTGCTGCTCGAGCGGCCAGCGCCCGGACTCGGCCTTCCCCGGCGAAAGTTTCCTGCGGGCCAGTAGCCGGGTGCGGTAAGCTGCCAGATGGCTATGCTCATGTTGAGTACAAGGCCGTGAGGCAGTGCCGGAAGGGGGCCCGATGGGGGCAGCAGGCTACGAGAAGTGGGCCGCCGAGGTTCGTGCCCTAGCTCGTGAGCGGGACGCGGTGATCCTGGCCCACAACTACCAAGACGCCGCCATTCAAGACGTTGCCGACTACGTGGGGGACTCTTTGGAGCTTTCCCGCCTGGCAGCCAAGGCAGAAGCATCGACCATTGTGTTCTGCGGCGTGCACTTCATGGCCGAGACCGCAAAGATCCTCTCTCCGGACAAGACCGTCCTCCTGCCTTCCCTGGAGGCGGGTTGTTCCCTTGCCGACACCGTCGAGGCGGCCGACGTCGAGCGTTGGCGGCTCCAAAATCCCGACGGCTTGGTCGTCTCCTATGTGAATACCTCCGCAGCCGTCAAGGCGCTGTCGGATGTCTGCTGCACCTCCGCGAACGCGGTGGATGTGGTGGAGTCCCTGCCTGAGGGGAAAAAAATCCTCTTTCTCCCCGACTTCTTCCTCGGCAGCCACGTCGCCAGGGAGACCGGCAGGGATATCGAGGTCTGGATGGGCGAGTGCCACGTGCATGCCAAGATAACCCCCGAGGCTCTCCGAAAGAAGGTGGCCGAGGATCCCACCGCCGAGGTATTCGTCCACCCCGAGTGCGGTTGTTCCACAACGGCTTTGGATCTCTGGTCCGCGGGCGACCTTCCAAAAGAGCGCACCCGGCTGTTGTCCACCGGAGCCATGATCCGCCGTGCCCGAGAGATCGGACCGGGCAGGGCACTTGTTGCAACAGAGGTTGGGATACTGCACCAGTTGCGGGCGGCGAATCCGGAGGCGACCTTCGAGGCCGTCGACGGCTCCGCGGTGTGTCCCTTTATGAAGATGACGACCCAGGAGTCTTTGATCGAGGCATTGCGCAACGGCATTTACGAAATCGAAGTGGAACAAGAGACGGCCAAGGCCGCCCGCCGTGCTTTGGAGGCAATGATCGCCATCGGCCCCAAATCCATTGCCGTGCCATCGGGTGCTGCTTGAACCCCAGGCTTGCCCCTCCGGTTTTGCTGGACCCTCAAAGCTTGGACCGCGTCCACTGCGACGTGGTGGTGGTGGGCTCCGGCATCGCCGGCCTTGCCGTAGCGGCTGAGCTTTCGGCCTGCCGGCCCAGCCCGAGGGTGGCGGTGGTCTCCAAGGGGCCGATGCGCAGCGGCTCCACGAT
>JAKAOS010000175.1 GCA_021823165.1 Actinomycetes bacterium | reverse complement strand
ATCTGAATCGGATTATGTCCTTGCCTATCAGGTGGTGAGCCGCAGGCCACCACCTGGCGAAGCGCTCGTCATCTTCTCCATAGCCGATGGCGGTGACGTAGTTGACCAGCGCGTCATACCAGACATAGAAGACGTGTTTTGCATCCCAGGGGACCGGCACACCCCAGTCCAGCGAAGTCCTGGTGATGGAGATGTCCCGGAGGCCGGAGCGGATGAAGCCCAAAGCCTCGTTGCGACGCTGTTCGGGCCGCACAAAGTTGGGATTCTTTTCATAATGCTCAATCAGTCGGTCCTGAAAGCGCGAGAGGGTGAAGAAGTAGTTCTCTTCGCTCATCCATTCGAGAGGGCGCCCATGGATGGGACAGTTGCCCCCCACGGCATCGGCCTCGGAGTAGTAGTCCTCGCAGGCGACACAGTAAAGGCCCTCGTAAGTGCCGGCCTGTATGTAGCCGTTGTCCTTTATCGCCTGGAGGAAGGCCTGGACGGTTCCATAGTGGCGAGGCTCGGTCGTCCGGATGAAGTCGTCATAGGAGATTTCCAGGACCCGCCAGGCCTCTTTGAACCTGGCAGAGGTCTTGTCCGCCATCTCCCTCGGAGTCAGCCCTTCGGCAGCCGCCGCACGGGCGATCTTCTGGCCGTGCTCGTCGGTCCCGGTGAGAAAGAAGACCTCATCACCGGCCAGCCGGTGCCAACGGCTCAGCGCGTCCGCCACCACGGCCGTATACGCGGTGCCGAGGTGAGGTGCGTCGTTCACATAAAAGATCGGTGTCGTCTGAAAGTAGCGCCCCACGGGCCCGATCCTAGGGCGAGTCGGGGTGGCCCTTGTGGGAGAAATTGCCCTGCTGTTTTACTTTGAGCGCCGCCTCGTAGGCGACCCGGCGCGAGACGCCAAGAATCAGTGCGGCCTTGTCGGCCGCGTCCCGCGAGGAGTCGCCCGCCTCCACCAAGGCCCCGATGGTCTCGGAGATGGCTCGTTCGTCGGGCGCAGTCGGCTCTTCCGCCCCCTCCAACACGATGGTGTGCTCACCCAAGGGGTTGCCCTGCTGTGCAAGCTGTGCGGCCTCTGCAAGCGTTCCCCTCCAGACCTCCTCATGGAGCTTGGTCAGTTCCCTTGCCAGGGCAACTTTTCGGGTGGGGCCACAGGCCGAGACGAGGTCTACAAGGGTGCGAGCCAGGCGATGGGGAGCTTCGAAGAAAACCGTCGTGCGCCGGCAGGCGGCAAGTTGCTCCACCCGAATCGAGCGCTCTTTGCCCCGGGCCGGCAGGAAACCTTCGAAACAGAACCGGGTCGAATCCAGCCCGCTCAGTGCCAAGGCAGATGTCACGGCCGAGGGTCCTGGAACCACAGTTACCGGGACGGACAGGGCTATGGCCTCTCTCACCAGTCGTGCACCGGGGTCTGACACGATGGGCATTCCGGCATCGGATACCACCGCGACGGTCTCCCCCTCCTCCGCCTGTTTGGCAAGCCGCAAAGAGACGCTGGCCTCGTTGTGCCGATGGAGAGCAACCAGCGGCTTTCCCGTGATCCCTGCATGGCTGAGCAGGCCCCTGGTCCGCCGGGTGTCTTCACAGGCTATGACGTCTGCATCTCTGAGCGCAGCTGCCGAGCGAGGAGACAGGTCACCCAGGTTGCCAATCGGGGTGCCGACGACCACAACGGAGCCCCGAGAGCGGCCTTTGGCAGGATCTTCAGCCCTTTGCGCCCCGGTCACTGCTTCAACTCCAAAACATCACCCGGCCGCAGCCGCCACCTCTCGAAGGCACCGGCGGGGGCCTCGATGACGCACCGGGCCCGCAGTCGAGGCAGCCCGAGCCGCCACGGTCGCATGCTGGCCATGGACACCACTGCCATGTTCTGGTCGCAGAATGCGACGTCGATGGCAAAACGCATCCCCAGGGTATGAACCGATCTCGCCGGCCTGATCAACAGGCAACCCTCCAGGTGGTTCCGGCCCAAAAGGCCTCGTGCCCGAGCCCCCAGAGTCTCGGCCACCTCTGCACTGGCCAGCACCTCGCCCTCTCGCAACAACCAAGCCATCTCGGCTCAGGCCACAGGGAGTCGGCAAAACTGCAACGTTGGGCCCAACGCCCCAGGGTAACCAGCCAGCATCGTTTGGCTGAACCGGAATGCGATCAGTGTTCTGCGCATCCTTCCCCTTCCCCGGCACACCTGCCGGGCACCAGACACCCTGAAGGTTGCCTGGGAGCGCCTACCGTCTGCCAGGGAAGGTTAGCCGCTCCGCTATTGTGCTTCCTCGTGTCCAAGCGTCGAAACAAAAAACGGCTTTCCACCAAGAAAAAGGCCAATCACGGCCGCAAACCCAACTGCGGACGCGGCTAGCCCAAATCCGCCGGCGCCCGGCAGGGGGAGTCGCAGCTATCCGCCAGGACGAACTCCCCGGGCGCTCGCCATGGCTTGGGATATGGCTCCTGGGCGATCGGTCATGACCCCATCCACGCCCATCCTGACCAGCCTGGCCGCCTCCTGGGCGTCGTCGATGGTCCAGACGTGCACCGCCAGGGATAACTCGTGAGCCGCTTGCACTAACTCAGGGGTGGCCACCTCCACCCCCGCAAAGCGGGCGGGAATCTGGAGCGCGGCACGCTCCAGTGCCGGCACTTCCCCGCCGCCCACTACGCCCTGGACGAAGGTTGCAACCTCGCCAGGGTGTGCTGCGGTTGCGACATCGGGGGCAAGTGCTGCAAAGCGTTCGAGGGCGGCGGGGTGAAACGATGCCACCATGACGTTCTCGACCCGGCCTGCCGCAACGAGCTGGTGGGCGAGCAACTCCTCATACGGCGCCACACCAGGGGCCGTTTCTTTGATGTCCAAATTGACCGGCACCCCGGGGAAGGCCTCCAGGACCTCGGCAAGGGTCGGCACCCGGTAGCGGGGATCGTCCACGGCTCGGCCTCGGAGAACGTATTCGGCCGGATCATGGCCGTCCTCGCAGCCGAGGCCGGGAACGAACCAGAATGCGGCATCGAGGGACCGGATCTCCTCGATGCTCAGTTCTGCAATCCGCCCCGAGCCATTGGTGGTGCGATCCAGTGTCGGATCGTGACAGCAGACCAGGTGCCCATCTGCAGTGGCATGGATGTCGAGTTCCAGCGCGTCCGCCCCGCTCTGCAAGGCCAAGTCCATCGCGGCCAGGGTGGATGAGGGGCCCTCTTTGGCACCCCCCTGGTGGGCAAAGCACAACGCGGAACGGCCCAGCCAGGGATTTGGCGTCACTGCGCCAGGCCGACCGCCGCCGGCAGATCTCCCAAATACTCCGGGCGTGCCCCCATCTGGCCCAGGACCCGGGAGGCCGCCTCCGAACCTGCCCGGGCGCACACCCTCAGGTCGGCCCCGGCGAGCAGGCCGCGAAGGAAGCCTGCAGCGTAGAGGTCCCCCGCCCCGGTCGCGTCGATCACCTTGGGCACCGAAACCGCCTGCACGGCATGGGACTGGCCCCCCGCCGTCACCACCGAGCCGCGCTCCGCCCTGGTCATCACCGAGATCACACCGGAGTGAGACAGGGCCTTCATCTTCGGCACCGGGTCCTCGCTCGCGGTCAGCTCCCGCATCTCGTCCTCGTTCCCAAAGACGATGTCCACTAGATC
>JAKAOS010000174.1 GCA_021823165.1 Actinomycetes bacterium | reverse complement strand
CTCGGCCGACAGCACGAAGGTCGTCGTGTTGGGCCCGAACTCGGCGAAGAAGTAGCTGATCCCGAAGACCAAGAGGAACGGGACGGCCTCCTTGGTGATCCCGGGGACGATACCGATCGCCAGGAATGCAAGCCCCATGAACACAAAGCCGATCAACTGCAGCCGGCGATGGCCGATGCGGTCCATGGCAAAGCTCGCCAAGAGGTAACCCGGCACCGCAGCCAGGGTAAAGATCAACAGGTTGAGCGAGAGCACCTGGCTGAGAGGATGCTTGCCCGCACCCAGGACGGCCTTCACGATCAAAGGAGCCGAAACGGAGTTCCCGTAGTAGGCGTAGTCGAACAAGAACCAGCTCCCAGCGGTACCCAAAAGATACAGGGCGTAGCGGGGGTCAGAGAGGAACTTCCCGAGGCTCAGCCGCTTCGTAGAGCCAGTCGCGACCTTGGCCTTTACGACACCGCCGGAATAGTTGAGCGCTGCCGCAGCGGCCTCGGCACCCATTCCCTTCACCGACGCCGTGTACCGGGGAGACTCGGGCATCCTGCGGCGCAGGAGTATCACCGAGGCAGCGGGAACCGCACCGAGGCCAAGCATGAGCCGCCAGGCCAAGTCGTGCGACATACCGGTCGACAGCAGGGTCAGGCCCACGATCGGACCGAGCACCAGGCCAAGGGCCTGCATCGAGAAGACGAGGCCCACAAGCTTGCCCCGGTCCTTGCGGTTGGCGAACTCACTCATCAACACGGCAGAGACCGGGTAGTCGCCACCGATGCCGATTCCCATGATGAACCGGAACGCAATCAACCAGATCAGGCCCGGAGCAAAGGCGGACGCCAAAGCGCCCACGGCCATCAGGGATGCCTCGAGGCCATAGATCTTCTTCCGGCCAAACACGTCTGCCAAACGGCCGAACAGGAAGGCTCCCAGAAACGCCGCTATGAGCGAGGTCGAGTTGATCAATCCGGTCTGGGCACTGGATAGATGCCACTGGGCCTTGATCAGGGTCGTGGCCGTGCCGATGATGAACAGGTCGTAGGCATCGGTGAAAAATCCCAGTCCTGCCGTCACCAACGCTCTGAGGTGAAACATGCTCAGCTTGGCTTCGTTCAGGGCTTGGTTGAGCTCGACCTCACCATGCCCGTTGCTGGCCAGATCCGCCATCTGGCGCCCCTTTCTCTTCAACATGGAACGCGATCAGACTCGGAGGTGGAAGTGAACGCTAGGTGACACAATACGGAGTTCAGGGTGAACAATGTGGAAACCTCTGCCGATCATGCTCCCCACCAGCCCACAAGCAAGGGCAATAAGCCTTTTGGGCGACCGTGAGACACGACATTAACTCGCCACCCCGGTGAAGCTGCAAATGAAAGCCGTTACCGCATGGCCCCCATGGGTAACCTGCAGCCAAGCCGTGCTCAGGCCAACGACATTGGGTGCATCGAGAGCGAATCGACGACGGACACCATGGTCAGCGCAGCCTGGCACGGATCACTGCAGACCGTCACCCCGGCCTCCGACAGCGCCCTCATCTTGCTCCCCGCACCCCCTTTACCCGCCGACACGATGGCCCCGGCATGGCCCATCCTCCGGCCAGGTGGAGCGGTGGCACCGGCCACATAGGCCACCACTGGCTTGGTCACCGACGATGCCACGAACTCTGCCGCAGCCTCCTCATCGGCCCCGCCAATCTCACCTATGAGCATTATCGCATGGGTGTCGGGATCTTTTTCGAAAGCCGCGAGACAGTCGACAAAGCGAGTGCCGGGGAAAGGGTCCCCCCCAATCCCCACACAGGTCGTCTGTCCGACTCCCTTGCGGGAGAGTTCGTATAGGGCCTGGTAGGTGAGGGTTCCCGACCGGGACACTATGCCGACGGGACCTCCCGCCAAGGCGATCTCACCCGCTGTTATGCCGATGTTGCACTCGCCGGGGGAGATGATGCCAGGACAGTTCGGGCCGATGAGCCGGGTGCCGGGATACTCCGCTTGGAGAGTGGCCACCGTCTTCGCCTGGTCATGCAGGGGAATGCCCTCGGTTATGCACACCACCAATCTGGCTCCTGCAGCGGCAGCGTCAATAATCGCCGAGGCCGCCGATCTTGCCGGGACCATCACCATGGTGGCGTCGGCGCCGGTTGCCGCAAAGGCTTCCGAAACGCTGTCAAAGACCCCGATGCCCTCCACATCGGTCCCGCCTTTTCCGGGGGTCACCCCCGCAACCACCTGTGTGCCATAGGCCCTATTCCGCAGCCCGTGAAAGCGGCCCTGGGAGCCGGTAAGCCCCTGGACGACCACCTTGGTGTTCTTGTCGGCAAAGATTGTCATGCGATCCTCCCGCTCCCGGCCGAGGCGAACTCGACTGCCTTTGCCGCGGCCTCCAGCATGGTTGGCTCCGAAAACACAAGGGGATGGGGTTGAGACGCCAGGAGTTCTCTGCCCTCCCTTGCATTGGTCCCGTCCAGCCGCAGCACTATGGGGGTCGACAGCTGCACACGTTGCAGTGCCCCGAGGATCCCCCTCGCTACTTCGTCACAGCGGGTTATCCCACCGAAGATGTTCACAAAGATCGAGGCCACATTCGAATCCGACATGATGACCTCGAGAGCCGAAGCCATCACAGCAGAGCTGGCCCCGCCGCCTATGTCCAAGAAGTTGGCAGCCGCACCCCCGCATTGGCTAACCACATCGAGCGAGCTCATCGCCAGGCCGGCACCGTTTGCAATGATCCCAACGGTGCCTTCCAGGCCCACATACTGCAGTCCTTTGGACCGGGCCAGGGCCTCTCTCGGATCCGACCCGGCATACGCAGCTCCTGCCAGGTCGGCCCACTCGGGGTGGCGGAAGCCGGCGTTGGCATCGAGGCTGACCTTGGCATCGAGTGCAACCAACGCCCCCGAGGCGTCGAGCACCAGCGGATTTACCTCTACCAACTCGGCGTCGGCCTCCACAAAGACCCGAAACAGCCGGCGCAGCACCGCTACGAGCTTTTGGGAAATCTCCTCCCCTATCGGACGTCCTCGGCGGTCGCAGAGTTTGGCTTTCGATATCCAGTCGGCAGCAGTTTGCTCCGTAAGCTCATGGAGGGGATCGATGTGGACCCTGGAGATTGCCTCTGGATGACTCCCAGCCACCTCCTCGATGTCCATTCCGCCCTTGTCCGACAGCATGCCCAGGTACTTCCTCGCCGATCGGTCCAGGGTGAAGCTCACATACCACTCGGAATCGATATCACAGCCGTGTTCCACCCATAGCTCGCGAACAATGTGGCCCTTCAGCTTCATGCCGAGCATCTCCTGGGCCGCCGAACGGGCCTCGGTTTCGGATGAAACCACCCTCACGCCGCCCGCCTTGCCCCTGCCCCCAACGGGAACCTGGGCCTTCAAAACCACGGGAAAGCCCAACGATGCGGCACAGCGGACCACACCTTCTGCCTCGGAACAGACCTCACCTTGGGGCGTGGGGACGCCGAAGTCGGCCAGTAGTCCCTTGCCCTGATACTCCAATAGATCCACTGCTCGCCTCGCTTGCCTAGGAGGTGTCCACAAAACAAGTGCCGTAACCTTCTCACAACAGGGGTGGGGCGGCGCATATGCGCCGCCCCAAACCCGCTCAGGCCACTACGGGCGAACGCGCTGCGTC
>JAKAOS010000173.1 GCA_021823165.1 Actinomycetes bacterium | reverse complement strand
CATGTAAGACCACGCAGTTCGGCCGTGTGCGGTGAGGCGAGAATCAAAACTCCGCAAGGAGAAGAGTGGCGTGATCACTATTGATTACTCACTTTGCAACGGCAATGGCCGGCCCGGATGTGTTGGCCTACGAGCCCCATGCCGGATCTATGCTGCCCGGTCCGGATAGCGTTATTTGATCGACCGAGGTATAAAGCTCCCGATCTCGACCGATGGGCGCTCCCCCTGTCAGTCTTCTTAGGGCTAACACGAGCTGGTATGAGAGACCTCGGAAAATATGGGAACCTGGCGGCGGAACACATGGCCCGTTGGCAGCCGAGCACGTACGCGGCGATACCAGCGGAGCAGCGGGAACAGTACTTCCTCGACCTCAACGAGGAAGTGAGCCAGCGCGTTCGGGACCTCGGACACTCTTTGAGGCCGCCGGCGAGCTTGAGCGAGACGGACTGGCAGGAGTACATCGGCCAAACCAACATGGCGTTTCTCATGGCCGAGGAGCAGGTGCTGGCCGAACTCGTTTACCTGCCTCCGGAACCGGGCCTGGAAGGCGAGGATCCGGAGGAGGAGCCCTTCGATCCGATCCAGGACTGGTTCAGACAGAAAGAACAAGAGGCGATCGAGGAGGACATCGAGTACGAGCGGGAGAGGAAGGCGGCCGAGGCGGAGGGCCACTAGCGGATTAGTGGCGGCCCACCGGCCGGCTCGCCTGCAATGCCGAAGCCTCTGGGCCTTCGCTGGGAGTGATGCTGGATCGATCCGACCGCGCTCTGCAGCAAGCGATGCTCCATCATCCTGGGTTTCCCCTTGGTCTCAGGGGCGTAAGGGCGCTATGAAGGAGTCCCTAGAGACACTTGGTCCAGGTCAACCAAGGCGGGCTGGAGCGATCGGGATCGCAGGCGGCCCCTACCGCTAGGCGTGAAGTATCCAAACCCGGCCGTCTTCGACAACTACGTCGAATCGGTCGATGCCAACATCGGCCGGACCACGCAGGCGTTCCCCGCTGGCCAGGTCGAACTGGCTCCCATGGCCCGGACAGGTGACCACACCGCCCGAGACCTCTCCCTCGGACAGACTCACCGCAGCATGGGGGCAAAGGTCACCAAGGCAACTGAGTCGCCCGCCCTGTTGTTGCCACAGCGTTATCGGGCCGAAGGGAGAGTCTGGCACCGTCCTGACGGCTCCCAGGCGACCCGCCACATCCGCCAGATCGCAGATGGGGTAGCGGCGGCGCCCACTGAAAAGTTGGCCCGACTCCAGCCTGGTTCGCAGCTGCCGTCCAACAGCGCCGCGATTGGCCACGAGATCACACCCGGATCGCTCCGCCTCTTCCCAGCGGGCCCGGTCGGGAAGGCCAAGGTGCCCAACGATTAGGGCATCTGGGAACTCCCGGCGCAGCAGGATGATGTCATCCAGGGCTCCGGGCTGATCAATATCGACAACCAGCACCGAGGGAGCGGAGTCCCCGGGATCCCGGCTGTCTTTCAATTCGAAACCAGCCTGCCCGGCGAGGTTCCGAAGAGCCTTGATTACCACCTGGTCCCGGGTATGCAGCTCGACCACCCGGGGGCCCGTTGCCTCACCCACCGCTTCAGTCACCGCAGTTGGTTGCCTTGGCCCGCCGGGTAATCGAGGTGCTTATTGAAACGAAGATGCTCAAATAAAGAACGACAGGTCGGCCGAGGTGGCCATGTCGATGAAGCTTGCAGCACCGGCCGGCGGCTCGATGCCGTCAATCAGGTCTTCCTTGGTCAGGCCGTAGAGCTCCATGGTCATCTGGCAGGGAGTGAGCCGCACGCCCAGGTCCCTCGCCATCTCCAAAAGCTCGGTGGGGGATGCCACGTGGTACTGATCGGCGAGCTTTTTGATCATGGTGGTTCCCATGCCGCCCATGTGCATCTTGCCGAGCTTCAGGTTGTCGGTCCCGCCGTGGTCCATCATCGCTTCCATCTTCTGCATCCAGTTGGTGCCCGTTATGCGCTTGTCGTTGCGCTGGAGCACCCGGAGCCCCCAGAAGGTGAAGAAGATGTCCACGTCGAGCCCGGAGGCGGCTGCGGTCGTGGAAAGGATCAAAACCGGCCAGACCCGGTCAAGATCGGAACTCCAACAGACCGTCGCCATGCGCTTTTGCGCCGGAATCTGGTCGGACTGTTCCACCGTGCTGTCGGCCATGTTCCCCTCTTTCTCCGGTGCTGCACTGAGGTGCAACACCCGTTTCTTCGCCCGTCCCCATCGGGGTGACTAGGCGATCCCCCATTACTTCTTTGAACCCCAGGCCCTTACGAGCCCTCAGTATTCCCCAAGCAGGTGTCGCTGGTTGCGTAAACCTGCACGAAACCCCATGCTCTCATGCATTGGCCCGCAGGTCAATAACGGGTCCCGAATTAGCGTCATATACAAGCCGTTTCTTTGGCACAAAATGCCCAGTGCCAAGCCCGCCTTCAGAGGGCCACCACCTCGGCTCTGGCAGCCCAGTTGAACCGGGGTCGCCTCGGGTTGCATTGTCCTGGTGGCACCCCGCACCGATTGACGCAGATCGCCAAGTCACTGTTCGCAGCGGAAGCAACGGATGTTGTTCTCTTCGATCATCCTCCGGTAGTGAAGGAATGCAGCCTCGGCTTCGACGAGGTCCGCCAACTCCGCCTGGTCGGCGAGTTCGATCCGATAGAGCCAGCCCATGCCGTAGGGGTCGCGATTGGCCACCGCAACATCGGAGTCGAAGGCGTCCCGGTTGTGGGCAACGATGGCGCCCGAAACCGGAGACACAAACGGTCCCACCCATTTGGCACTTTCTATGACACTCAAGGGCCGGCCACGCCTTGCCTCGGCGCCGAGGCGCTTCCAGGAGAGTTGGACGAGACGACCGCAGCGGGTCTGGGCGACATCGGTCATTCCCAGGGTCGCAATGTCGTCTTCGACTCGCACCCAGACATCGTGATGGGTGTCGTAGAGGAGATCGTCCGGTATGGCGCAGCCGGCCCAGGTCGTAGTCATTGCGTCACTCGGTGTCGCAGCTAATTCCCTCGGCATCCAAAAAGGCTCTATAGCGCTCTACGCCGTCGGGGCCCGTGGCCAAATCCGCAGAGTCTGCCTCCCAGTCGGCGGGCCGGACTTTGGCAATCCAACCCGCTCCATAGGGATCGTCGTTGATGGTGTGGGGGGTTCCGGAAAGTGCCTCGTTTATCTCGACCACTTCTCCACCCACGGGGCAGGGCACCGGCCCGACCCACTTTCCACTTTCCACGGTCGCTATGCTGCGGCCCTTCTTGATGGGCTTGCCGGCACCCTTGGCGGACACCGAGATGATCGTCTTGGCCATGTTCTGAGCAACGTCGGACAGGCCAACGACGACGAGGTCTCCCTCCGGGCGTGCCCAGACGTGCTTCTCCACCACGTAGTAGAGGTCCTCGGGAATGTTGCAGTTGTTGACGGTCGCCACCTGTTCTCCTCAGTTGTCCTGGGGGACCCCGTTGGCCCCCTCCTCAAACTGCGTGGGATCGCTTTGCTCATCCTGCTCTTCTTGTGCATCGTGGCTGGAATCGCCGTGGGTTGCAAGAAGATGATTGACCAACATGTCGAAGCCGACGAGGCGAATTTCCCGCTGGAACTCCTCCAAAAAGGTGGGGTCCTGGGTGCCTGGCTTGATGGTTTGG